>NHDG01000057.1 GCA_002167285.1 Planctomycetia bacterium TMED53
ATGATTACGCTGGATGGAGCATTCCCGCTCTCCCAAAAACCATACGGATCCATGACCATCGCCGACCACTTGAGCTTCGATATGTTTGGCATTTTGAACCAGTCGCTCGATGTAAACCCGGTCATCTCCAAAAGATGCTTTTGCTTCAGATCGGGTGCGCTCCCAAGCTGAGACCAGTTCGTCATCTGAATCGACACGTCGAATGCCTTTACCGCCTCCACCCCCGGCTGCTTTTAACAGTAGGGGGTAGCCGATCTCTTTCGCAGCAGCTTGCAGTTCCGCTTCATTATCGATGGGGCTTTCCGTACCGGGGATCACCGGTACAGAAGCGGCTTTCATCAATTCCCGTGCCCGAACTTTATCTCCCATCGATTCAATTTGTTTCGGAGTCGGGCCAATGAAAGTGAGCCCTGCTGATTCGACTGCGCGGGCGAACTCGGCATTTTCAGCCAGAAACCCATAACCGGGATGAATCGCATCAGCTCCGGTATGTTTGGCTGCTTCGAGGAGTCGGTCCACTCTCAAGTAGGATTCCGTTGGAGCCGCAGGGCCGAGCAGGAAAGATTCATCCGCGGCAAAGCGGTGGGGGGCAGAACGATCTGCTTCCGAGTGCACAGCGACAGTTTCGATCCCTCTTTCGCGGCAAGCTTGAAAAACTCGAATCGCGATTTCTCCGCGGTTTGCGACAAGAACCTTTTTAATAGGAGAGGCTGATTTGTTGCTCACAGCGGCTCATTCCCGTGTTTTTTGGGTGGATTACTGTCGCGCTTGCCGGCCAGTAGTCTCAACCCTTCAATCAATCTCTTTCGCGTCTCAGGTTCTTCAATCACCGCATCCACGTATCCACGTTCAGCGGCTGTGAAAGGATTGGCGAACAAATCTTCATATTCTTGGGTGCGATCTGCTGCGACTTGGGCTGGATCCTCCGACGATGCGATCTCTTTACGGAAGAGTATTTCGACAGCACCTTTCGCTCCCATCACTGCGATTTCTGCAGACGGCCAAGCGAAATTCAGGTCCCCTCGAATATGTTTTGAGGACATGACGTCGTACGCTCCACCATATGCTTTACGGGTGATCACTGTCAGTTTTGGGACAGTGGCCTCGCAGTATGCGTAAAGAAGTTTTGCGCCATGGGTGATGATTCCGTTCCATTCCTGGTCCGTTCCTGGCATGAATCCAGGAACGTCAACAAAGGTCAAAATCGGAATGTTAAAACAATCGAGGAATCTGACAAATCGAGCCGCTTTCACGCTGGCCTGAATATCGAGACAGCCAGCAAGGACAGAAGGTTGATTGGCAACGATACCAACAGTTTTTCCATCCATTCGGGCAAATGCAGTGATGACATTCCTAGCATATTCCGGTTGGACTTCGAAAAGGGAGTCTCTGTCGACGACTGACCGGAGAATCTCGTGCATGTCATACGGCTTCTCTCGATTGTCAGGAATCACGTCGCTGAGAGCGGGGTCGGTTCTGTCGATGGGATCACTATTGTCAACCACAGGAGGAGCTTCGAGATTATTCGCGGGCAGATAGGAGAGTAATTTGCGGATCTCTTCCAGAGTGTGTCGATCATCTCTACAACGGAAGTGGGCAACCCCACTTTTCGCAGCATGAGTTTGAGCTCCCCCCAACTCTTCCTGGGTGACCTCTTCATGGGTGACCGTTTTGACCACGTTGGGTCCTGTGACGAACATGTAAGAAGTCCCATCGGCCATGAAGATGAAATCGGTGAGAGCCGGTGAATACACCGCGCCACCTGCACATGGTCCGAGAATCGCACTGATCTGTGGGACGACTCCGGAAGCCATAGTGTTGCGCAGGAAGATGTCTGCATATCCACCAAGGCTTGCGACCCCTTCTTGGATCCTTGCTCCACCGGAGTCGTTAAGACCGATCAGTGGGGCTCCAGACTTGATCGCCATCTCCATAATCTTGCAAATTTTAGCTGCGTTTGTCGCCGAAAGACTTCCTCCTTCAACGGTGAAATCTTGGCTGTACAGAAAAACTCTTCGGCCGTGGACTTCTCCCCAACCGGTGATGACACCATCGCCGGGAGTTTTACGGTCTTGCATACCAAAGTCAGTGCAACGGTGGGTCACCATCGCATCCATTTCCTGAAAGGTCCCGGGGTCGAGGAAAACTTCAATTCGCTCTCTCGCGGTCAACTTTCCGGATTTATGCTGTTTCTCGATGCGTGCTTCACCGCCACCGCTTCTGGAAGCTTCCAGTCGATTGCGGGTTTCGATCCGGTTCTTCTCCTTCATCAGGAGAGCTCCTCTCGTGTGGGGTACTCCACGAGTTCAACCAATACACCTCCTGCAGAAGCGGGGTGAACAAAGTTGATTTGGGTTCCGTGGCTCCCTGGTTGGGGCTTGTCATATATCAACCTCGCTCCATCCTCAATCAATCGGCTCATCGTCGAAGCAAGGTTAGGAGTACGATAAGCGATGTGGTGGATTCCCTCGCCCTTCTTATCGATAAATCGAGCGATTGGGGAATCAGGGCTAGTCGGTTCTAGAAGTTCGGTTTTTCCCTGACCAGTATCCAGGAAAGCGACGATGACCTTCTGTGAGGCCACTTCCTCCCTGTGGCTAGTCTCTGCACCAAGTCCAGTTGCCCAAAACTTCAGTGAATCGTCGATAGATTTGACGGCGATGCCGACGTGATCGATGGTGAGACTTTGAAGCATTTGGCTACTCGCTCTCACCTGGGCGAAGTTGGGATTTTAGATCAGAGACGATCTGCTCCAATGGAGTTCCTGGAGGATAAAGATGATCAAAGCCTGCGGACTTCAATGGCTCCAAATCCTGTTGAGGAATGATCCCTCCACCGAAGAGAAGGATGTCTGTCGCGTTTTCTGACTTGAGTTGTCGGGATACTTCGAGAAAGTGAGTTTCATGCGCGCCAGATAGACTTGAAAGCCCGATCGCTTCAACGTCTTCTTCAATTGCGGCGCGGACAATTTGCTCAGGAGTCGTCCTTAATCCGGTGTAGATCACTTCCATACCGGCATCGCGCAAGGCACGGAGGACGAGGCGGATACCTCGATCATGTCCATCGAGACCCGGTTTTGCCAATAGAACGCGTATCGGTCCGCTTCTAGCCATGGTCTTGGAACTCCCCAAAAACTCCAGTGAGGGTCTTGCAGAGTTCACCCAAAGTGCACCCTGCTTCCAACGCCTCGATCATAACCGGAATCATATTTGTGTCCTGCCCTGCTGCATCTTCAATTTTCTGTAAGTGATGATCGACGAGGTCTTGATTGCGCTGCTCCCGGTGCTCTTTTAGCGCACTTTTCCTCTGAGATTCCACAGCAGGATCGACGCTAAAGGGAGCATCAGGGATTTCTCCATCGGAGGTGACACCCACAGGGGTGGTCGCACCGGAATCCTGATCCAGCTGAGCCTTGTACGCACTCTCTTCGATGGCTCGACGAATGAAACCATCGCTAATCGCCTTGAGCATTCCCCCCCGTTGATCGATTTCATCGATCAGTGATTGAGCCTCGGATTCGAGTTTTGATGTCAGCTCTTCGATAAAGGGTGAACCACCCAGTGGATCGACGCAGTCTGCCACTCCGGATTCCTTGGCGATAATCTGCTGGGTTCTCAAAGCCAGCCTTGCGGCTTCTTCGCTGGGAAGTGACAAGGCTTCGTCCCAGCTATTTGTGTGAAGGGATTGGGTTCCTCCCAATACGGCAGCAAGCGCCTGGATGGTCACTCGAACCACATTATTAGAGGGCTCCATCGCCTGCAGGGTCGATCCACCTGTTTGGCTGTGGAAGCGTAACTGGCAGGCACGTTCGTCGGTGAGATCGAAGCGATCTCTGCAGATCTGCGCCCACATCTTTCGTGCTGCTCGAAACTTGGCGACTTCTTCAAAAAGTTGATTATGTGAATTGAAGAAGAATGAGAGCCTCCTGCCAACGGAAACGAGATCCAACCCTCGATCACGGCAAGCCTCCATGTAGGCAATTCCATCGGCCAAGGTAAAGGCGATTTCTTCAGCTGCGGTCGAACCCGCTTCGCGAATGTGATAGCCACTGATACTGATGGGGTAGAAGGCTGGAACTTCTTGTTGGCAATATTCGATAACGTCCACGACCAGCCTCAGCGAGGGTTCTACTGGAAACCTTTGTGTCCCCCTGGCGATGAATTCTTTGAGGATATCGTTTTGGAATGTCCCTCGAAGTTTGGCCGGATCGATTCCTCTACGTTTAGCCAAGGCAATCAGTAACGACAGCAGGATAGAAGCTGTCGAATTGATCGTCATCGAGATGCTGACGGAATCGAGGGGGATCTCCTCAAGTAACGCATCGAGATCATCGATGGTGTTGATGGGAACTCCGACTCTGCCGACTTCTCCCAGTGCTTCCGGGGCATCGCTATCGAATCCAATTTGGGTTGGTAAGTCGAAGGCTACAGAAAGGCCAGTTTGACCCTTTTCAAGAAGGTAACGAAATCTGGCATTTGTTTCTGCTGGAGAGGAGTAACCCGCGTATTGCCGCATTGTCCACAGCCGTCCCCGGTACATGCTTGGGTGAATTCCTCGGGTGAAAGGATATTCTCCAGCACCGGGAGTTTTTGGTTCCAGCTGATACATCGGTTCAACCGGGAGGCCGCCAGCGGTATGAAAATCGGGCTTACGCTCCGGATGCTTCTCGGTGAAGGGGCGCCAACTTCGCTCCTTCCAATCGCCATTTGGCGGGCTGTCGGCGCTCATCTCTTCATGACTCCTCTGCAGTTTCGGTATCTGTGTCGGCATTCCTCAGATGGTGGATTTCACCAGATCTCAGTTCGACGATGTGGGAAGTCGAAGCTGAGTCCACTTCCACCTCCAGGGCGCCATCTGCGGTCAATGCAATCGCTTCTCCGAAGTGACTGGTCCCTTCGCTATCGACCCATTTGATTCTGCGACCGATGGTATCCAAAATTGCCGCAGTACTCAGTTGATTTCGCTCACGCCCACCTGGAGATCGATCCTCCTGAATCGCCAATTCGAACTCCTTCAGGATACTTTCAAGGGCTTCTTCTGGGGAGGGGCTGTGGCCGAATTCTACAAGGATTGTCGTGGCTTGAGGAGGGACCCCAGAGTAGCTGTGAAGCTCTTCAGAGGAGATTTGGAGATTCAGGCCCACACCCATCAATACTGCCATAGAGTCCCCTGTGACGACGACTTCGGAGAGTATTCCTCCCCATTTCTTCTCTCTGAGTAGCAAGTCGTTGGGCCACTTCAATGAGATCGGCGGCCACTTGGGGAGATGCTGACTCAGGCCGCGCTGGACTGAGAGGCCCAGTAGCAGATTTAGAAATGGATCTGGGGCTGTTTGTAGGGGGATGATCAGGGTGCACCAAAGTCCTCCTTGAGGGCTTTCCCAGCGATGCCCCCTGCGACCCCTGCCAGAACTTTGGCGCTCTGCAATTACCACCCGATGTTTAGACGGGTCATGCTCAAACAAGCGCTTGGCTTCGAGCTGAGTACTGGAAGTTTCAGTAAGCCTGACCCAGTGCCAATCCATGTGATTTTCCTCCTCGGGCATATTAGCGTACGTTCCATGAGATGGCAGTCCGTGTTAATCTGTAAGGCATGTCCCCAGACGAAAAAAAACTCAAACCCAAAGACTTAATGGAGCAGACGGGGATTTCCCGGCAACTGCTTCAGTCCCTTGTCACTATGAGGTTGCTGGAACCTGCTGAGGTGACCGATTCGGGGCGCTATTTGTATGATGATCGGAGCGTCACAGTCGTCAAAGCGTATCTCCGATGGCGTGATCTCGGATATCCGCGAGCAGAAATCCGCAGAATGTTTCAGCATCGATTTCGCCGCAGAAGTGGGGGGACCGACCCAGTTACCGACTCAGCTACCGAAACTGGGAGCGACCGCTGATGGATGACCAAAGTCGTCAGGGGCGAATACAACTTCGCCCTCGTTATGAGGAAACCGATCAAGGTGGAATCATTCATCACTCCCGCTTCGTTGTCTGGTTTGAAACCGCAAGAACGGAGTGGCTCAGGGAGCAGGGACTTCCTTATAGAGCCTTAGAAGAGCGTGGAATTAGGTTATTGGTTTCGGAAGTTCAGGTGAGATATCTAAGGCCAGCTTATTACGATGACTTGATTACCATCGAGACGACGATGAATAAGTGCGAGGGAGCTCGAATCCACCTTACATATAAGGTATTGGGCCCTCAAGGAGACGAACTGTGTCGGGGACTGACTGTGCTGGCATGTGTCGATGTCGCCAGGCACAGGCCTACCCGCTTGCCGGCTGAGCTCGTACAGCTGGCGAGTGGTCATCCAAGTACGGGAGAACGAACTTGAGATTAGCGATTTCGACTCCAGGGTTGTTTCAGTGGGTGGATCTCACTGAGGGAACTCTCGTCCTCGGACGATCAGGCTCCTGTTCTGTGACCCTCTCGGACCCGATTCTCAGCCGCCAGCACTGTGCGATTACGCGAGAGGGGACTCGTGTGACCTGTTCAGATCTGGGAAGTTCGAATGGTACTTATTTGGATGGGGCTTTGATTGAAAGGGCTGATCTGGTTCATGGATCCGTGATTGAGATCGGAGAGTCTGCAGTGCTGTTGGTTCTTCCCACTGAAGAGCTTCCCGGTGATCAGCTGTCGAGAGGATCCTTCCGTAACCCTGATCGGATCAAGGCTCTTATGGAAGACCTTTCTAATGATCCTCCAGATCCGAGTGGCTTGGAGACGGTCCCCATTGGATTGGTTGTAGATAATCAGGACCTGGTTGATGAAGTCATCGTCGATCACGTGATCAATGAGCTTCTGAAGATATTGACTCATCAAGATCCAGGGTTTCGTGATTTACTCACAAGATCTATCGATCGAGCCCTCGGCGATCGTATTCTGGAGACTTGTGCAAGTCCCAATGAGCTGAGATCCAGAATTCGTGAGATTCTCGAAAAGGAACGCACATGAATATTCTGCTGACGGTGTTGGCCTCCGTGAATCTGTTTATGGCGGCGCCTATCAATGATGAAGCAAAGGCGGGCGGAGCTTTTATTGCTGCTCTAAAGTCTAATGACGAATCGGCGATCTGCGACGCCATGGAGCAACTCGCGCAATTTGACGGAGAATTGGCGGCTGGATTGTTGATAGAGAAGGGAATGGCTCATCCCTCTCTCATGGTTCATGAAGACGCATTGAGGTTGGCGCGAACCTTAAAGAGCTCCGATTCGCAGGATCGAATCATACAGATTCTTCACAGAGCTCGGAAATTTGAGACTCGAATGGATGCGATGAGAGTCCTCAAATCTTGGTCTCATAATGACGCTCGTCCAGTCCTGATTGAGTGCCTTGATGACAAAACTCATTGGGTTGTTTCTTTGGCGATTCGCCATCTTCGGGACCATCCTCACCAAGAAACGATTACGGCATTGATTCAGCTTCTGCAAAAAGCAGAGGGTCGCCAGTCGGAAGATATCGTGGATGTACTGAAAGATTTTACGGGTGAGAATTACCCGGCGGAGACGGCGGCATGGAAAATTTGGTGGGAACAAAATCGTGAGACTTGGTCACCGTTAGAAATTGAAGACGATCAAGGCGAAGAAAAACGGGATGTCAGTACGGCAGTCAGAGATGGCTTGTACGGAGAAATCGCCAGTGAGCGTGTGGTATTTCTTCTGGATGTATCTGGAAGCATGCTTGCGAGTACTGAGATCGATGATTCACGCATCGCGATTGCCAAGAACGAGTTAAAGCGAGTCTTGCAAGGTGGATTAACGACGAAGAGTAAGTTCACAGTCATCGCTTTCTCCGACGAACTCACGGTTTTATCTCCCCGATTGATCAAGGCGAAAGGCTCGAGCTTGAAAAAAGCCATCGATTTCGTCGATCGTTTGGAAGCTGGGGGAGAGACCAATAGTTACGGGGCACTAGAGAAGGCATTTGCCGATCGGGAAGTGGATACGATATACCTTCTCTCTGATGGCTCTCCTACTGCTGGAAAAGAGACGTCTCTAAGATTGATTGCGGATGCGGTTTCTAAATGGAACCGATATCGGGGGGTTCGGATTCACTGCATCGGCTTTTTTGCGGGGATTGCTCCCAATCAGGACGAGGCGCGTGCCAGTGAGTTCCTGAAGTTGCTGTCCAAGTATAATTTTGGCCGCTATATCGAGATTCGCTGAAATGCATCAGGCTTGACCTGTTCGGCAACAGCGGTTTTCATCTGAGGATTCTCAAAAAAGGAGATGACGAGTGCCCGACGACCCCAAGGATCCGACCATCGACGCCCTTATCGGCCATCGAGGTGCAGATGAGACGACACCGCATAAGGGGGAGGATTTCGCCCGTGAGATTTATGGTCGCTTGACTCCTGAGCAGCGGGAAATGGTTCGTGATGAGGGAACGGGAGATCCCATCCAGGAGCTTCCCGGTATTCTCGTCTTGGGAAATGATTCTGATTTTTATGCGCTTCAAGGAATTTTAGGTCATCGAGCGACCCTCGTTCCTGAGTCTCGTTACTTACATCCGTTCTCGGATCAGATGTCTATTTTCACAGGAGTCATCGTTGCCGATTCATACAATGCTCAGGGAAGTGATCTTCTGCAGAGGGCAGAGGGAAAGCCGGTTGCTGTCGTCGATACGGCATTAGAACCTGGTGCCCATGGGGGGCTCTGGAGCCTCACTCGTCCTTTGGATGATCGAGCCAACGAGGTCGTGTATGGTCGATTACTTCAGGGAGAGCACCCTGAATCAATTCAGCAAAGGTCCGGCTCAAATCGAGTTACAGTCGGGAACCCCACTGCAAGTGTTGTTCTCGATCCTGAAGAGTATCAAGAGGTGGTGAAAGTGGCTTATAGCCCTTTTGATGAAATTGATCGTGAAGGTTTAACGGCAGCGGCTGCTGGATTCCGAGAAGAATCTGTCGCCGATCCATTGGGGCTGGTTCAGTTACTTCTCGATTCCCGGATGACCGGTGAATCGAGTGCGGAAGCCATTAAGCGGTGGGTTGAATCAGAAACTGGATTGTTTGGTTGGGTTGAGTTAAATCCCCAAGGAGAGGGTCCTCCTCTCGTTCAGGTCGGTGGTCGTGAGCCCGGCGAAGTCTACCGCAGATTGGGCGACGTCTTTGACCTAAAGACTCCAATCCCAGCAGCGACAGGAGATTATGGGCCATTCATCGGTATGACGGTGGAAGATTATTGGCTCGGAATTTTACCGGGTGAATCAGAGTATTCTCGAAGGTCGTTTTGGCGCGTACTTGAGTTGTTACCACAGATGGAAGAGATGATTCCACGCAAGCATGCCGACGGTTCACCACGGATAGAGAATCCTGAGGATCGATTTGAGAGACTCCTTCACTCAAGAATTCGTTCCGCAGAGCGCCATGGCACACTCCCAGGAGTCGTTTTGCTAGAAGTCCCAGATTCTGTGAAGGATCCCGTCGCACGGGTTCGTAACGAAGTACGAGCTGCCGATTGGTGTGAAGTCTCTGGGGATCGGATTTGGATCTTATTGGATCAATCCGAGCCAGGCACGGCAAAGGGCCTCTCAAGCAGATTATTGAAAGTTCTTCCTGGAGTTCGGGGAGGGGGTACGATCGGTGCCTGTACTGGGTACGTTGCTCGCCAGTGCATGGATCGGGCCATCGATCTGATGCGAAACAACGATACCTTGAAGATCGAAGAAGAGGGCAGCTGAGGATGGGCTACCTCCATTTCGAAAGAGCCGGGAGGACCAGAGCAGCGTGGCGAATCAAGTTCTGGGTGACCCGGATGTCCTCCGTCGGTTGGAGTTGCCAGAGGTTTTAGACCTCGTATCTGTGCACGCCACTACCAATAGTGGACGACTCCGATTATCTGAGTTATTGCCCCTTCAGAATGCGGAGGAGATGAGGGAAGCCCTCGAAGAAGTCGCGGAGTTGAGGTCTCGCCTTGCCTTGGGACTCGATCTCGGACTCAAAGGGTTGGGAGATCTCGGATCCGTATTGGGAAGGGATTCCGGTGGAGCGAGTTCGTCTTTGGGGGGGCTACAACTCGCAAACGTATCTAGAGTTTTGGATCGAGCTAGGGCATTAAGAGAGGTATTGGCGGATCCCGACTACCCCCGATTGAGTTTGAGGGCGCAGCAGCTGGTCGATTTGCCCAGTCTTCGGGAACGACTCGATCAAACCATCGATGCCAATGGAGAGATTCTCGATGAAGCATCAGAATCTTTACTGGATTTCAGATCTCAGGCCAAGTTGCTCGAAGATGAAATTCGGGAGTGGCTAGAGAAAAACAGAGAGCTCAGTCCGTGGAAAAAATTTCTACAAGGGCCAGTCATCACGCCTCGAAATGGTCGACTTTGTTGGGCTGTGAGGGTGGAGTGTCGCCACCAAGTCAGAGGAATCATTCATGGGGAGTCCGCATCCGGCCAAACTTTGTTTGTGGAGCCTGATCCGGTCGTCCGCAAAGGTCATCAGTTAGAGAAGGTCCAGGACCGAATTCTGCAAGAGCAGCGCAGGATTATCGCCGAGATCTCCAAGGAGATTTGGTTAAAGTCGCGTCAGATTGTCTCCTTGTGGGATCACCTTGTCATCTTGGACATGGTTCAAGCCAAAGCTCGATTTGCCAATAACTTTGGTTGTGAGGTTCCTGAGATTTGCGAGGAGAGGGATCTGCAGCTGATCGAGGCTCGGCACCCACTTCTGATTTGGCGAGAGATCAAAAATCGTCAGCGTCAATTGACCCTACCAGAGGTTGTCGATGAACCTCTTCTGGGAGAGGCCAAGGATGCGATTACGCCACTCGATCTTCATTTAAACGCTCAACAGTTTCAATTGGTGGTCACCGGCCCAAATACTGGTGGTAAAACAGTGGTCATAAAAACTGCGGGCTTACTTTCGCTGATGGCTTCTTGCGCGATCCCAGTTCCTGCGGCGGCGAAGTCTCGATTCCCCTGTTTTGACGCCATCCATGTAGACGTTGGTGATGAGCAAAGCTTGCAACAGGATCTATCGACCTTTTCATCCCATGTCGCCATTGTTGCGCAGATTCTTCAGCGAGCTACAAGTCGTAGCCTTGTTCTCTTGGACGAGTTGGGTTCGGGGACAGACCCTCTAGAGGGAGCTGCTTTGGCAGAGGCTGTGCTCGATCGATTGTACCAAAGGGGAACCTTGACTTTGGTTACAACTCACATCGGCCGATTGAAGGAGTACGCGTACAGGAGACGAAAGTGTGAAAACGCCGCGATGGAGTTTGATCCGAACAAGCTTGCTCCCACTTACCGCCTGAAAGTTGGATTGCCGGGTAGATCAAATGCTCTCGTCATCGCAGAAAGGTTGGGAATGCCCTCAGAGGTTGTTTCGAACGCTAGAGATCTCAGTGAGCGAGAGACGGGGTTAGACCCTGAAGTGATCGAGGGGCTTCGCCGTTCACAAAGCGATTTGGATCGCAAAGTACGGGAAGCAGAGATCCAGGGGGAAAAGGCGAGAGTTCTTGCAGAAGAAGTCGAACAAAATGAGCTGGAGCAGAAAAAGATAAGATCTGCTCTAGAGTATGAGTTAGAAAGAATCGAAGAGAAGAGAGTGCATGATGTGATCAATCGTGTACTTGAGACTCTTGCAGAGATCGGCGAACTCAATGGTGAAAGAGCGGAATCGCTCAAGAAATTAAGACAGCTTCTGGAAAGATCTCGTGCGAGTACTCGATTGCAACAACGGAGATTGGAAACCGCTCAAAAATTGCGCAAGGGAGACGCGGTATTCGTACCCCGATTGCAAAAAGTTTGTGAAGTGAAAAAGATCAACAAGGAGAAGCAGCGACTCGTCGTCTCATTAAATGGGATTTCGACGGATGTCCACTTTCATGAGATCTCCTGGGTACTGCCGCCACCTGGATTTGACCTCTGGTGGTACTGCGATGAATCTGGCGCTGAATAAGAGTCGGCGAGTAATCGTAGTCGAGTGCCACCAGACAAGGAGCAGCGCTGAATCTGTTGAGCCTTTGTTAGCGCAGAATCCAGCCGAGGTCGAAAGAGAATTCCCTGGTTCTATCACCTTCTTCTTTGATGACAGCCTCAGTCCAGGTGACCGAAATTGGGAGTCTTTGCCCAAACAGTGGGATGTAGAGAATCACTCCGCCTCCAACTCCCAATCGGTAGTCGTCGAGGCTAAAGTTATCCAGGCCCTCAGACAGGTTTCCATAATCCGCAAACAAGGTTCCTCGCATGGTGCTCTCGAGCAACGGCCATGTGTATTCCAATGAGCCAAAATGTCTCACGGTTCCGCCGGTTTCAATCCCATTTTCAGATGGGCCGGCTCCTCGGTAATCAAAGCCGCGTAATGATCTGGGACCACCGAGGTAATATCGTTCGAAGATGGGAATGAATGAATCGTCGCCATATGACTCGACGGCTCCGAATGTATTTTTGAAAGCCAGTACGTGGCGAAGATCGTCAGTCTCTTCGAACACAGTGTCGAAGAAGCTAATTCGAAGTTCTGCTTTATTCAGGTCGAGGTCACCACCGAGAGCTCCACCTGTTCTGGTAAGAGTGGTCTCGATATTCCAACCATCAACGGCCCCGATATCGGGGCGGAAGACCCGCTGATCCCAATCAAATCGGAGGTCTAGAGAGGTGACAGGTGTTTTTCCCTCACTGTCGAGGATCACGGTTGGGGATCCTAGTGCGATATTTTCGATGGTGATATTTTCGCGCCTGATCCCGATTTCGCCCCTGATTTTGAGCTCTCTGTCGAAGAGGCGACCAATTGTGATTCCTGCGCTATTTCGATCTTCAGTGTAGCTTTGTCTCAATAGAACCGATCGAAACGCGGAAACTCTCAGAGAGTTGTGCGATCCTGCCAAATAAGGTTCAAGGAATTGGAGACGATAGCGTGAGTACTCAGTGCCAGGCTGTGCTTCGAGGATCAATTTTTGGCCTGCTCCTGTAAATGAACCAGGAATGTCGGTTAAGGAGGAGGGCCAATCTTGAATGTCAAAGTTGCGCTTCTCGATCGCGATATTGCCTAAAACTCCAGTGCTCGAAGAGTAACCCACTCCGAAGAGTGCTCTACCGGTAGACCCTTCTGTCAATTCGAAAACCACAGGACGATCGCCGGATGGACCACCACTATCGAAGTAGGGGCGGATGCTATTGAAGTATTGCAAGCGGTAGAGATTGCTGAGACTGTCCTGAATCTGAGACGGCCGGAACTCTTCACCAGGGTAGATTTCCAATTGGCGTCGAATCACCTCATCTTGGGTGGATCGATTTCCCTGAATCTGAATCTCACCAACACTGACCTTGCTGCCTTGGGATATCAGGTATTTGAGTGTGACGTCTTCTCCCTCAAGGGGGTAAATCACAGTGGGGTCTACTGAGGCATCGACGAAGGCTTGGTCATTGAAAAGCTTCCGGATCGCTTCAGCGTCATTTTTAATTTTTTCCCCATCCCACTCACTTCCCTCGACGACCTCACAGATCTCCTTCAATTCCGCTTCGGTGACGGTGGGGGTTTCACTGAATTCAAACTCAACTTTTCCAACCTGATAGCGTGGGCCTTCAGAGATTTCGAGGACCAAACGGAGATTTTGTAAGTCCTCAGTGAATTCTTTCCTATTCAGCGAAACCTGCGCATCGAAATATCCTTTGAGGAAGTAATATTCGCGGATTTGATTCAGGTCGCCTTCAAGCAATCGGGGATCAAATTTTCCTGAACGCCCGATCCCCAGAAAGGTTCGGGGGTTTAACTGCATGATGGAGAGGATCTCTTTAGCAGGAATATTGGCTTCGCCGACAAAGCCTACTGAACGGATGAGTACTTGGGGGCCTTCGTCAATTTCAAAGACGACTGAGAGCTTACTAAGTGATCCCTCTAAGCGTGAGCTCACATTGGCAAAAGGAAATCCATCTTTGAGGAGTAAGTTTCTGATAACGTCGATGTCTTCTCGGATGATCAGAGGATCGTAAAGTTCGTCTTCGCGAGTCTGGATCTCCCGTAAAATCACTTTATCCGATTGTGCCTCATTGCCGTCTATGTAGACATTTCGAATCGGTTTTCTCTCTTCGAGAGAAATCGTGATGATAACCCCCTCGGGGATTTGCTGAATCACTGGGGGAGCAATGGAGACAAAATCGCCACTTCCCCAAAGCCGTCGATATTCTTCATCGAGAGCTGCGGGGGTATAGATGGAGCCCGTACGTAATTTCATACGGGTCAAAACTTCCGCTGCTCCGAGTCTGTCGAGCCCTTCTATTCTGATCTCTGCGATACGGGAATCTTCTCCGGGGGACTCTGAGGTTGAACTTTGACAAAACGCCAAAGTTCCAGGGCTAAAGAGGGGGAAGAGAAGAATCGCTGAAAATAGGAAGAGCCGCATGAGCGAGGGAATTGATTTCACCCACGAGCTAGGGGGGTTGCTGATCGATAACGAGCTGGAAGCTGATGAGCAGAAAGGCAAGATGATCTCCCAAATCGGCAGGAAGGCCATGATCCGCGGTGGATGGTGGCTGATCGAGCCGAAGATTCCCCAAAAGTGCGGTTATCAAGGCCCATAGGGCCCGTGTCAACCTGTGAGATCGTCCAATCCATGGACAGAGGGCCTTTCGGGTGTTCTGAAGTGGAACGATAACCTGTGATTTTGGCTGATTTGAGGCCGGCTTGCCGGGCATGGTGCTTGCCATTGTTCTCCTGAATCTAACCAGTTCCAGTTGGGAGAACCTCGATGAGACCTGTCAGCAATACCCAGAATCAAAGTCGTTTGGTCACGATAGACGAAGCCAACAAAATGTTGCCATTAGTCCAGAATGTGGTTGAGGATATCGTTCAAATTTGGGATTGCATCATTCAGAAGCGTACAGAATTGGAGTGTCTCGAAAAGAGCTCCGCTGAAGAAGAAGCTTCTGCGATTCAAATCTCTGCCCAAGAGCTGAAGCAGGAGCTCAATGGGTTTATCGATAGGATTAATGGATACATTCGAGAGATTGAAGAACTGGGCTGTTTTGTTCAGGAGTTCAAGCGGGGGGTTATCAACTTCCCGACTTTATACGTTGGCCGCAAAGTATTCCTCTGTTGGAGACCTGGTGATGAAGAAGTGAGATACTGGCATGAATTAGACGAATCCTTCACCGAGAGAACTCCGATTCGAGATTTCAGAGATTTCTTTTTCCAGCGAGTCGATGACTCCTTGGGTGAGTAAGGATTACCCGGAGAGCTTTTGTAGCATTTCCGGCGAGATGTCGAGATTCGAATGAACATTCTGGACGTCATCGTTGTCTTCGACTTCAGCGATAAAGTTCAACACTTTGGTCGCCGTCTTCTCGTCTTCGATCTTTATCGTGGTGGTCGGAATCCGTGTCACTTCTGAATAGCTCGGCTCCAAGTTTGCTGCGAGGACAGCTTCACGAACTTCAGAAAACTGAGTGGGGCTGGTCAAAACTTGTAAATGACCTTCTTCGACCTTGACGTCGTCAGCTCCCGCTTCGAGAGCTAATTCGAGAAGATCGTCCTCAGTTATTGAACCTGTCGGGAGCTCTATCACTCCTCTGGTTTCGAACATCCATGAGACTGATCCAGGACTTCCAAGAGATCCTCCCTTTTTGTCAAAGATCTTCCGAAGCTCACTGGCAGTTCTATTTTTGTTGTCGGTCAAGATATCGATCACGAGGGCCACTTGCCCAGGGGAGTATCCTTCGTAAACCAGCTCAGAAATTGCATCTGAAGCGAGCTCTCCCGTACCTTTTTTGATGGCCCGATCGATGTTGTCGTTCGGCATGTTGGCGGCCTTGGCTTTATCAACCACCAGCTTCAGGTGCGGATTTCCTTGAATGTCGCCACCACCGTCGCGGGCAGCAACAGTGATCAGTTTGGCCAGTTTGCTGAAGATTTTGCCGCGCTTGGCGTCATTTGCGGCTTTCTTGTGTTTGATTCCTGCCCATTTGGAATGTCCAGCCACGGTTTCTTCCCTCCTTGGGGAATGAGTAGATTCCCCATGATCACTGTCAATCTCCAAGCTTCGATTGTATCGGGTCGCCTTCTATTTGGCGGCCTTCTTCTTGGCGACTTTCTTCTTGGCGGCCTTCTTCTTGGTGGCCTTCTTCTTGGCGACCTTCTTCTTGGCGACCTTCTTCTTGGCGACCTTCTTCTTGGCGACCTTCTTCTTGGC
>NHDG01000058.1 GCA_002167285.1 Planctomycetia bacterium TMED53
TCCTCATGGGGACCGGTGGCGTCACAGAGACCAGCATTATCTGCGGCTTCCGCACTGACCGTTGCATTGGTCAGGTCGTAGGCGTTTCCACCTTCGATAGCGGCAGTTGCAGTGCTGCACTCGTCATTGGCAGGCGTTTGTGCCAGACCCACATTGCTGACAATCAGCAACGAAAAGAAAAGGGTCAAAACCCTTGATATTCGAGAAGCATTCATAGGAAGCCTTTCTCCTTTATCTATCCACTGATCAGTTGCTTGAAGCGGGAAAACCACACCATCAACTGACTCACACCTCACTAAAAAAAATCAAAAATCAAACAATCAGATTTATTTTCGAAAGTCACCATTGGCAGTTGCAACGAAGGACAACCGTTCCTCGCTACAATTCAAAAAAAATGTCGTGTAAAAGCCCATACCGGAACCGAGGGAATATCTCTAAGAATCCCAGAATCCGATAGATCGATATTATTGGACTATCAGCAGGGACGCAACCTAGAGAATTGTTGATCGAGATCCCGGTAAAAAATCCCATGATTTTGCGCTACTTTTGATAGGAATGGCGTATTCACTGACTGGGGAGCTCGCCGAATTGGTGGCATGAGAGGGGGGCTCTTTTCATGGATTCGGACGTTCGCGTACGAATTTAAGGGGTTTCGGGAAATTTTACCTCAGTCATTTAAGTTCTGAAGTGAAGATCTGGAGGTGGGTGGGTCGCCGCCGCTGGAGAGTCTCCGTTAGGGCTGAGTGATCGTCACTCTCGATCCCGCAGAGATATCGGCGTGTTCCGATATGTCGCCATTGGGCCAATGCACCCGAATGTCGCTGAGCAGCGCCGCGGAACCGAGGCCGATATGAAGCTCCGGTGAGTTGGAGACACAGTAGGAATAATGTCGGGTGGCTACCCGATGAATCTTTTGATCACCGATCTTCGCAGTGACACGACCACCTTCTGCGTCAATTCCTCTTTGATCCACGAGTCTCAACACCACCGATGAATTGGGTGCCGCATGTTCATTGATCAGCAGAGTTGCTGGCCCCCCGCAGTTAAACACGAGGATGTCGATATCCCCATCCGAATCGAGGTCTCCAAATGCTGCTCCACGGCTGGTGTGGGGAGAAGTCTGCTGCCAGCCTCCCGTCGGCTTGACTTCGACAAATCTGGAGTTGGGGGCTCCTTTGAAGAGTTGATCCGGTTCGGCGTAAGGGTCCACTCCTGGAGTCGAAGCCTGGGTTCGTATGACTTTACCATTCGCGACATATAGATCGAGTAACCCGTCATGGTCGAAATCAAAATAACCCATACCAAAGCCAGTGGAGTCTCTACTGTACCTTGCAAGCCCAGTGCTAATCGTGGCATCCGTAAAGATGCCGCCGTCATTGCGATACCAAGTATTGGTCTCATTGCGGATATGAGTCATGAAGAGATCGAGATCTCCATCGGCATCGACATCTGCGGCCTGGACTCCCATGCCGGCTTCTGCGACGCCCATCATGTTGACAGCGCAGCCGGTTTCTACAGCTTTATCGACGAAGCGCAAATCACCTTGTTGAATCCAAAGCTGATTTGGAGATCCATCGTTGGCAACGTAGATATCCGCAGCTCCATCAAGGTTGAAGTCTCCGATGACAACGCCGAGTCCATTTCCGTAGGAGCTTCTGAGACCCGCTTCTTCAGAGATGTCTTTGAAGCGACCGCCACCCAGGTTTTTGAAAAGCCTGTCCGGGGCAGGAGCATTGTAATTGGCGGGGGCACAGTAATCTTGTCCCAGGCCCGTTCCGCACTTGAGCTCTTTTTCGGGGCTCCATTGGATGTACTGTGTCGCGTACAGCTCTGGTAACCCATCACCATCTAAATCTCTGAAGGCAGCGGAGGCGGTGACTCCGTCTTTGGAAAAACCAGGGTTCTCAGCTGCTTCAGTAAAAGTGCCATCGCCGTTATTCAGGTAGAGTATGTCGGGGCCCCGATTACAAACGAAGAGATCGATGTCTCCGTCCCCATCGACATCCGCACAGCAAGCTCCAAGCCCGTATTGGCGATCTCCGACACCCGCAATCTCGGTGACATTGGTGAAGGTCAAATTGCCTTCATTTCGAAACAGTTGATTAGGTGGGGCATTCGATCGGTCGCCTCCACAATCTCCGCCCGCTTGAACACAGTAGATGTCGAGGTCGCCATCCCCATCGTAATCAAACAGAGCTCCGCCCCCCGTAATCGTTTCAGGAATCCAGTATCGACGTTCGTCACCAAAGGAATGTTCAAAAGTGAAACCTGAAGAAGCATCGAGAACCCTGAAGGCGGGAGACTCCAATTCGATCAATTTTGAGCTCGTCGAATTACTTGGAGGAGCTAATTCTTTAGTGCAGCCAAAACCCACGAGGGCAAATACCAGTAAATGAAGGCAGGAGTGTAACGGTTTTTTTTGTTGAATCATCGGCGCCCACCAGCTGAACGGAACCCATTGCGTAACTTCTGATACGCCTCGACGACTTTGGGATGCTCATTGGTATCCCTGAGCAGTTTTTTTATCAAGGCTTCCGATTCGGCAGGTTTATTCATACGCATCAATAGATACGCCTTGTTGACTTGAGTCGGAAGGTACTCGGGGCGCAGAGCGATGGCTTTGTCGATGTGAAATCGTGCGCGATCATTCTGATCGAGTGACATTGCCGCTTCACTAGCAGCAGCATGACACTCAAAATTGTCGGGCTCTAGCCGCAAGCTCTCTTCGAATGCACTCAGGGCCCCTGCGAAATCACGGGTACGAATGCGACACATCCCCAAAAGTCGATGACTAGTGGAGTTTTCAGGTGCGATTTCAACAGCGCGTTGAGAAGGCAACAGGCCTAGCTCGGGGCGGTTTCTGTCAAGTTGAAGAACCGCCAAATTGATGTAAGTGGGGAAGTAGTTCGGATCGGCATTTTGCGCTTTAAGCAACTTGTCGAGCGCTTCTTCGTAGCGCTGTTGTCTTTGAACCGCAATCGCCATGGTGTTGAGTGCATCCTTATTGTTTGGCTCGAGGGAGAGTACTCGAATCATCAGCTGCTCTGCACGACCGAGTTGCCCAACCATAATCAAGTCGGAAGCCAGGTTGATTTGCTTTTGAGGAGTGGCGAAGTACCTACTCAGTTTCAACAGGCCTTCATCGGGGAACTTGAGAATACTTGCCCCTTGACCCTTCTTGAGATTCTCATTTGCTTCGTTACTTCTTCCCAATGCTTGAAGAGCCAGACCCTTTGCCTGAAATACTGCTGCTTGGCCTGGTGCGTTTTTCATCGCCTGCTCTGCATGGAAAAGTGATTGCTCTGGATTACCTTCGATCAATTCCAGTTGTGAAAGCGAAAGATGGGTCGCGGGAATATTGGGTTGAAGCTGAAGGCTTTTTTCAAGAAGCTCTCTTGCTTCTGGCAACTCTCCATCTTCGAGGCGGAGGGCTCCCAGCATATATAAAAATCCAGCGTCATTTGGGAAGCGGCCAAGCTCCGCTTCAAGGCGAGCCCTCTCACCAGAAGAGGTACCATTTCCCAACTTGCAGCGGTGCAGGTGAATCTGCCAAAGTGAATTATCCGGTGCGAGATCGAGGGCGTTTTGAAAACTTCTGATAGCAGGTTCCCAAATCTCATTGGCTTCGTACATCAGACCCAGAGTGCCGTGAAGTTCTGCGTCACCCGGTTGCTTTTCGATGGCTGCAATTTGGGGTTTGATCAGCTCAGAAACCAAAAGATGAACTTCGCCATTTGGGATGGCCGCTGGTCTGGTTTGTGCCGGCTCACAACCCACCGTCACGACCAAAGTGCATAGGATAATTAAAACTCCTACCGGATGAGGCAGGAGATGAGGCAGGCGTTGCGGCGTAGAACAAATGAACGAGATGAATCGTGGCATCCCGGTAACCTTCAATCGTCAGTATGAGCCCGAGTGAATGTTACCTGATGATACTTATAAAGTCCTTAAATCTTTGCCCGTTCGTCTCAAGGGAGATTGCAGTTGGAGCTCGGGGGGGGGACCGGACCAGCGCCGCCAACGAAGATAAAGTTCAAAGCGTAAATGGCATCGGCGATGTCGATATTGGCATCTGCGTTGAGATCTGCTGCTCTTACACAACCGAGAGAACTGTTACCAGAAAAGAGGTAGCCGAGGATGGTGATGACGTCAGCAACATTCAGTGTTCCATCCAGATTTGCATCACCGATGGGGAGCAATTGAATCGAGTTTCCAGCAACGGAGTTGGTTCCGAGAAAATTAGTGATTTGCAAAGTTGGGGTCCACGTCTCAGAGAGATTTGAACCTGATAGGAGTTCGTAAAGGTGGCTATAGGAGAGCCCTGGAATCAAATCGCTCTCCAAAGTGCCATCTCCCCAGTCGATGGTCAAAGTTGCAAAAGGATCATTCCCTAAATCTGAAGTGTCGATCACGGTGACCTGTGCAAAAGACACCTGAATGCTTCCCTCATCGATTTGGTCGAAGGAAGCGACCGGAGCTTCGATCGGTTGAGATGGGGTGCAATTGACGATCAGATTCGTGGAGGCAATATCATTGCTGCGTTTGCCGACTCGAATGAGCAGGCTTTCTCCGGCAGTCACCGCGATCGAAAGGGCAGCATCGGTGCTTGAGCAGCCGGTTGCGCCGCCATCGGAACAGGCGATCGGTGGGTTGAGGATGATATCACTGCAATTGTCGTCGTAGACCTCGAGGATCGGATCCTCACTGCCACTCGAACAGGTGCTGAGTTCCAATGTGCAATCTACGACCGGTTGAATCTCGCACCAAACATCACCGAGGACCGGATTTCCGGCGGTGCATGCAGGATTGACGGTCGTTCCGGGGGTGAGGGTGTAATCGGTCAGTTCGAGGTGTGTTGACCCTGGGCCTATGGAGATAGGGTCACACGGAGTGTCGCCGGTAATCTCATGAGAGATGGTCATCGTTGCTATCCCCTGTTCACCGGATTCCCAGCCACCGACGCGGATCAGGTAGCTGTCTCCAGCGGACACGGGGTATTGGTCAATTTTTGAAAAGAAATTTTGGCACACGCCGCCCAGGCCATTCGCAGATCCAGGTGCGTCACCATTGCAGGTGAGTTGTGTCGGATTTTGGCAGTCTCCAGAGTAAAGCGCCAAATCCGTATCCCAGCCTTCCGTATCGCATGTACTGATCGTGAGCTTGCCATGGCTGCGCGGGGCGTAGACGTACCAGACGTCATCCTGCATGTCTCCGCCTGTTCCTGAAGTGCAATCAGGATTCCAGGATTGGGGACTGCTGCTCGCCGACTTTGTATCGAGGGTATGGATCCCAATCGGCAGTGTTATAGCCGACTGACAAGAGTCGTTGGGAGGAGGGCCCAGGCACAGGTTTTCCGCCCTTGGCGAGTCGCCTCCTGCATCTGGTTCTGCAGGGCCAATCGCGAAGAAGGCATCCCTTTGATCTGGACAGCGCTCAACGTGGTAAGGCATCTCGCTGCCCATGGGGCCGACCGTCGTTGTGGAATAGATTTTGGGTCCATCCACAGGTTGATCACCCGAGATGGGCAGTGGGTAACGCAGCAATGAAACACTATCGATGATCTCCGCCGAAAATGTGGGGTCGAGAGTGCCGTCATCATCGAGGTCGAGATCATCTCCGATCGCTGATTGCAAGTTTCTTACGAGCATGATCGACAGGTTGGTATTGTCATCAAACCCTAAAGATCCCACAGGAACTGTGAGGTCTGGAGAGATTCCCACAAATCCTTCTTCAGCGGTGAAGTGATATCCCAGTGGGGAAATTGAACTTGTCGAGAGATCTATGATCCCACTGATCACACCACTTCCAGCGCCGGGGCTGGAACCTATCGCAATCACCGATAGCCCATCGAGGTTTTGAGGGAGACCTTTGATCTCGATAAACTCACGGGAAGTGGTTCCACTGTGCTGAGCCCTGATCTCACTGATGAAGGGGAGGGGTGGAATCCAGTTGAGAAGGAAGTTACCAGTGCCGGAAGTTGCGGGCTGGGAAGAGCCGATTCGGATTCGGTAAATCTCGCCGCCTTCAACTGCAAAATCAGAAGTTGCAGCACTTCCAGTGCTGCACGTCGAAGTCGAGCAGGAAGCGGAAACCGCCTCCAGGGATTCGCAAGAACCTCGATATACCTCGAAGTGGGCATCGAAATCAGTGAGGTCGCAAGTGGAGATTTGCAGAGTTCCCGAACTTGCTGGAACGTATCGGTACCAGCGATCCATGTGCAGGGATATGCCATTACACGCGGGGTCAGCTGTGCCGTAAAAATTATTTGAGCTGTCAGACATGTTGAGGGTGTCGAAGGGATTGAGACCGCGAGCTGCTGGAATCGCTGCATCGCATTCATCGCCAGCAGGCCCGGGGCCCTGGTCGTCGATAAAAACGGTGAGCAGCATGTTTTCTATCGGACCGATGTCTCGCATCGTTCGATAGAAGATGCCGCACTCGGGAGCGTACAACCAAGTTTCGTAGGATTCACCGGCGAGGTTTCCGCCCGGGCGGAAGATGTTTCCAGTTCCTTGTCCACCACTGTCTGCAACCCAAAAACCGATGACCAATTGGACTCCATAAGGAATGAGGGCGGGCGTATCGAGGGCGATTCCCTGAACAGTGCCAGCCATCGACTCGGTGACAGTGAAGGACTTTTCAGCGATCAGTTCCATTTCGGAATCGGGTTCACCGCCATTTTCATCGATGTACACCCTCAATGCGGTACTCAGGCCGTTGCCCGCCAGGTACTCCACCTGGCCGATGCCCACGTTTGCTCCGAAGACCCGAATACCATCCGCGCACGCAAACTGACTGGTGTCGTATGTACGGAGGAGCTCATTCTCGGTGTGTTCCGGGAACCATGCACAAATCGGTACAATGTCGGATACGTCTGTGGTGTCGAGGTTTTGAATCAGCTCACTGGGGCATGATGTACATGCGGGATCAGGGTCACATTCCCAATCGGCACAATCGATCAATCCATCCAAGTCGTTGTCGATTCCATCGGCACAGTTTCCGGACTCGGTACAAACAGGTGTACCGGTGCAATCCGGGTCGAGGCAGTCCGCGAGTCCGTCGGCATCTTCGTCTCCGGTTTGAGTGCAATCTTCTGGAGCTTGTCCAGAGTAATAGATGATGAGATCTCCCGTGCCACCACTGGTCGAGCTATTGAAGCTGCCGATGCGAATCCAATAACGAGTTCCAGCGAAGACAGGGAAATCACGGATCTCTGATGAGAATGTGGATCCACAGTTGAAACTGTCGCCATTGCAACTGACTTGGGTCAAGCCTTCGCAGTCTCCGGTATAAAGAACCAGATCCGTGTCGAAGGTTGTGTTTCGACAAAGGGAGAAATTGATCGGCCCTGAAGCTTGAGCGAGGAATTCAAACCAGATGTCTTGGGTTGCCTGTCCAACTCCTGTGCCCGGGCATTGATTTGAGTCAGGTGGAAGAATCGTTCCCGCATTGGAGGTCATTCCCGTCGTGTCAAAATTATTCGGTCCGAGAGAGGCGATTTGAGCAGCAAAGCAGTCATCGCCGGGAATGGAGTGATCCAGTCTGAGAAAACCTGTACCGCGTGCGCCATTAAATCCACCCAAGCGGATGAGGTATTCTTGCCCCGCAATGACCGGCGTTTTGTCGATTCGAGACCCTCCACCGATGGCGGCTCCGCAGGCATCTCCATCGCAAGCAATTTGATTCAGAGCGCCGCAATCTCCTGAATACAGGAACAGATCAGTATCGAGTCCTGCCGAACTTCCAGGGCATGTCGTGAGTTCGATGAACCCGGTTTCCGGTGCGGTGTAGCGGTACCAAATATCGTTGAAGGCTCCACTGGCATCGCAGCCTCCCAGAAGACTCGAAGGACCTCCGGTGCTGGCCAGGGTGTTATCAAAGTTGGTAAAGCCTTCTTCGATGGGAAGGGCGGTCGAGCATTCATCGCCTGCGCAAGCAGGAGAACTGAAGCAGTCAGGGTCCGAACAATCGAAAAGCCCATCGAGATCTTCATCACCCGGACTTGAACAGTCCTCAGGATCATTGGCAGGGGTCAGGGTGACCTCCAGATTGGCCGAGCCGGTGGCGCCATTGAAGCCGCCAACACGAATCAAGTAGGTCTCTCCGGGATCGACAGCTTGAGCAGTGATCGTCGATGCAAATCCAAAGCAGGCATCCCCGTTACAGGAGAGTTGGGTCAGGCCGTTGCAATCTCCCGAGTAGATCAAGAGGTCGGTATCAAAACCTGCGGGGCAGGTCGTCACGTCGAGAAAACCATTTTCGGGTGCCGTGTATGAGAACCAAATATCTTTGGTCGCGGTTCCGAGGAAGGAACCTTGGCATTGAAGTGGATCAGTGGTGACGCCACTGTCGGTGGCGGTGAGATTGTCGAATGGGGTGATTCCTTCGGTGATGGCGATGGCGCCGCTGCATTCGTCATTGACGGGTTGGGCGCTGAGCGTAACGGTGCAGAATGACGCCAGAAGGAAGAGAGAGCTGGCCGTGAATATCGACCAAAAAGTTCTTCGAGATCGGTTCCCCATGTCTGATCACTCCCATGAATATCGACGGGAGCGCAGCGCCCCGTATTTCGGAGCTGGCGACCCCCCAATTGACTCTTCCCCGGATATTCCGGAGGGGCAGAGGGTGTACGTACGTAAACCCTCGCGCGTTATATTGTATTGCTTTTGTTATCTTTAACAAGGGTAGAGGAAGGCCTACTCCGAGCCCAGGACCTTTGACGGAGGTTACCTAAGTGCTTCTATGCCCTTGGTTTAACTATTGGCGGGCAAGGGCGAAGGCCTGCACCTTTTCACGAATCGAGTCCGCATCGAGCCCGCAATGGCGGTAAACCTCTGAAGAGGGGCCGCTGGGAGCATAATTTTCGACACCGATGCGAAGGTGTGGCAGAGCGTGACCTTGGGCAAAGAGGCTCTCAGCCAGGCAAGATCCGAGCCCCGTATTCACCGAATGATCCTCGACGGTAACGACGAAGGGTTGGCGAGCGATTTCAGCGAGGGCGCTGGCGTCGATCTGGTCTGGGGTGGCGATATGGGCGACTCCCACATCGAGGCCTTCCGCGCGCAGGGTATCGACTGCGGCGACCGCCTGGCCGGTGGGAGTTCCCATGGCGACCACGAGTCCGGAACTCCCTTTGCGAATGAAATCGACTTGTCCCGGTTCAAAGGTGTATGCACCGCCGAAGAAGGGATTGCCAGATTCGTCGAGGATCGTTGGAAGTTTGGAGCGACCCATGCCGATGAATGCCATCCCGGGAGTGGTCAATGCGTGACGCACGACCCGGTCGGTTTGATTCGGATCAGCGGGAACGAAGATGCGCATGCCAAAGATGTTGCGCAGCAAACCGACGTAATCGATGCACTGGTGAGTCTTTCCATCTTCTCCGACGTCGAGACCGATGTGAGTACAGGCGATTTTGATCTCGGCATGATTGATATCACTGAGACGATGCTGGTTGTAGGTTTCGCAAACACCAAAGACTCCGAAGTCAGCGAAGACAGTGGTCACACCACAAGTGGAGAGCGCGCCGGCACAAGTTGCAGTGTGGTGTTCCTGGATTCCCGCTTGGAAAAAGTGATCGGGGTAATCCTTGTGGAACGCATTTAATTTGACGGAGCCTTCCAGGTCACAATCGAAGGCGGCGATGGGGGGATGACTACCGTCGGTCGCTTGTGCAACTTCATGAAGTGCGCGTCCAAATGCACTTCGGCAATCGGTTTTAGTCTCCGCGTCATAAGTGACCGCGGTTCCTGGATTCAAGTTGACCGGTACTCTGGGCAGGGTTGGGACAGTGCTTTCAAGACGACGGCCTCGGCGCTCTTCGAGGGGAGCCATATCCCATAGATCGGTAGGCTCACCCAGTTCGGCGACCGCCGCTGCCAGCTCTTCTTTGTTGAGGGCGCGGCCGTGGAAATCGGCCTTGTCCTCCATGAAGGAGACCCCTTTGCCCATGACGGTATTGGTGATGATGCACCACGGCTTTGAGGTGTCTTCACCTGCTTCACGCAGGGCTCCATAGATGGCAGAAGCGTCGTGCCCGTCGATTTCGACGACGTGCCAGCCATCTGATTCCCAACCTGCTCGAATGTCCTGCGGCATGATGTCGTCGGTATCGCCACCGATCTGTA
The DNA here is from genome assembly GCA_002167285.1 of Planctomycetia bacterium TMED53. Classification (GTDB taxonomy): domain Bacteria; phylum Planctomycetota; class UBA8108; order UBA1146; family UBA1146; genus UBA12191. Next base: position 10,128 of record NHDG01000058.1, read on the forward strand.
AACGATTGCGATCGATGATGGCGGTGATTCCATGAAGGCCATACTTCACGGCAAAGCGCCGGCCTTCACTGATCTGTCCCTTTTGTTGTTCCCCATCTCCCATCGGAACGAAGGCGCGAATCTCGCGACCGTGAATGCGATCTCCGAGGACCATTCCGCAAGCTGCGGACAAGCCTTGTCCGAGGTTGCCGGTGGTCCATTCTACGCCAGGAATCTCGCGCTCGATGTGTCCTTCAAAGAGGTTTTGCGTACTGCGGAAAGAAGAGACTGCTTCTTGGTTATCGACAAATCCCAATTCAGCGAGAACCGAGTAGACACCGGGGGAAGTATGGCCATGACTGACGACGATGCGATCCCGTCCCTCTTTCCACGGGTTGGCAGGATCGACATTGGCACACGCCCACAAGGTGAGGTAGACGTCGAGGGATGACATCGATCCACCGGGGTGACCCGAACCGGCAAGGCTCGTCATTTGAATGATCGCTCTGCGACAACGGCTCACTGCATCGGCGTGCCAAGAGAGGAAATCATCACTAGGAGTGGTGGGTTCGAAGGTGTGCCGGACCATGAGGTTCCTTTCCGGCCCGCAATGGGCGGAGGGGGATCAGAGCAAAAACGCAACGAAAACTGGATCGAGATGTCAGAGTGAAATGCGGCCGAGCCGCCGCTTCCTGCGTAACATAGGCACGGGAGGCGGGGCCATCAAGGAACCCTGGAGAGTTGATTTTTTTTTCGTAGCGCAGGACTCACAGAGCCGCAGGAGTTGAGGCATGATGTCGGCGACTCGGATCTACGACCGTGGAGGGTGAATCGATGACCGAAGATCAATCCGAAGAACCCATCCAGCCCGAAGAACGCATCGGTCGCATCGCGGCTCTGGCGACCGCGGCCCGTTCCCGCATCGCCGGTTCTCTACTCCAGACCCCTTTGCGTCGGATACTTCCCAAATCCCTTCCCGATCAGGGTTTGGAGGTTTGGCTGAAGATGGAGTGTTGCCAAGTCTCCGGTTCCTTCAAGGCGCGCGGCGCGACTCATTTCCTGTTGAAACTCACGGAAGAGTCCTCCCCAAAGGGGGTGATCACCTACTCCAGTGGCAATCATGGCCGTGCCCTTTCGGAAGCGGCAGCCAAAATCGGGTTACCGGCAGTGGTTGTCGCCCCTTCCACCATCGATACCGTCAAAGCAGACGCGGTCCGAGGGGCGGGTGCGGAACTGGTATTGGTGGGACCGACCACAGACGAAAGGCGTCAAAAAGCGGAAGAGATCGCAGAGGAGCGCGATTGGGTCGTGGTACCGCCATTTGATCACGATTGGATCATGGCTGGCCAGGGCACCCTGGTCCTCGAGGCCATCGATCAGTTGGGGCGGGTTCCAGACCACATCTGGTTGCCGGTGGGTGGCGGGGGGCTCTCCGCCGGGTGTGCCGCTGTGGCCCGGGTCCATGCTCCCGATTGTCAGATCCATGTCGTCGAGCCGGAGGGGAGTGATGCCCTCGCCCGGTCTCTGGAGGCGGGCCAGCATCTCCGCTGCGAAGCTCCCCGCTCTGAGGCGGATGGTCTGTTGCCGCAGTCGGTGGGGCTCGGCAATTGGCAGGTTCTCAGTGCCGCTGGCGTGATTTCTCACCGGATCAGCGATGCAGACCTTCTGCGCAGTTTAGAGATTCTCCAGCGTCAAAATGGAATCGGCGCAGAACCGAGTGGAGCATGTGCGGTGACCCCCTTGCTCACGAACTTCGCTTCCTCCTCGGCGACTTCGGAGCTTCATGTCGCCGTCGTCAGCGGGGGCAATGTCGCCGCTGATCGATTGGAACGACTACTCTCTTCCACCTAGAGGGGATCATGGCCCCGTAAAGTCACCCAGATACTCTCCCCTTGCCAACGGACAGTGGATTGCCTAGGGTTCAGGGATCTCGTCCCCGGGTTTAAGTGGGGACTGCGGATTGCTGTACCGACTTTCGGTCTCGATTCTGTAAGCAATTCTTAAGGGGGATCACTTGGATCAGTTCTGGAAAATCATCGAATCCATCGGCGGAACCATCTGGGGTCCTATGACCTTTATCGGGCTGCTCGGTGCAGGAATTCTCTTCACCTTGTGGACAAAGATTACCCAGTACCGGGTCATGACCCACGGCATCGATGTCGTCAAAGGGATCTACGATGATCCCGATGACCCCGGTGCGATCAATCACTTTCAGGCTTTGTCTGCGGCCCTTTCTGCCACTGTGGGATTGGGCAATATCGCCGGTGTCGCTCTCGCCATCGGTGCGGGTGGACCGGGGGCATTGGTGTGGATGTGGATCGTCGGTTTCTTCGGCATGGCACTCAAGAATGTCGAAATCACCCTGGCCATGATGTACCGCGATACCAGTGACCCTGACAATCCGAGTGGTGGAGCGATGCACGTCGTCAAGCAGGTCCTGGGAGACAAGGGCCCCTTCCTGGCCACCATCGGTAAAATCGCTGGTGCGCTCTTCTGTGTGACATTGATCATCTCGACCATCACCGGCGGTAACATGTTCCAGGCTTGGAGTGTGGCAGGACTCTCCGAGTCTTACTTTGGAGTTCCAAAAATTGCGACAGGGATCATTCTTGCCCTCCTCGTCGGCATGGTGATTCTTGGAGGAATCCGTCGTATCGGGACTGTTGCCGGCAAGCTGGTTCCCTTCATGTGCTTGCTCTATCTCTTGTCAGGAGTCGCGGTTCTCATCGCCAACGCCAGCGAGATTCCTGGAGTGTTTAGTCTGATCTTCAGCAGTGCCTTCGGCGAAGCGGAAGCCTCCGGGGCATTTATCGGTGGCACCCTCGGATATGCGTTCATGGTGGGTATGAAGCGGGCCCTCTTCTCCAATGAGGCGGGGCAGGGTTCTGCTCCGATCGCTCACGCCGCAGCAAAAACCGCTGAACCTGCGCGCGAAGGAATCGTCGGTGGACTCGGTCCATTCATCGATACCATCTGCATCTGCACCCTCACCGCTCTCGTCATTTTGACCACCGGCACCTGGAATCGCCCGGCGGTCGGAGACCTCGGTGCTTCCATCGAATTCGTCCAGGGTCTCGCTGAGGATGGAGAGACTCCGGTTTTCACCGTTAACTCGGCAGCGACCGTCCGTGACCTCCCGGAACAACGACTCGATGCCAACTGGTCCAATGGCGACAAATTTTTCCTCAGGGCACGGGTCGATGGAGCAAACCATGTCGATCGCAACAACAATCTTATATTGGTCAAAGGAAAGGTGGTCTACGGGGCCATCGATCCAGAGAGGCCCGATGCCGCAACCCCTTTGGCCATCGAGTGGGGTTCGGTCGAAGTTTCCAGTGGCGATTGGGAGGGAATGCCAGGCGGTTTGTCATTGGAGAAATCTGAGACTGGGGGATACGGTGTTTACCGCCAATACGAAGGGGCTCAGCTCACCGCCTTTGCCTTTGATCGTGTCTATGAAGGATTGGGTAAGTGGCTCGTGACCATCGCTGCATGGCTCTTTGCCATCTCGACGATGATTTCCTGGTCCTACTACGGTGAAAAAGGGGTGACCTATCTGGTGGGGCCGGGGGGAGTGGTTCCCTACAAATTGATCTTCCTGGTACTGATCATCGTCGGCGCATATGGCATCGAGTCTTCCGACGAAATGTTATTGTTGGCGGATCTGGGGACCGGATCGATGCTGGTGATCAACATTCCCATCATTCTGGGACTGGGTGGATTGGCCGTGAAATGCCTTCGCGATTACGACCGCAAGTTCCTTGCCGGCGAGTTCAAGCGCTACGACGGTTCCGATAGCTCCGAGTGAAGCTCAGAAGGCAACGGGTAGCCGTCGCCAGTGATGCTTGGGGCACCTCAGGTGGACCCCATCGAGACGCCCAGAACCAAAAAAAGCCCCACGGAGCTCCGTGGGGCTTTTTTTGCGCCTGTTTTTTGCCTGAGTGAGCCGAAATCGCTTTCGAATCGGCAAATAAGAGAGCGGTGCACAGGCTAGGAAGTGTTTGTAAGCACAAAAAATATAAGAGCTTACGAAAAAAGGCGCAGCCGTCTCCGGATGCGCCGTATAAAATAAGCCCTCTGTACAAGGCTTCCATCCGTAAAAAATCCAAAAATAATGCAAACAGGTCCCAAACGGGTCCCAAATAGATCCATGCGAGCCCTGGAGCCCATTTTAGGTGCGTTCCTGAGCTAGATCCCTGTTTTCGATCTGTAGCGCTCGATCTGCCGTGACCAAATCTGTGCCCTCAGCGGTGAAATCGAGCGAAGTTCGTCTCAGTTACACAATTGGGGAAGCTCATAAATCGTTCATTTAAATAGGTTTACGAAAAAAGGCGCAGCCGTTTCCGGATGCGCCGTACAAAGTATGCCCCCGGTACAAGGCTTCTGCCGAGAAAAAGTCGAAAAGTTTTTAAAACCTCAAAAGCCTTGCCGGATAGGGGATCACTCGTGAGGAGGCTGCATAGATCGCTGTTGAGGGGGATTTCCAGAGGGATGGAATGCGCCGATCGATCTCTGGGCTTTGGGTAGTTCGCCATAAAGCGAGTATTTTGAAGACTTTACGAAAAAAGGCGCGCCCAGATTGGACGCGCCGTACAAAAATAGCCTTCTATACAAGGTCTCCAGCAGAAAAAAGATGAACTTTTTCTGCAAGGACCCGGTTGGATCAACCCGCCGGTTTTGGCAGCGGTTTCGTCGTCGGCTTCAGAGTTGGTTTCAGTCGCGGTTTTGTTGCTGGTTTCGCCGCTGGTTTCGGTTGAGTGGAGACCTTTCCCTGGGGGTTGTTCGTCGTGACAGGTTTGACCGGTGACGCCGAGGATGTGCCCTTGATCGGGGATTCCGTCCTCGCTGGCCGTGGTGTCACAGGCTTACGCGGGCTCGGCAGGGGAGCCGGGGCTGCGGTGCCAAATTGGGCGTAGATCCGCGCAGCAACCTCGGGCATACCCGGATGGTCCGTCTTGATCTTCAGCTGGCCGCGGATGGAGCGCTCTTGCCGAGGCTCGGTGACCTCGATGGAGATCACGTATCTCTGACCTGCTTGCACGGTCCTTTGAGACAATTTAAAGAGCCCTTCGGGAGCGTCGAGGATTTCCATCCCCGTGACATTGAAAGGGGTCTTTGGATCGGTCCCCATCAGTTGCAGATCACGCTTCACAGGTGCTGCTCCCGGTGAACCCAATCGAGCGGTATCACGGCGCTGGAAGACGACGTTACCGCGGGGGATCATCGTAATCGGGGCTTGGTGATCGACGGTCACTTGCAGAACAGTGGTGCGCATCTTTCCATCGCTGCACATCGCTTCGATGGTCAGAGCATCTCGAACCATTCCAGGGACCAAGGCGGAGGGCGCATTGACTTCGACTGCGTAGCTCTTGCCAGCCTCGATCTCGCGGATTTCTCCCACTGAGACCTGTTTCTTTTGGGAGGTCGCTCCGATCACGGTGATGTCGAGGTCGGTTCCTTTGGTGACGGTCACTTCGCCACTGTGCTCGCTTCCTAAGGGGCCACGCATGATGAGAGCAGTGGGCTGCACCTTGAGGACTTGAAGCAATTTACCGCCGATATTGAGGCGGATCGTCGGCTTCTTTGGATCGTTACAACTGACGGTCGCGTATTTGCGCACCGATTCTGTACGTAGGCTCGTGGTATTGACACTGATGGTGACGACGCCCTCCCCACCGGGGAGAACTTCGCGGGTGAAATCCCCGCGAGAGCAGCCTCAGCCAGGCTTGACGTTGGTGATCCTCAGCACGTCGGTTCCGACGTTGCGGAACTTATAAGTGTGCTCGACGACGGTCCCCTGGAGCACCGTTCCCCAGTCGTGACTGAGGGATTCGAAGGCGATCGCCGCTGAACCCGAAGTGGGCGCCACTGGAGGTGGCGGTGGTCCGAGCTCATCCACCGGAATCGGAGTCTGGGCGTGAATGGGGGACAAAAGTACGGGTGCGAATCCGGGAAGCCCTGCGAAGGCTCCTGTGAAGAGGGCTCCCATGATGAGGAGAGCCCACAGGAATCGCTTCTCCAAAGAGCGAGGCTCCTTTGAGAGCTTTTGACGGCCCGAGTCGAGCAAGTCTGTTTGATTCGGAAGCAGCGGCTTCATGGCCATCCCATGCCTCTCTTAAAGTGTCAAAAGTTGATGATCCAGCGGCTGTGTCACTTCAGCAGCCAATCGGTCTGTAAGTTCTTCTCTTTATTCTTCATTCTTCATTCTTCTCGTTCATCGTCTTTGACGAGAACCGTTTGATGAGCTGTTTGACTAGTACTGTGCCAATCGCCATCTTCGTAAACGTACAGAATTTCGTAAACGTCCAAATTATTGGATCTTAGTCGATAGTAAATCTTATCTGGGGACCGGGGGAATGGTCAAGTCTTCAGCGGGGGGAAGAGTCCTGTTTCGGCACGGGTCTCAGGCGGAATTGGGCGATAATGCTCTTCTCGCGAACTTCTCCATTTCCCAAGTCCATCACCAAAGTGCCCTGAGCCTGGGGAGTCGGATGGGTTTTCAGAACTTGGATTTTGAGTCGGTAGTGTTGCCCGGGGATTTCCTCAAAGACCTCCAGTTTGAAGAGGCCTTCGGGAGCATCTTTGATCATGGCGCGGAAGTTGTCGATGTTGACATCGGCTCGCGAGCTTCTGACGTGCAGCTCTTGGCTGACCTCCCTCTTTACCGGACCGTCGAGGGGAGCTGTGTGGCGCCGGTAGAAGACGACATTGCCCCCGGGATTAAAGCGGTAGAGGTCCTGATGCTGGACGACGACAGGAACCGGATATTCAAAGGGTTCACCCCCATCGACCCGAACCTTAATCTTCATTTCATCCCGCAAAGATTGCGATGTTTCAGAGGTTCCGGCGGACAGGAGCAGGTTCCAGGTGGCCTCATCCGCAGGCTCGAGGTCGTCGACCACGAAGTTGCCATTCACAGATTTGACTTCAACGATTTCGACGGCGGATTCAACCGCCTTGAGTAACTGTATCGCCAGAGATTTATCTTCATTGAGCAAGCCGCTGATGCGGATCACCGATGTATCCATCCGTAAAATCGGCTCGACATTCCCCGACATCCAAAGGCGGATCTCGGAGTTCATCGGGTCATTGGTTTGGACTACCGCACTGCGTCTGGGTCTGCCTCCTGCGAATTCGGAAGTATCGATCTCAAGATCGATGGCGCCGATTTCCCCGGGGGCAATCTCTTCGTCGTAGCGGGTCGTGGTACAGCCACAGTTGGCCGTGACTTTGAGAATCTTGAGGGCGGAACGACCCTTATTTTCGATCATGAAGCTGTGTTGAATTTTTTGCCCTTGGATCAAGCTACCCCAGTCGAAAGTGTCAGTTTCGAGGACTGCAATCGGAACGGGGAGTAAGGGGGGCGGTGGATCGTCGTCGGCGAAGAGAGGCGTCGTGCTCGTCCCAAGGCTGAAAAATAGTGCGGCCATGGCGATCGCCAAAATTGGAGTCCAATTTGGAATCGAAGATCCCCGATCTTTCGCCCCTGGCTTCGAAGAGAGGCCACTTTGGAAGCGAACAGATGTGCAGTGTTTACCCTGATAAAGATGAAGGAAGCGCGTCATCTGCTCTGCACCTTTCGCTGAATTTACGGTGAATTTCTGCCAGCACAGTGGACGATGCTAGGAGGGGAAGTGTTCCCAGGCAACTGCTCAGAGCAATTGCAGCGTGAAAAAGGAACGAATTACGGATTTGAATCGTTGAAAGCCGGATTGCAAGGAGCATGAGAGAGCACTATCGTATAACCACCGATCGAATTGCGGCGATTTTCACGCCGCTGACCCGTAAGTGAGATTTTGAGAGTTTGGGAAGATCGATCGGAAGTATCGAAAGGAAATTGGAAATGACGACGACTTCACTCCGGAAAAGCCAGAGATTAGGGTTTATTGCAGCCTTGATGATGGCCGCTCTGGTGGCCGCACCGATCCACGCCGGGTCCGAGGTGGGAGACAAAGCTCCCAAGATGACCCCCGGTGGTTGGTTCAACATGAAAGCGGGCACCACTTGGGAAGATCTCGAAGGAAAACTGATTCTCATCGAAAAGTGGGCGACTTGGTGAGGCCCCTGCAAGGGTCAGATCCCGCACCTGAACAAACTCAATAAAGAGTTCGGGTCGCGCGGTTTGGTCGTCATCGGGGTCACCGATGAAGCAGAAGCAGTCGCCAAGCCATACGTTGACAGAAACAAAATGGAATACCCCGTAGCCTACGGTGGCGGGGCTAAAGAATACAAGACTCGTGGAATTCCCCACTCCTGGTTGGTCGGCCCCAATGGCATGATCGTCTGGAAGGGGCATCCTGCCTCCCTCAACAATGCCATCATCGAGAAACACATCGTCGGTGCTCGTATCGGTCCTCGTTTTGAGATCGATCCAGAATTCGAAAAGGCGAGCCAGTACCTTGAGAAGGGTGCGATCGGCAAAGCCTACGGTGAGCTCGAGAAGCAGGCTAAGCGTGCCAAGACAGACGAGTTAAAAGAGTCTGCCAACAAAAGCATGAAGAGTCTTGAGGAGTACGGTGAGAAGCGCTTCAAGGCGATCGCTGAAATGAAGGCCGCCAAGCGTTACGTCGATGGCATGGCTGCCATGCAACGGGAAATCGCCGCATTCAAGGGCATGGATATCTCCAAGAAGTTCGAAAAAGAACTGAAAGCCTGGAAGAAAGATAAGACGATTCAGGCCGAGATTTCTGGTGCTGAAATGCTGGAGGAAGCGGAAACATTGGTGAAGCGCGGCAAGTACAAGAGTGCTGCCAAGATTTACGCACAGCTTTCCAAAGCTAAAAAGTTTGCCGGTACTGAAGCTCAAAAGGAAGCGGAGATCCGTTTCCAGGAGATCCAAAAGTACCTGTAAGTCTTTTGATCTGCAGTGTGTCAACAAAACGGGCCCGCAGGGTTTTTCCCTGCGGGCCCGTTTTCTTATTTCGACGATGAAATCAATTTCCGACTCGGTCGATCAGATCGACAACGCGTTGTGAGTAACCCCATTCATTGTCGTACCAAGAGAGGATCTTGGCGCTGTGGGATCCCACGGTATTCGTCAATTCTGAATCGAAGATGGAGGAGTGGGGGTTGCCGATGATGTCCGAGGAAACGATGGGATCGGTGCAGTATTCAAGGATCCCTTTGAGTTTTCCCTCGGCGGCTTCGCGAACCACTTCATTGATGTTGTCACGGGTGACCGATTTTTCAAAGGTCGCCACCAGATCCACCACTGAGCCGTCGATGACGGGAACTCGCATCGCCATGCCATCGAGTTTGCCTTCGAGTTCTGGCAGCACCTTGCCAACTGCGCGGGCTGCACCCGTCGAGGTTGGAATGGTGTTCTCTCCTGCAGCACGGCTACGACGAAGATCTTTGTGGTACCAGTCCGCCAAGCTTTGGTCATTGGTGTAAGCGTGGACCGTCGTCATCACTCCTCGGACGAGACCGAAGGAATCATTCAGTACCTTGGCCAATGGAGCGAGGCAGTTGGTCGTACAAGATGCATTGGAAACGATCTTGTGTTCAGGTTTGAGGAGGTCGTCATTGACCCCTAGGACCAGAAGACAGTCGATCTCATCTTTTGGAGGCACGGTGAGGATCACCTTTTTTGCGCCAGCATCCAGATGCATCTGACACTCCGAACGGGAGCGGAAGCGACCGGTGGATTCGATGACGACATCCACCCCCAGATCTTGCCACGGTAATTGGGAGGGATCTCTCTCCGCCAACATGCGACATTCGTGAGTTCCAGTCTTGAGGACTCCATTCTCGATGGAGACAGGACGCTTGAGGGGGCCCATCACTGAGTCGTACTTGAGGAGGTAAGCGAGGGATCGGGGATCAGAGATATCGTTGATGGCCACAATCTCATGATCTTCTTCCTCGGAGAGGATCCGGAAGACACTACGGCCGATTCGTCCAAATCCGTTGATGGCGATCTTCATCCGGACCTCCTTTCACCACTTTGGGCGCTTCTGGGGCCCACCTGTGCGATCAGATCGACGATTCGATTGGAAATCCCACCACCCTGTTCGTACCAGCCGATGACTTTGAGGAGGACATCGTCGGTGACCAAGGTTGCCAAACTATCGAAGAGACAAGAGGCAGGGTTTCCCTTCATATCACTGGAGACGATCGGCTGATCTGTGAAATCGAGAACCCCTTTGAGGTGTGATTCCGCGGCACTGCGGAAGACCGCATTGACCTCGCCGGCGCTGACCTTGCGCTTCATTTGCAAGGTGAGATCCGTACATGAGACCTCGGCCACAGGAACATTCAATTTCATACCGCAAAACTTGCCCTGTAAATGAGGGAAAAGATTCATGACTGCTTCATCGGTCCAAGTGGTTTGAGGAACAATATTTTGCATCGCTGCTCTGGATCTACGGAGATCTCCTGCACTGGGAACATCGGTCAGGCTCTGATCTGAGGTGTAAGCATGAATCGATGTGAAAGATCCTTCTTCGATTCCAAACGCCTCTTCGAGAACTTTGATCATGATGGCGGTTGAGTTCGCGGTTGAGGATCCGACAGAGATGATTCGATGGGCTCGATCGATTTCATTGGAGGTGACTCCACTGATGTGTAAATGATCGATGTCATCGGTTGGGGGAGTCGAAAGGATGACCCGGTCCGCACCTTGGTCGAGGTGCTTTTGGAGATCCGCGCGAGCTCGATACTTACCGGTCGCTTCGACGACGATATCGACGCCATGGTCGTACCAAGGAATCTCACCGGGCTCTCGGTGGTGTAGGACAGGAATTTGTCGTCCACGGGCATAGAGCGCATTTTCATGAACCCGAACCGGCTCCTCAAAGGAACCGCGCAGGGAGTCGAAGCGCAGCAGATACTCCATCGAATGGATATCCGCGAGTTCGTTGATGACGACGATCTCAATGTCATCGCGACCATGGATGGCCCTGAAGACATTGCGACCGATTCGGCCGAAGCCCATCAATCCGACTCTAACACTCATACTTTACCTCCCCCGTCTTATCCGGGATCTTGTCGCTACTGGTGGTATCGACATTTTTCCGGTGCCAGAATAGCGAAACCTGCCCCGAATTTGGCGGCAGAACTGGAATCTTCACCAAACAGCGGGGAGGGGCCCCTTTGAGAATGCTGGCGAGATATACGGCAGTGGCGAATCCTTCAGAAATCAGCGATCTCGCCCGGGCGATGGCGGTGGAATTGACGGTGGAGGTCCCTGAAAAGGTGATCGACCGATATTCGCACCTGAATGAGGATTTGGTGGCGAGGGTTGAGAAGATCGAGGAGATCGGGGCAAGCTTGCACCAGATCACCCTTTCCTTTTCCGGAAACCTGCCTGGTGCCGACCTCACCCGTTGGCTCAACCTGTTACTGGGAAACTGTTCGATGCTGCCGGGGGTTACCCTCCAAGATCTGGAGATCCCTGAAGAAGTGGTCGCTGATTTTTCGGGTCCTCGCTATGGCATCGATGGAGTCCGTCAACTGGTTTCCGTTGCGGAGCGACCGCTATTGGCAACCGCCCTCAAACCTCGTGGAGCTCCCGTCTCTGATCTGCAACAGATTTGCCGTGACTTTGTCGAAGGCGGCGGTGATCTCATCAAAGATGATCACAACCTCATCGATGATTCTAATGAGCAGTTTCTCGAAAGGGTCGTCGCTTGTGTCGATAGCATTCGTAGTTCCGAGCAAGGACGAAGAGTGCTCTATCTGGTGAACCTGATGGGGCCGGCGGAAGAACTGGATCGGCGGTTGGATCTGGCATTGGAGGCGGGTGCAGATGGGGGATTGGTGGCTCCATGGGTCCTCGGCCTCGACCGGACTCGAAAGTTGATCAAGGATCACCCGGGGGTTTATCTCGGTCATCCATCGATGAGTGGTGTTTATACCCGTAGTGGTGGCGGCATTTCAGCGGGCTTGGTTCATGGCACCTTTGCCCGTCTCGCTGGGATCGATGGTTCTGTCTTCGTCAATGCGGGAGGGCGATTTTCGCCGACCCGAGAAGAGGGAAGATCCGTGGCTAATAAGTTGTCCGAACCTCTTGGGGGATTAAAGAGGGGATGGGCTGTTCCTGCTGGGGGCATGAGCCCTGAACGAGTTCCAGAGATGCTCGCCGATTATGGTTCACAGGTGATGATCCTCATCGGTGGAGCGATTCTGGCGGATGATCGTGGGGTGCGGGGTGCCACAGAGTCACTGCGTGAGGCGATCGATCAGGAATCAGTCTCAAAATAAGTTTCTTTTAAATCGCGTCCTCTCCTCTTAAGGGACTTGGGGCTGAAAGTGGGGGGTTGATTTCACTGCGATGGTTGAAGGAAGATAAAGAAAGCCCGCGGTCATTTTTTCAATTCAAGGAGCAACGATGCAAAAGTCGTGGCCACTCTTTGTCACCGCAATCGCGATTGAAGCGGTTTCAGTATTACTTTTGGCATTCTGTATCATCGCCTATGTCGAGATCGGTGATCTCGCGAAAGCTGCAGGGGAACCCAATATTGAGAGCATGAATTGGTTTAGCCGCTACATTCTCGATTCCGCCACCGAATCGATGGAAGGTGCAGTTTTTAAACCCAGTGACTTGATTCGTGCCGCCAACAATCAAATCTTTCTCCTAGGGGGACTTTCCGTATTTGCGAGTTTCATTGCGATCATCATGCTCATCAGTAACGCAAAGAGTCCTCACAAAGCGAAGGAAGTCTGATCCTCTCTGACGGCTGAGGATCTCGCGTCTATAGGGAGAGTTGAATCCCTCCATCATGATTTGAAACAGGGGCGCTTGAGTTTCAAAAGTACGCGTGATTTGGCCGGTGAAGAGCTCATTCAAATAAGGAGATCGAATGCCTCAGTCATGGCCGGTTTTGATCGTCGGTTTAGTGCTCGGATTGATTTCATTATCAGTTCTTGGCTGCCTTTTTTACGCATTCCAGGAGTTAGAGGCACTTGATCCTTTGAAAAAGCCGGACCTCGATAGTTTGAGTTTTATGAGTGAAGCGATTTACTCGTATGCCAGTGAGGCTGCGCGAGAAAGTAACTTGAATGAGTTTTTCGCCACGGCGAGGGAAATCATGATCGTTTTCCTCATTCTGGGGACGGCTTCGATCCTGGTATTGCTGGCCTCGATCTACTTGATCTACGCGCAATTAAAACGAACTGGTTTTGAATATGACCCTGAGAATGCGTGAGGAGATTTTCACCGGGCTGGATCGATTTCAGATCTCCGGACTCACCTCACTCGGTGGGTTACGCCTCGGCGTTTGTTGTCATCCTGCTGCTGTGGATCAACACTTGACGGGATTGCCAAAGTTATTGCAGGAGTCCGCTGTCCCAGTGACTCGCTGGTTTGCCCCGGAGCATGGACTGCTCGGACAGTTGCAGGATATGGAAGCGTGTTTCTCCGATTTACCCCAAGTGATCAGCCTATATGGCACCCATGCCGATTCCTTGCACCCACCGGCGGAGAGTGTTGCCGACCTCGATGTACTTCTCTTTGATCTACGCGATATCGGCACCCGTTATTACACCTTCGCTGCAACATTGCGGTATCTCCTCGAAGCGGTCGCCGGAACGGAGACTCGAGTCATCGTTCTCGATCGCCCGAACCCTATTGGCGGTGTCCAAGTTGAGGGTGGACTCGTGGATCCTGGTTACGAAAGCTTCGTTGGGGCTATGCCCATCGCCGTTCGACATGGCATGACGATGGGGGAGTTGGCACTCTTTATGACCACCCATCTGAAGATCGATGCCGACTTGGAGGTGATCCCCTGCAGTGGCTGGCAGCGCCAGCAAAGGCAGCAAGAACTCTCTATCCCCTGGGTGTTGCCTTCACCCAATATGCCCTCTCCTGAAACGGCTCTGATCTACCCGGGGATGTGCCTCATCGAAGGGACCACCCTTTCCGAAGGGCGGGGAACGACTCTTCCCTTTCATCTAGTGGGAGCACCGGGCATCGATGGGCAAGAATTCGCGGAGGTCGCCACCCGATTAGCACGGGAGGTGGAGTTGCAGGGAGTCGCTTTCCGACCGACCACCTTCATTCCACAGATTCAAAAGCATCAGGGTGAAGATTGTCAGGGGATTCAGGTGCACGTCACCGATGCCGATCAGATCCACTCCCTGCTCCTGGGGATGGTCGTGATCACGGCGGCGGCACTCTCCGCAGGAGAGGATTTCCAGTGGCGCACTGAGGAATACGAGTTCGTCACTGATCCCATCGCCATCGATCTACTATGGGGAGCGGCAAGTTTCCGAGAAACTGTCGATCGGTTGCGCAATTCGACCACCGATCCCGCTTCAGCACTGCGAGATCTGTTGAACTCCCGTGAGCCAGAGCGTCAGATGTTTCTGGAGCAACGGGAGTCGTGCCTGTTGTACCGCTGATCTCTCGCGGGAAGGTGACGATGCCCCAATCTTTGAATTCATCCCAAGAAGCTCCAGCGTGGGCCCCAGCCGTACTTCGTTGTGCAGCCATCTACAATCTTCTTTGGGGTGCACTGACCATCCTGTTTCCTGAATGGACCCTCGGTTGGTTGCTGGATGCCGAGAGATTGCTCGCCCTCGATCCGTTGACCTTTGTTTTTTGGCAGTGCATCGGCATGATCGTCGGCGTGTATGGCGTCGGTTATTGGGTTGCAGCAGCTGATCCTCTTCGCCATTGGCCCATCGTGCTCGTTGGGTTCTTGGGCAAGATCTTTGGGCCCATCGGTTTTCTGCAAGGATTGTGGCTGGAGACGGTTCCACTTCGTTTTGGTTGGACGATTCTCGCCAACGATCTGCTGTGGTGGATCCCCTTTGGTCTCATCCTGTGGCACGCTCGTTCTGCAGCGGTATCACCTGATCGGCGATGACGCTGATCACATCCATACGCACATCGACTTTTCCGATGACGACGATGACTTGCGGGCGCTCCAGAAGTACCTTTCTGACTTGAGGCCACAGCCGTGAAAAACAGGTCACCTCGCATATCGCTTCTTCATCTTCCAGGGTGAGGAAACCCATCGGCCCTGTTTTTGTCGGGTGTTGGCGGCTGGCGAGGCGAATGCCGGCGACGCGCACCGTTCTTCCACGCCAACGGTGGAGATCCGCCATCGGTACGCAACGCTGTTGCTGAATCTGTGAACGGAAGAGTGCCAGCGGATGGGCACTGATGGCGGCCCCCAGCAGTCGCAGCTCTTCATGGAGTTTGCGAGCGGGGGTGAAATCGGCGAGCTCGGGGCCGGCGTCACTGATGCCGGGAAGATCGCTGCTGGTGTTTTCATGGGCCTCTTTTCGCTCTTTGGAATGACGAGCGACCGTTCTCCAGATCAGTTGTGGCCGTGGAATGTCAAAATCATCGAGGGCTCCGAGGAGGATCCAGTCCTCCAGTTCGGAAAGAGGCATACCGGTTCGTCGAATCAGATCTTCCGGGGATGAGAAGGGACGCTTGGCGAAAATCCTTTGGATACTCTCTCGGCGTGACCCGTGGATGATCGATAGCGGCAGGCGGATGGCACCATCCGTCTCCATGGAAAAGTCTTTCTGGGAGTGATGGATGCAGGGCAACCGCAAAGTCACACCGATTCGACGCGCTTCGGCGACGAAAGCGGAGAAGGGGTACATGCCGGCGTGATGACGAAACAGGGCACACATGAACTCCGCCGGGTGGTGGGCCTTGAACCAGGCGCTACGCCAGGCGAGCAATCCGTAGGATGCGGCATGGGATTTGTTGAAGGAGTAGCGGGCGAAGCTGAAGAGGTGTTGCCAGAGTTTTTGTGACTCACCGATGCCGTAGCCATTTTTGAGGGCACCAGTCACGAAATCTTCCCCCAGTTTTTCGAGGGTTTCCTCATCCTCTTTACGGACCGCCTTGGCCAATTGTCGGCGGATGACATCCGCCTGCGCCAGTGGGATCTGCATCATGGTGGCGATCGTCTCCATGACATTTTCTTCGTACAGCATTAACCCTTGTTGATCTGATAACAGATCGGTGAGGGCGGGATGGGGTGGGGTTCCCTCTTCTTCGCCACGGATCCTGCGGCAATAGGATTCCTTCAAACCTCCCGCAGAGGGGCCCGGTCGAATCAGCGCGACCGATTGGATGACATCTGCGGCGTTCTGCGCCTGCATCTGGATCAGCAGTGCTCGCATCGCCGGACTCTCCAGTTGGAAGCATCCGAGAGTGCGCCCTTCTCGCACCAATTCGGCGGTTTGGGAACACTCTTCGGGAATACCATCGAGATCGATGACTTCACCGCTGTTTTCTTCGATCAGGTCGCGAGCGGTTCCCAATTCGGAGATGCAGCGATTACCGAGAAGGTCGATCTTGATCAAACCGGTGTGTTCGATGGAGTACATGTCTAACTGGGTGATGGGGATCCCGCGATTCGCCCGTTCGATGCCGACGATACCGGCGATGGGGCGGTCGGCGATGCAGATGCCTCCCGGGTGGATCGAACGATGATGGGGTCGCCGACACAGCCACTGGGCATCTTCGAGAAGGGTTTGCTTCGCTTTTGCTGACAATGGCAATGATGCGAGTACAGGGTCGTTGCGCAGATATGCGGCGATGCTTCCGTCGAGGCGATGGGGGAGCCGCCGCGACAGGCGGTCGATCTCCAGTGGGGCAACCCCGTGAGCACGGGCCGCTTCTCTTAGAGCTGAACGTACCTGCAGAACTTGACGGGTGCAGATCATCGCCGTTCGCGAGTTGCCGTAGCGTTGGTAGACGTGGTCGATCAAGGCTTCACGACCTTGCCAGCACAGGTCGATGTCGATATCGGGAAGGTCACTGCGATGGGGGTGGAGGAATCTTTCGAAACGTAGCCGGTGACGGATCGGATCGACTTGGGTGATGCCGAGGGCGTAGGCAACGATGGATGCTGCTCCGGAGCCGCGGCCGGCGCTGGCGATGCCGAGGCGCCGTGCTTCGTCGATGATTTCGCCGACGACGAGAAAGTAAGGCACGAAGCCCATCTCATCGATCACCTGCAGTTCACGGGTCAATCGTTCGAGCATCGGTCTTTGCACTTCGCCGTGTCGTCGAAGGAGCCCCTGATGACAGCGTTGATAAAGTTGCCCATAAGCGCTTTGCCCGGGGGATTCATCATTGGGAGGGAAGATGGTCGGTGCCGGTTTCTCTGGATAGGGATAGGTATTGCGGGTGAGAAACTCGGCGCCGGCGATGGCTTCGGGGAGGTCGTGGTAGCGCCGACGCCATTCGTTGACGGTGGGTATCGGCAACAGTTGCCCGGGGGAGAAGGGAATCGTTTGTTGCTCCCGGCGTTGTGTGGCCATCTGTTCGACCGTCGATTGGCAGCCCAGTGCATCGAGGAGGTGGGTTTGGTGGGCGGATAAAGAATTTAAACCCCCGAAGCGGCCACCGGCGACAAGGCGCAACCGATGTTGACGGGCGCAATCGAGGATTTGCCGTTCCCGCGAGATGGAAGAACCCCAGCGGTCCACCTCCAAAATCAATCGGGATGAAATCTGTGGATGGATTTTGAGTAACTCCACTGCCAGGTCTGGATCGCCGGTGATGAGCCAGCAGTGAGAGAGTTGGCACAGCAATTCGAGATGATTCTCCGGGACGGGGAGTCGATGCCCGCGATCGAGAGCCTCTCGTTCTTCGCTGGCAGGTACGGCAGTGCCGAAGCGCCAATCGCTGACCGTTTGATGGACTTCGACGAGGCCTGTGGCATCGATGGGAAGGATGAGCATTGAGGTTTTCGGTAAGGAATGAGTGTCGGTCAGAAGGTGGTGATCCCTTCCTCCAGCGGCTTCTCCTCTGGGTTTACGGCAAGGAAGTTCAGCGCCGATGATGATGGTCATCGGCTCGATTTCAGGGGTGGAGATTCGCGCGGCATGGCGTGTCGCTTCGACACAGGTTCCCAGTTCTGCAATCTCGGTGAGGGCGAGGTTTTGCCAACCTTGCTTTCTCGCTTGTTCGAGCAGGCTCTCGATGGGTTGATGCCCACGCAGCAGCGATCCCCAAGAGCGCAGCGAAAAGAGCAACGGTGGACACAGCGACTGTTGAGCTCTTGAGCGAGATTGTGAGCGAGTTCGTGAGCGAGATAGCGGATTCACAGATCTTTCCTGGTCAGAAGTGGCGGAGGGATGAGGATAGCGAACATTTGTTCGCTATCAAGGGGGTGGTCATCCTCTTCGCCGGAAGAGGGAGGAGTTCTTGCCAGAGGGCGGGATGCGGTCACACTGTGGAGCCTTGCGGAGAATCGAAACGCGGAGAATCGAAAGCCAGAGTGAATCCATGGCAGTAACGGAGAGTCGGAGAGATGACTGCGGCAGAAGCAGCTGAAAACAATCCGCAGGATCCGCCGTGGAAGGGCCCGCACACCCGAGCCCTCGCTGCGGGGGAAGAGGGCTACAACGATCCGGTCACCGGCTTGTGGGTCTGGACAGAGATCGCCCATCGCAAGAGGGGAGCCTGTTGCAATACCGGTTGTCGTCATTGTCCTTGGCGGGAAGAGACTTAGGCAAGATCAACCCAAGCCATAAAAAAAGGGCCGGGAAGCAAAGCTTCCCGGCCCTTTTTGCAAAACTGCACACTTCCTTCAGGGTCGGTACCCATCAGGGGCAAGAGTTGTAAGAAGCACAATCAAGCGCGTCGGTGGTCGGGTCAGGACCACATGCAGGGCCTGTCGGCGCCGGCATGCCAGGACCTCCTGAGAAGAGGTTGGCCAAGACGTAGACCGCGTCGGCGATATTGGTCGAGCCATCGTCGTTGGCGTCGGCCGCATCAGCACAGGGGAGTAATCCACCGGTGAAGAGACCCGCCAGCAGTGAGACCGCGTCAGCGATGTTGATACCGCCATCGTCATTGACGTCACCACGGACGAAGCCACCGATCGCAGCGACCAGGTCCACTGATCCGTTGATCAGATTGGCTGGGTTCGCCTGACCATTGACGACCATGATGTTGATCACCGGCGGTGCGCCGAGGGCGTTACTCCAGTTGAGAGAAGTCGTCACTCCTGCAGAGTTGCCGATCAGGCCACTGGGAACCGTGTTGTAAGCAATGGTTCCGAGGGTGGTCTGTGAGGCGAGCTGTAGGGTGATCGTTCCCGGACTGGAGAAGCTGTAAACGCAGCCACAGGTAATTCCGTCACTGAAGGTGTTGACGTCAAGGAAGTCAGGACCTGATCCGGCGTTGAGTGCACTCAGGGCAGATCCGGCATTGAAGGTGTCAGCACTGAGGAGGCTGGCATCATGGGAAAGCCCGAAGGAGAAGCCTTGGGTTTCATTCGGATAACCTGCCGCAGATGCATCTTCCACCGCGGAGACGTCGGCACTGAATGAGCCGGTACCCGTATCTGGAGAGTAGGTGGCACTGGTGTCTTCTGCGAAGAAAGTGAAGTCGTTGGTCACGCAGTTCGGGTTGCCGCTGCAATCAGGGTCGGCACAGTCTGCAAGACCATCGCCGTCGTCATCGGTGCCGTTGGTGCAGTTCTCCACTGGGGGAGCTGCACAGGCAGGATCCTGGTCGCAATCGGTATCTTCACAGTCGACGAGTCCATCGCCGTCATCATCGGTACCATTGGTGCAATTCTCTGGGACAGGACCGGCGCCGACGGTAATCGTCAAGGTTCCTGTTCCAGTCGTACCTGCACCGAAAGCTCCGATTCGGACGGTGTAAGTCTCACCAGCGATGACATCGACGACCGCTTCAGAATCGAAGGTTTGACAACCGACGAGGTCTGAGCCGTCTCCGTCACATGCGAGGAGCGCCAGAGAAGTGCAATCACCGGAGTAAACCGCAATGTCCGTGTCGAAACCATTGGGGTCACAGGTGTTGAAAGTGGCTGAACCACTGCTGGTCGCGGTGTAGGCAAACCAACCATCGTTATTGATACCGCCGAATCCGCCACCGGAGCAGCTGGTTGGAACAGGATCAGCGCTGTTGGTCAATCCAAAGGTGTCGTAGGCGTTGGCTCCATCGAAGACTGCCAAAGCACCGGTGCACTCGTCATTACCGCCGCCACCGCCGCCGCAAGCAGGGTTGGCAGCACAATCCGGGTCGGCGCAGTCGGCGAGTCCATCGCCGTCGTCATCGACACCGTTGGTGCAATCCTCGATCAGAGGACCGGTACCGGTGGAGATGGTCAGAGTTCCCGGACCTGAGAGTCCGGCACTGAAACCACCGATTCGAATGATGTAGGTTTCACCTGAAACGACACTGACGGAAAGTTCAGAAGCAAAGCCCTGGCAGCCTGCCAGTGGATTGCTGTCGCCGTCACAACCGAGAAGTGCCAGTGCTCCACAAGTGCCGGCGTAGACAGCGATATCGGTATCGTATCCGCCGGGATCACAGGTGTTGAAGGTTGCCGTACCGGTATCGGTGGCGGTGTATGTAAACCAACCGTCACTGGACATATCTCCGAAGAAGTTGGTGCAACCGGTGGGGTCAGGCTCGGGGCTGTCGGTAAAGCCGGTGGTGTCGAAGGGGTTTACCCCATCGAAGACCGCTACCGCACCAGCGCACTCATCGTTTCCGCCGCCGCCACCGCCGCAAGCGGGGTTGCCGAAGCAATCGGGGTCGGCGCAATCGGCGAGTCCATCGCCATCGTCGTCGACACCATTGGTGCAATCTTCGACGAGGGGCCCACCACCGACGGTGATCGTCAGAGTGCCGGGGCCAGAGCCGCCAACATCAAAGCCACCGATACGAATGATGTAATTTTCACCGGCGATGACATTTGTGACCACTTCAGAATCGAAGAGCTGGCAACCGGCCAAGCCTGATCCGTCACCATCACAGCCGAGGAGGTTCAACGCTCCACAAGTACCGGAGTAAACGGAGAGGTCGGTATCGTAACCATTGGGATCGCAGGTGTTGAAGGTTGCCAGGCCGTCTGCCGTGGCGGTGTAGATAAACCAACCGTCACTGGAGTTTGCTCCGAATGCGTTGGTGCAGCCAGTTGGGGCAGGATCGAGGCTGTCAGTGAAGCCGGTGGTGTCAAAGGCGTTGGCTCCATCAAAGACTGCGACAGCTCCGGCGCATTCGTCGTTACCGCTGCCGCCACCACCACAA
>NHDG01000059.1 GCA_002167285.1 Planctomycetia bacterium TMED53
CCCTTGTGAATGGCTGGGTAGATGAATGGGTGGATAGATGGGTTGCTGAATCAGCTCTTCTTGATTCATCAGTCAGCCTCCAGCTCTGCTGACTTGCTGCCAGCACGCCCGGTAGCTTTGATATCGACGAAACAAACCCTCAGATCGCCTCGCTGGGAGATCACCAGATCTCCCCCATAAGGAGGATCTGCATCAAACTTGTATGAGGGGATATCTGTCAACGCTCCGAAATCGATGGTTCCATCGTAGTTGAGATCAAGGAACAAGTCGCCGCGCATCGGCTTCCAGTCATCCGCGCTGAGGCCCTCATCCTGAGCGACCAACTGCTCGGGGAGATCCTCGGCTTCCATTCTGGCACAAGGCATCGAATAACTGATCAACTCCACATCGGTAGCATTGACCGACCGGAGTCCACCCTCGAATCCCCCTTGATCCTCACCTTTGGGATGCCGGTATATCCGCACCCCCTTTTTAAGGAATACCACTGAGTGCTTCTGCTTCTTCGTCACCGTCGAATTGCGAGCCTCATTGATCGCGGTGATGATGACGGAAGCAGCATTTTCGATACGTCTATCCTGGAAGATTTTGGTCACTGCTGGAGCGATAAACCCCGCAGCCATAATGATGATGCCGATGGTGACGATCATCTCGACCAGGGTAAATCCACCATTACGCTGATCCGCATGCTTCGCAGAAGGGGAAAACATCTAATTCCTCGTTTCCCAATTGGTAATGTAGTCCGCGTACTCCTCAGTGTCCTCATGCCCTGAAGATCCGTGACTCCAAATGTCGTATTCATTGGTGTTCTGGGGACCTGTGAACCCGGAGAGTTCTTCAATCTCTCGAGGGTCTTCCATGTGCACAAAAACATCCTCATCAAAGTCGAGATGCGTTTCACCCAGGCTTTGCGCGCTAAAGGCCTCATCCCCACCGTTGACGTTGTCGTAATGGAGCGGGTTCGTCCAAGAGTCAAGAATTTGCCGAGCGTCCGGATCCTCTTCAGTGACGTAGAGCTCGTCAGATCGGAAATCCCCCAATGCAGGATTTTCACCGACGACCCTCACTTCTCCGTTGATCTCACGGGTCAATTTCATCGGCTGCGTGAGAGCAAAGGTCAAAGCTGCCCCTCCAGTGAGCGGAGTGCCATCGTCGGTGATGACGTCATCACCATCGAGGCCATCCGAGGGGTAAGAGCCTGTAGTACCCTTGTATTGCTGCAGATTCAGCTCGATACGAGCGATCAAGGCTTCGGTGGCTTTCGCCGAGGTAGTTTCAAGATAGCGCCCTGCACCGACCGCCAACATCGACATCAGGAAGACGATCAAGGAGATGGTCACCAGCAGCTCCACCATGGTGAAACCTGCAGCACTCAGCCTTGATGAAGCCTTTAAAACGGCACCTTTTCGCTGATTACCAGTTACCGATGTCATCGTACTCCTCATCCTCTTCGGGATATCCGAAACAGGCGTCATTGACTCCGTCAGGTCCCTTTGACCAAAGATCAAATCCCCTGCGCTTCAGCATCCAATCTTCCTTGTTGCGCTTTGATTTGTTCTCGCGATAGAAGTAGGGCTCGCTCCAGGGATCGAGGTAGTACTTATCGACTTCAGGATCGAAAAGGTCGTCCCGGCTGGCACGCTTGTAGCCCTCTTCATAATCCTCATCGACGATTGCGAGGCGATCAGAAGCCATATCGCTGTATGGAGCATTCTTGCCTGCTCGCCCCTCCGGAGGGCGTTCACCTTGAAGATTTTCGTAGAGGATGGGGAAGCAGTTGAAGACCTCGAGATCCTCACCCCCTAATTTTTCTTTCCACGCTGGGTAAACCCCTTCATCGCGGGCATATGCCTCCAAAGCACTGGAAAGGGTCGAGATATCACTCGAGGCATTCGCTTCAAAGCTCCGCGCCTGAGCCATCTGAATCATCTTTGTCACCAAGGTAGAGAGAACACCAATGATGGCGACGACGATCATCAACTCGATGAGGGTAAAACCGGCTTTCGATGAAGATGTCCCGTCCTGGGCCGCAGGGCGGGTTTTACAAAATCTGCGCATTTCACTTCCCTTCCGAGAATTGCGACTCCCCGCTGATCTTGGGACGGATCAGCACACACGGAGGTTCCGTGGTCTTGGAGGATCGGTCCATTGTGACCTATCGGGAACGTGAGGCAAGGCCCGAAAGTGGTTTATAGCATTGGAGATACGCTAGAATTCTCTCATTTTTTGTAAACTGGAGGTCACTCCACAGTCCAGCTCAACCGCGGAATCGATGGGAGCAAAACCAGGGAGTCCCCAGCTCTATTGGTGACCCGCAGAATTATTCCAGCTGCTTCAAGAAAGACGAAAATTAAAAGGGTCAGGCGTCGATCAGATACTCTTCAATAAATCCGGTATCGAGATTTCCTTTGACGAAATGGAAGTGCTGTAACACTTCACTGTAGAAGGGAATCGTCGTGTGAATCCCCTCGATGGTGAACTCATCGAGCGCGCGGCGCATCGTCAAGATCGCCTCTTCTCTGGTATCCCTATGGACGATCAACTTCCCCAGAAGGGAATCATAATTGGTGGGTACGGCATACCCTGAGTAGACATGTGAATCGAGACGCACTCCCATACCGCCGGGAGCTCTGAAATCGGTGATCGTGCCCGGGGAAGGTGCGAAGTCGCGGGAAGGATCCTCCGCGTTGATTCGACACTCCATCGCATGACCTTTGATTTGAATGTCCTCTTGGCGATACCTCAGCGGTTCTCCACTGGCGATTCTGATTTGCTCTTGGACGAGGTCGATGCCGGTCACCATCTCCGTCACCGGATGCTCCACCTGTATCCGGGTGTTCATCTCGATGAAGTAATAGTTGCCTTCACGATCGAGAAGGAACTCGACGGTTCCAGCACCTCGATACCCTGCTGCTTTGGCCAAGTTGACAGCGCTCTCACCCATGCGCTTACGCAGGTCCTCATCCACCGCAGGGGAAGGGCTTTCTTCGACCAGTTTTTGATGTCGTCTTTGCAGGGAACAATCCCGCTCTCCCAGATGAATCACGCTACCGTAGGAATCGGCGAGGATCTGGATTTCGACGTGACGGGGTTTTTCGATCAGTTTTTCGATGTAGACATCCGAGTTTTTGAAGGCGTTGGCAGCTTCAGTGCGAGCGGCTTGGTAAGCAGCGACAAAAGTTGATTCCTCGCGCGCAATCCTCATCCCACGGCCACCCCCACCGGCGACCGCCTTGATCAGCACCGGAAAACCAATCTCCTTGGAGATTTGCAATCCCTGATCCTCGTCGGGAACGATCTCGGGAGATCCAGGAACGACTGGAACCTCACTCGCCATCGCCAACTCCCGTGCCATCGCCTTGTCCCCCAGCTGACGGATATTATCCACCGTTGGACCGATGAACTGGATTCGACACGATTGGCAAATTTCTGCAAACTGAGGATTTTCAGAGAGGAAACCATATCCGGGATGGATCGCCTCAACATCGGTGATTTCTGCAGCAGCGATGATCTTTGAGATATCGAGGTAAGAATTAAGACTCGGCGCAGGTCCGATGCAAACTTTGTGGTCTGCGAGATCGAGATAACTGGCATGACGATCCGCTTCTGAGTAGACAGCCACAGACTCGATCCCCAACTCGCGACAAGCGCGGATCACTCTCTGGGCAATCTCGCCGCGATTTGCGACTAGTATGCGGGAAAATGGCTTCATGCGGTCACCCGATCATCTCGATTCAACTTTGGTCTACTCTCAAGAGAAACTGAAGAGTGGCTGGCCGAACTCAACAGGAGTCCCATCTTCGACGAGACTCGATCCGATCACTCCCGACTTTTCAGCCTTGACCTCGTTCAACACTTTCATCGCCTCAACGATGCAGAGAACCTGTCCCTCTTCGACCTGATCGCCCTCTTCAACGAATGGCTCAGCACCAGGTCCTGGTGCCCGATAAAAAGTTCCCACCATCGGTGAAAGAACTGCGGCTGAAGGATCGACCGCAGCAGCATCCGCTGCTGCCCGTGCAGGCCCACCTGCAGCTGCGGGGGCAGTCGGAACGGCGGATACCGCCGGCAAACCTGCAGCGACCTGAACCACCTCACGGGGCTTCTCGGGTTTTTTGCGTAAACGAACTCGCTGCTCTCCGTCGACCACCTCCAGTTCTTCCAACTGGTTGCGATCCATCAACTCGATGAGTTCCTTGAGTCGCTGGGTGTCCACTTCATCCCATTTCCGCCCTTGGGGGCAAAATCGGTAAAACCGGGCATTCACCGCGCCATCGTTCGATTGGAGAATAATTCCCGCTGCAGGATTTATCCGCTGCAGAGGAATCTCCCCCCCGGTCTCTCTGGCGAGATGGTAGGGATCCAATTCTGACGGGTCAAGGGTGCCTACTGAGGCGAGGCGGAATTGGTCACCCCGCCGCCTCGAATCCACTAGGATGGGCGATCTGCCTGATCGGCCAGTGAAGCAAAATCATGGGGACTATCCCCCGATTTAAACCCGCGATTTGATCCCGTGATTTGATCTTGGGGTTGGATCCCCGCGTCAGTTGAAGGATGAATCACATGGTGTTGCCTTCGGGAAGGGATTTATCCCGTCCTCCGGATTCTGCCCATTTTCGAGTTCGCCAGGATGTCAGAGTCCGCCTCGACATTTGGCTCCAGGAGCGCCTCGGCTGGAAATCCCGCACCAAAATTCAAAAACTGATCCAATTGGAGAGGGTGCGGGTCAATGGCCAATGCGTCAAAGCTTCGACAAAGGTATCGACCGGTGACGAAGTGGAAGTTCTCCTCGATGTAGATTCCCCCGAAACTGCGGAGCCTTCGATCAGATCACTTCCGGTCCTCTACGAGGACCCGTGGCTGGTCGCCCTCGATAAGCCTGCAGGAATTTTGGTTCATCCCGTTGGTAGAACCCATTCAGGAACCATCGTCGATCGTCTCCATGGCGACTGGCAGCAACTCAATGACGTTTGTTCGCGTCAAGCCACTCACCGCTTGTGTCACAGGCTAGACCGTGAAACCTCCGGCCTATTGCTTTTGGCAAAAACGGTGGAAGCTCGTCGACGAGTCCAGGATTCATTTGAAAATGATCGCGTCAAAAAGAGTTACCTCGCTCTCGTCGAGGGAATCCCTGACAACACTGAATTTGAAATTGATGCGCCAGTCTCGGCCCATCTCGATCAGCAGCGCTCGCAGGGGCACCGCCTGGCACGCGCAGATGCCGAAAAGGGCAAAAAATCGCGAACCTTGTTCACTCTTCTCGGATCAGGTCACGGGATCTCGTTGATTCTGTGTCGCCCGATCACTGGCCGCCAAAACCAAATCCGTGTGCATTTGCAGGTGGCAGGGCATCCCATCCTTGGAGATGTCGGATACGGCCAAACCCCCGAGTCTCTGCAAAAGGCTGGAGGCGAGATTCCACAGGGATTGCCCTACCCCGATAGAGCTCTCTTGCACAGCTTTCAACTCTCCTTTCCACATCCGGTTTGGGGAACTCCGACCCATGTCCAATGCCCTCCTTGCGCAGACATGGTCGATTTGATCTCGGCCCTAGACCTCGATTCTCCACCCCAGTTTCGGTCATTTCCTCTCCTCGAGGATCCGAAACCGCTTGCCAAATGAGTGCCAACGCTTCTTGATATGGGTTGGGAATCCCGGCCTTGGGCCGAGTGCTTCCCGAGTTACCCCGGATAAGGAGGAACACGGTGAAAATCGCCGTTTGCATCAAGCGAGTTCCAGATACCGCAACACGTCTCAATTTTGCATCCGATGGGACTTCTCTCGACCAAAGTGAAGTCCAGTGGATCATCAGTCCTTACGATGAATTCGCCATCGAAGAAGGTTTAAGGCTCAAGGAAAAAAGTGGTGAAGGCTCGGTCACAGTGATCACCTGTGGCCCCTCAGCTGCCACGAAGGAATTGCGCCAAGCACTCGGCATGGGAGCTGACGACGCCGTCCATATCGAAACCGAGGAAGACCTCGATCCGATTCAAACAGCCCGTTGCCTCGCGCAAGTTCTTGAAAGCCGGGGTGACGATCTGGTTCTCTTCGGTCGCCAATCTGTCGATGCCCAAGGCGCGCAAATGGGTTCATTAGTTGCAAGTCTCCTGGGACGTCCCTTCGCCAACAACATTGCAAAATTAGAGATCGATGGATCAACGGTTCAAATCGAAAGAGACGTCGACGGCGGAAGAGAAACCCTTGAGGGAACACTTCCTGTTGTCCTTGGCGCCGACAAGAGCCTCAATGAACCGCGTTACCCCAAGCTTAAAGACATCATGAAGGCCAAGAAAAAGCCGATCGAAACGATTGCTGCTGCAGCGGGTGAGAAGGCTTTTGAAACCACTGCCATCACCCCTCCTCCGCCAAGACCGGAGGGGCGCATCGTCGGCGAGGGACCAGAAGCAGTAGAGGAATTGATTCGTCTTCTGCGTGAAGAATCCAAGGTCATCTGAGTACGAAGGACGGAAGATCAATATGAATATCGTTGTCTGGATTGAATCACGAGCCGGTGAAATCAAATCCCCTGCCATCGAGGCCTTGGGAATTGCCCGTAAGCTGGCTGACTCGACTTCCGGTGAGGTCACTGGAGTCATTTGTGACGCCTCCGGGACCGCCATTCCCGCAGAAGTACTCGCCGCAGGTGCCCATCAAATTGTGACCCGAACCCGGGATGACTGGGAAAGTTGCTCGAATGACGTCGTCGCTGGAGAGCTTGCAGCGGTCTGTGCAGACAAAGACGCAAAGATGGTTGTCTGTGCTGCGACCTCCGCCGGTAAAGAAGTCCTCTCACTCGTCGCTGGATCGATGGGGATCCCCGTTGCTTCAGATTGCGTCGATGTCTCCTGTGAAGATGGCGTCGTTCAATTTGAAAGACCGATCTACGCCGGAAAAGCACACCTGAAACAAAAAGTAGTCGCCGACAAAGTCGCCCTTTCGATTCGTCCCAACTACGGCGAAAAACTGAATACAGATGCCGCAACCTGTTCGGAGGAAGCGGGATCCTGTGAGAGCGGCTGGAAACGAACCCAGTTTGTTCAGGGAAGCACGGGTAAGGTCGAACTCACTGAGGCAGAGATCGTCGTTTCAGGGGGACGCGGTCTAAAGGAACCAGAAAACTTCCAGTTATTGGAAGAGTTGGCCGGGGTACTCGGAGCAGCTGTCGGTGCCTCGAGGGCGGTCGTCGATCTCGGCTGGAGACCTCACTCCGATCAGGTTGGACAAACTGGTAAGACGGTGAGTCCCAAGCTCTACATCGCAGTTGGAATCTCCGGAGCGATTCAGCACCTTGCGGGGATGTCCTCCTCAAGAACCATCGTCGCCATCAACAAAGATGCGGGTGCCCCCATCTTTGGAGTCGCCACCTATGGAATCGTCGGAGATCTCTTCGAAGTGGTTCCAAAGCTTCAATCTGAATTGAAAGCTGTGCTTCAGTAATCCTGGTCATAGTCAGGCAAAAGTCCCGGAACCCCTTCAGAGAGGGTTTCCGGGGCTTTTTTTTGCACATCCTCCACTACGGAGTCCGCCTCTGAAGTTCGACGCTGCCCCCCTATCCGCCCAAATTACGCCTCCATCGTATTCTTTAATGCAGGGATCCCCAGGAAACAGGATCCCAGGAGGCCTCATGCATCTGATCATCACCCAGGGCCCTGGTAGGGGTCAGAGACTCGTTTTGGGAGCAGATACGGTCCGCTTGGGTCGTGATCCCTCCAGCGATCTCGTTATCGACGATACCCGTGCTTCCCGGTCTCATGCTGAGATCGTTCCTGCAGCGGAGGGGACCTGGATCCTGCGCGATGGAGGAAGTCGGAACGGAACGCGGGTCAATGGTGAACTGATCGATCGTTCAGTTCTCGAAGCTGGAGATGTGATCTCTATCGGAGATTGCTCATTGACGGTTCATGCCGTTCAAGAACATATGAGTACCTTCTCCATCAAAGTCGATCCCGCATCCCTGCAAAAGAAACTACAAGAAGAGACTGGCGGATCAGGGATTCAAAAAAGCCTTCAGGAAGCGCTCTTTGAAGTCGGTCTGCTCAACCAGACTTCCACTCCTCCTGAAGATCTGATTCGCCGTGTAATCGAAGTCATACGCTCTGGAGTTCACTTCGACTCTTGGGGCTGGATTCAATGGGACGGCGACGAGAAGAAGAGCGCAGTCGGAGAACGGGACCAACAACCCGCAGACCTTCAACGCCTCGATCCAAGCATGACTTTGGTAGAAGCTTCGCGTAGGCGTAGAGAAGGCATGATCTCCTCCGAGGTGGGTAACGCATTTGAAGCCAGCGTATGCGTGCGCAGAAAACAAGCTCTCTCAGCATTGGCACTGCCACTGCTGGGGCGCAACACTGATGTGTCTGTGCTGTATCTCGAAAGAGGAACCGGTTCACGCCCCTTCACCGAGGAGGAGCTGAACTGGGTTGCTTCCCTTGGTGTGCATTTGGCAGTCAACCTCGAGAACTCGCTCCTCTTCAGAGATATCCACGAAGCCCATGAAGCATTGTTGGAGAGCCGGGAGCAATTGACTCGCCAAGAGAAGATGGTCGCCATCGGAAGACTGGCTAGCGGTTTCGCACACGACCTGAACAACCCCCTTGGTTCGGTCATAGGATTCTTACAACTTGCACAGCGAGGACTCGCCAAAGACCCCCAGGACAACTCTCAAAACAACGCCATGATCCAAAAGGCGCTGGATGCTGCTGATTTTTGCCGTGCCTTGTGCAGAAATCTTCTCGCCTTTGCGAGAACGCGCCCCTTCAAACCGGGAAGTGAGCGACCATTCAATGTACGTGAAGTGATCGAAGGAACCGTCGATATCTGTGAAGCAAGACTGCGGGATGC
>NHDG01000060.1 GCA_002167285.1 Planctomycetia bacterium TMED53
AACAACATGTCAGGCTTTGGTACGATCATGAAGACTTCGGAAGGCACCGTTGCAGAATCGGTGATCAAGGCACCGGGGTCGCTGAAAATCGCGCAGGCTGGAAACCCCGAGCGATACTTCTATGGTGTTGGCAGATCCTTCATGAACTTCAACACCCGCCAAACCTTGCGCAAAGCCAAAGACTATCACTTGGCACGAACTGAATGGGAGGAAGGCCGACTTGAGGTCGAGCCCGCCTTCAATCTGAATTGGGAAGAGTTCCGTCCATTGTTCCGTCGTGAAACGGTGGCTTCGGTGCATACCCAAATCTACCAGGTGTTGATGACCACGGTCAAAATGGTGGCAGGGGAATTCAACATTCGCACAGTTCTTGACCACTCCACTTTCGACGCATGGAAAGTGGCACCGCTGGTCAATGCCGATGAATCGATCTACACGATCAATGGCCCACGGCAACTGCACTATGATCGCACCCAAAGGCGTCTGATGGGCAATGCTGCCCGGTGGTGGCAAGGCGGAGTTCGCAAGCTAGGAATCAACACAGATTCCCCGGTGGTTCCACAGGAAGAACTGACCTACCAGGCAAGCATGGCTTGCTACTACGGTTGGAAACCTTACGAAGCGCTCAAGGGGATTACGAAGATCCCTGCGGAAGCGCTGATGATGGAACATCGCCTCGGCAGTATTAGCGTCGGTTTGGATGCAGATTTCTGCCTTTGGACCGGTGACCCCATCGATCCTCGATCTTCCTGTGAAATGACCGTCATCGACGGTGAAGTCACCTACGAAGCCAGTGAAAAGAGGGTTTTCTAATGAAGCTGAGTCAATTCTCACTGGTTTTGGCGCTTCTTTGTCTAGCCTCGGCAGAGACTCTTGCCAATGAACGGGTCACCGTGATTCGCGCTGGAACCGTGGTCACCGGTACGGGTGAAACACTGAGTCCCGGTGAAGTCGTCATCGAAGATGGAAAGATCACTTTGGTGGGATCCCAGTTGGAGATTCCCGATAACGCAAAAATCATCGATGCCCGTAACCAAACTTTGATGCCGGGTTTGGTCCTTGCAAAAACTTCCCAAGGCTTACTCGGCAGCAGAGTGAGTGGTGTTTCCTGTGATCAAACCGTTCTCAATCGCTGGGTTAATTCGGAGATGGACTGGGAAGCATTCGTCGAAGCCGGGTTTGTTGCGGCGGCATTCATTCCTGCGGGCTCAGGATTTCACGGACAAGCGATCGTGGTTCACACTGATCCCAATGCTGAAGATCGGATTCTACGTGAGTCGGTTTATCTTCCATTGACGGTGACAGGTTACTCATCTTTGCACCGGACTATCCAGAAAGCCTTCGATGGCGCCCGAGGCGAAATCGAGAAGGTGAAAAAGGCACGGGAGAAGTGGGAGAAGGAACAAGAAGAAGCGAAGAAGAAGGCGGAAGAGGAAAAGAAAAAGGCATCTGAGAAGGACGCCAAGGCCGATTCCAAAGAGGAAAAGAAAAAGGAAGAACCGAAAGAGTTTAAGGCCCCTGAAATACGCCCTTCCTTAAAACCTCTCGTGGACATTTTGGAGGAGAAATCCTCTGCGATGCCGATGATGGTGACCGTCGTCAATCCTGGTGCCATTCTTCATGTCGATACCGCATTGGCTGACGTGAAGGAGTTGAGTGATCGGGATCCACAAGCAGTTTTCGCTCTTCCGGGAAGCAGAAACGGAGCATTCCACAAAGTCGTCGATCAATTGATCGATCGTAAAGCGACGGTTCTGATTCCCCCAGGGTTGAGCGCTTTGCCCGATACTCTTGTGCGTTATCACACTCCAGCGGCACTTTCTCGGGGAGGCTGTCAGGTCATCACTCTGCCGCGTTCTGACAATGCCAGTGGGATGAGAGATCTGCCGGGTTATCTCGCAGAACAGGTTCGTTATGGCATGTCCAAGGAGGACGCCATCGCTTCACTCACTACAGCTCCGGCCAAATTTTTGGGTCTGGAAGAGCGGCTCGGGACGATTGAGGAGGGCAAAGACGCCCATTTGATCCTGCTCAACGGATCTCTTCTCGACCCCGGTGTGAGAGTCATGAAAACCATGATCTCCGGTGAAGTTGTTTGGGATCGGGAGGATAGATAATGATGATTGAGATCCGCAAACTCACTGCCCTCTTGGCTTTTGTGATCGTGTTCACAGACCTTCCTGTGATACCCGGTGGGTTCAGCCTTACCGAGAGTATCAGTGAAGCCCAAGATCCACCTCGCCGTCGTCGGGGTCGCCGCGGCCGACCTACTCCACCTCCTCAGCCGGAGCCGGAGCAGGAAGAGAAGGAGGTCGTCGCTTCGAAATCGGATGACAAATACGTCGTCGTTAAAGGAGCCACCATTCATACGGTCACTGGTGGAACCCATCGCAATGGAACCCTGATTTGTAAAAACGGCAAGATCTATCAGATCTCTGCGGGCCCTGTCGATGCTCCTGAAGGTGCTGAAATTATCGAAGCAGAAGGACATCATGTTTATCCGGGCCTCGTCGCATTTAGATCTTCAGGCCTTGTCGGCTCTGGGGAGGCGGAGAAGAGCCAAGATCCTTACGATCTCGACACCACCATGGGTTTAGCAGCAGGAATCACGGCAACTTGGAATGGTTCCCGTGTCACTAAGCTTGTCCATGGTTCCCTGGACGATCTGACGATTCGCCCCAAATCTTTCAGCAGTATCAATTACAGCTTCAGAAATCCTCGTGGGCGCAAGGAGCTGCGTCAGGCTTTTGATCGGGTCCAAGAGCACCTAAGAGCGCTCGAGCGACATGCAGAAGAGAAGAAGGAGGATCCTGAGGCTAAACCTCCAGAGGATAAATGGATTAAAGGGATTTTCGCTGTGGTTCGCAGCCTGCTCACAGGTGAGAGCAAGGCGTTGGTGAGAGCGCGGACGATGGCGGATATTCGTGAATACTCTGCCCTGGCAAGAAAGTATGGCTTCGAAATCGTCTTCGAGGGTGCAGAAGAAGGCTGGATCGATCCGGGAGTTCTTTCGCGAACAGGTGCCAGTGCTGTGATCTCTCCGCGGGCAAGGGTCGATGCAAATAACGATTTGAATCGTGAGAGTGGTTCGAGCATCGAAAATGCCAAGATGCTTCATGATGCGGGAGTTCCTTTGGTGATCATTCCCCAAAGTACCGGTATCGCTCTATGGGGGCTCGCAGGTAGGGATCTATCCCACCTTCCACTCGAGGCAGCGTTTGCGGTTCGTGGAGGACTGCCAGAGCAGGTGGCGATCGAGGCGATCACCATCGAGCCTGCAAGATTGTTGGGAGTTGCGGACCGGGTGGGTTCTCTCGAAGTGGGAAAAGATGCCGACTTCATCATCACCGATGGTGATCTTCTGAGTTATATGACCCTTGTCCGTTGGGCGATCGTCAATGGCAAGGTTCAGTATGATAAGGAGAAAGAAGGCATTCTAGACCACATCCGTCCTGATGGTGATTTGGATGCTCCTCCACCTGCCGATCATTGGCCTCGCAGGTTGGGAGATCCTCTCTAGGAGAAAATCTCCCTTTCCTGTCATTAGTTCTTGGGCCGTTCTTCCGGGATTGACACTTTTGGAAGGACGGCAAGAATTGAACTCACAGTTGTGACGCATCCGCGTTCCATCCCCTGTGAGATTGGTCCCAAAATGCTTTCCAAATTTTCCCGGATTCTCCGGATTTCAGCAGCCGTTCTGTGCCTATTGGCCAGTAATCCGTTTGCGATGGTCAGCGGACAGTGTGTCGAAGATGAACTCCCAGTTTTTGGAATCAATCCAGGAGACAGAGTCGGGCGCTCTGTTGCGGTGACAGGTGGAAGAGTCTTCGTAGGTGCTATCGGAGATGATGGGGGAGGCCTAACAAGCGGAAGTGTCAGATCTTTTAAGCGAACGGCATCCAGTTATCAATTGGAGCACGTCTTTAATGGGCAGACTGGTGCAGAGTACGGTTCTGCCATCGCTGCGGACGAGAACTGGTTGGCGATTGGAGCAGCTGGGCAAGGTTACATCGAGATGTGGAAACGGGATCGATTCGGCTGGAGCCTCCAGACCACAATTGTCGATTTCAGTGGGCACGATGGCGATGGATTTGGCAGTAGCTTGTCTCTCTGTAAGGGCGTCCTCGCGGTGGGAAGTCCCACCTACATGACCGACGTGGGGGATTCAGGTTGCGTGACGATTTGGCGTCGAACTCAGATGGGTGCTTGGGTCCAGGAAGAGCGCTTAATTGTGAGTGATCGAGTCGAAGGCGATGATTTCGGCACCGCGGTCTCCATCGACCCATTTGGGCAGTTGCTGGTGGGCGCACCGGGCAGGGACGTGAATGGAATCGACAGTGGAATTGCATTGCTCTACTCAGGGGGACCGGACGGTTGGGCAGAATCGCAAAGATTCGGATCCTCAGTGGTCAATCCCGGAGATAGATTTGGAACCTCTGTTAGCCTACGCACCAGTCATGCTGTTATAGGCAGTCCATACTCAAACTTCGCTGGGCCCCTTGCAGGGAAGGTCGTCTCTTATCGGAGATCCGCTGGAATCTGGATTTTACTTCCATTTTTGACTCCGCCCGCAGGATCAGTTGGGACTGGTTATGGTGCGACACTTGCAATCGAAGATGACCTACTTGTAGTAGGTGCTCCCATGGATACAGGAAATGAGGCTGTTCCAACTGGAAGTGTTAACATCTATCGCTACGAAAATGGCTGGCAATTGGAAAGTAGTCACCAAGGAACTCCGGGTTCATTTTTAGGGACTGCGGTGGCATTGGATAAAGGTGTCGTGATTGCTGGGGCTCCGTTGGATTCGGCTAGTGCTCCTCTTGGAGGAGCGGTCTCCTTTATCGTCTCAGGAGATGATGACTGCGATTCCAATGGTGAATTCGATTCTTGTGAGATCTTCTCTGGTGCCAGCCAAGATTGTGATTTGGACGGAATCCCCGATCAGTGTGCCATCTCAGCGGGACTTGTTGCTGATTGTGATGGTGATTTGATTCCAGATAGTTGTTCGACCATTTCCGGAGGGGTTGCAGATTGTGACGCGGATGGAGTCCCGGATTCTTGCTCGACGGCATTGGGACTCGTTTCCGATTGTGACGAGAATCAAGTACCGGATGTATGCCAAGAAGATTGTAACCAGAATGGTGAACCCGACGTCTGCGACGTTTTGAATCTCGATGCCGATTGCGATCAAAATGGATCAGTCGATGAATGCGAAATCGCAGTTGGAAGTATCTCTGACTGTGACGGTAATGGGCTTCCCGATGTTTGCGAACCTGACTGTGACGATGATGGTCTTCCAGATGTTTGTGCCGTTTTGTCAGGAATTGTAGAAGACTGTAACGGAAATCTGAATCCTGACGAGTGTGATTTGGACAACCTTGAGTTAAATGTAAATGGCAACGAGTACGTCGACGAATGTGAGCCTACCTTCGTTCGTGGCGATGCGGATGGCGAACAGGGAGTTCGCCTGGCTGACGCAATCTTATTGTTGTCGCGAGTCTTTGGAGAAGATTCGATTCCAAACTGTGACGAGGCTGCAGATGTCAATGCAGACGGATTTTTGGACATCACCGATGGAATTTATTTACTGCTTTATGAGTTTGCGAACGGGGCTGCTCCGCCAGCACCATTCCCGGATTGTGGTATCGCTCCTTTAGATGCCGCTTTCCCTTGCTCTGAGCATCCAACTTGCCCCTAAGTGAGACAGTTACTTTGATAAGGTCTGTGCCGATACCGTTCCTGAGTTGACGTGAGCGATACGAGTATCTATCTGATTCCGTGGAATTCGCCAACCTTCGTGAATAGCAGATTGATATGCTTCCAGCTGTACTCGGTATTTATCCAGCAATTCGTCGGCACTGCTGGCGGAAGAATCGGTTTTGAAATCGATGACTTCAGCCGCGACCGCTTTTCCACCAGAAAATCGAAGGCTCAACCGATCGATGACCCCGTAAAATTCATTGCTCCCTGCCCTGGTGATGACCGGCAACTCTGATTCGATGACTAGGTCGTCCTGATCAGCGCATGAAAGTCTTCGTCGGGTTTCTTGCTGCTCGAAGAGGTTTTTGAACTCTTCATTGCTGAAAGCATGGGAGAAGATTTCGGCCGCCTCATTATGCAATGCACGATCCCTGGGGAATTTTTGCTTTAGCATCTCAGCCGCCTGATTCGAATCGGTGATTTCCCAGTGGCACCTTTCAAGCAACCCATGAACGAGAGTTCCTAAACGGAGAGACCTTCTTCTTTCAGCGGTCAGGCGAATCGCTTTCTGTGAGGCCCGCTTTTGATCTTCTCTGGAGGCCGCAGGGTCAATTTTTCGTTGGGATATCGGAGACCGATCAGCTGCGGAGCTTTTACCGGATGAGAAATCTGCGGGCTTTCCACATTGGTAGAGTGTGTTTCCAGGATTTCGCTCTGAATCATCAGCAAGCGTTGATACGAGCAAAGAGGAGTACGTCGCCTCGTAGTAATCACCTTTCTTGCCGGGTGGAGGCAGAAGCATCGTCAATGTGTGCCGTGCGCGAGTCATGGCCACATACAAGAGGCTCAAGGCTTCACTAAGCCTGTGGTTCCTCGACTGCTGATGCATTTCTGGGAAAGGTTCACCAACGAGGCTCAACTGCTTTTCTGCGACATATCTGGACAAGTTTTGAGGTTGGGATTCATGTTCCAGGCTGAGAATTTGAGGAGTTGGTGTAAACCAGCGAAGATTCAGTTCCGGAAGGATGACCGCATCAAACTCTAGTCCCTTGGCTTGGTGAACCGTCATTACTTGTACTGGGGAGCCTCCCGGTCTCGGAACTGGCCGCTGGCGCAAAGCCGTAATCAAATCAGCGAGTCTGAGACCATGAAAACCGAGGCTTCGTACTTGCTCCATGAATTGAGAGATTCTCAATTGCTCTTCATCGGGTAGGAGACGAGAGAATGCGTCGCAGATAGGGCCAAATGTTTCGGCCAGACCTGTATCAAAAATTTGTTTGCGTAAATTTGATAGTACGTCTTCCCAGTCATCTTCTTGCTGCCAATGAAGGATTTGTGGGAGGGGAGAGTTTTGGACTGCGCATTTCATCATCCCATCGTCGGGATGCTCTATCGCGTCGATGAGCGCCAAAAGTCTGCCGACAGCGGGTGAATCGGTGAGCGGGTTTCCACGTTCTTCACTCGCCTCTATCCCTCGAGCTTTCAGAGCAGCCACTAAGCGAGAGATTTGTTGGTTTTTGCGTAAAAGGATGGCGATGCTGCCATCGGCTGATAATGTCCTCAGCCGTTCCACCTCTTCAAGAGTTTCTAGATATGGCCATACCTTTTCAGCTTTATCAGGGAACTCCGGCGCGATCCTCAACGTCACATGACCGTCGGGCTTTTGTCCTAACGGAGTTGCAACCTTGTGTTCAGTAAAGAGGGATGACCAAGTATCGATAGAAGGTTGATCTCCTTCCTTTGGAGCATTCGGCGATAGATGATTGAAGGTTTGGTTGACGGTCGAAATCACAGGGTCTGAAGATCGCCACGACTCGTCGAATTGAACCTCGGAATCAGGGAGTAGTTTGCTGGCGAAGAGATCCATCACCTCGGCGCGTCCACCTCGCCAGCCATAAATCGCCTGCTTGCTATCTCCAACGCAAAAGAGGGTGCGCCCTCCAGCGCTGTCTGAAGCGAGCTCTTCGATCAAGGGGGCCAGGACTGCAAATTGTATGAAAGAGGTGTCCTGAAACTCATCGAGGAGGATATGGCGAACGGCAGCATCCATTCGATCGTCGATCAGTCCCGGTTGACCAAAAATACGAGCGTGTAAAAGGGCGACTGGAACATCACTGTAGTTGAGTCCACCCTGTTCTTTTAGGCCTCGGTTCCTGAATTCGTCATACTGACTCAAGAATTGTCCTGTAGATAAATTTTGTGTACGGATGAGGTTACAGAATTCACTGCTGATTTGATCGAGGAAGACGCCTATCAACCGACATAGATCTTCAGGGATCTCTCTCCGATAAAAACTCAAATCACCACTGACGACTTTTGATGCGAGGCCTGTTTTGCAAACTTCCAGTCTTTTAAGCAAGTCTTCTGACCATGCATTTCGAATGGAGTCCAGGGACTCTTCCCATTTCGTCAGCTTCTCATTGGATTTGTTGGTTGGGCAAGGGTATCGAACGAGCTCATCGAAGGCTCGATCGAGTTGATCTGAATCCGGCCCCAATTTTTCGGCTGGTAAATCCCAAGCTGATTCGGGAAACTCGCGCCACTTTTCATGAAATTGGGTGACGAGTCGATCAAGATCGGCAGCAACTTGGCTCCCAAGGCTTCCCTTGTTGAGGCGGTGCATCAAGTTTCGTGCTCCCGTGCTTCCTTGAGCACTGAGGATCTTTTGGATTGAGCTGGAACGTACCTTGGCAAGAATCTCCTCGTCGAGGATCTGCCAGCCCGGAGTAAGGCCGCATTCAAATGTGAACCCGGTGGCTACTTTCGAAAAGAAGGCGTCGAGAGTCGATACCTGACAGCGGTGCAATTGAGAGAGGAGTTCGGTCAATGCCGGTTTGATCCATTGATTTTTTGCCTCTTCGTTGGAACAGGAACGCATCGATTGGGATAATTCTGCGAAACCTTCTGCTTGCAGAGCACTGAGCAGTTCTTCCAGACCCTCTTTGGAGAGTGCGCCAAGTAGACGCTCGAGGATCCGTTCCATGATTTCACCTGCTGCGCTCCTTGTGAAAGTGACAGCGAGAATCGAATCAGCGGGTTCACCGCTGAGGATTAATCCGAGGTAACGAGTTGTCAGTGCATACGTTTTTCCTGAGCCTGCACTGGCACGGATCATCCGATGATAGGGGAAGCTCATCTTTCACTTCCTTCCCCAGTTTCATCATCGAGAGCAGACAGGCTTGATTCTGCATCGATCACCACTCCTGCAAATGCTCTGTCCCATGGTGCCGATAGGGTCTGAAGGACCCACTCTTCAGGAGAGAGCAATTCTGCTGCGATCTCATGCGCAACCTCGATGGCATCGGTGTAATCTTCTTCTGTCCATTTTGCGATTTGCAGTGAGTTGACAGATGTTTTTCCCGGTAGCAGGAAATAGCCAACTTCCACATCGTCGGGCAATGATTTCCCTTCGATCAAAAGTGAGGAAGCAAAATGCCGATAGAGTGGCAGTTGTAGTTTCTTCCAATCCTGTTGTTTACCAGCACTTCTCCCGTGATCCTTTTCTGGGGAAACGCCCTGTTCACTCGTTTTGTAGTCGAGAATGCGCCATTTTCTTTTCTCAGGATGGTAGTCAACCCGATCGATTCGACCAGAGACGCCAAGTTCAGAACCATCGACCTTCAGTTTGCATGTCTGCGGGTTGAGCTGAATCTCGGTCGCCATGATGCGCCATCCTTGAAAGCGCAATTTGGCCTGCTCTTGAGACCAAATCTCCAGACGAGCACGGGCTTGTTCGATTTGAACCAATACCGCAGCTCGTGGATGTTTTGCGAGCTTTGTCTTGCGATATTTTTCCAAGAGTTGGTTGGCAGCTTCAAGGATTTCCTCGGCCTCCTTGAGATCCCGATACTTCTCTGAATCCCCGTATTTTTCGAGGACCCAATGAATCATATTCCCGAAGGCCATCGGGTTCAGTTGCCGCTCTCGATCATGACTCTCTGAGTAACCAAGCTGTCTCTCCAGTTGGTAGAGAACCGGATCCAGGATCCAGCGCGAAAACCCCGTCACAGAGATCTTTTCTGGAGTGGGTGTGTCGATCCACTTGGGAGGTCCCAATTCAACAGTGTCTTCGGATGGGGGTGAGGATGGTTCCATCAGGCGAATGCGTTTTTGCGGATCGAGAAAGTGTTTTAAACGATCGACCCCCGAGTCTCCCCTGAGTAGTAATCGCGATGGGAGTTGCGGATTACCTTGGGAATCCCGCGCTGAGATGGCGAGAACGACATCTTTGCGACCATCCAACAGGTTAAAGAGGAGATGGGTATCGCGAGCGACGCGCTCTTCATAGCCGGGAATGTTTAGTTCCCTGCGTAATGATTCGGGAATGAAAGGGTCAGCGTTGAGAGATCCCGATAGCTTGCCCTCATTGATTCCTGTCAAGATGAGGTTGGGCGTA
Source organism: Planctomycetia bacterium TMED53 (assembly GCA_002167285.1). Lineage (GTDB taxonomy): Bacteria > Planctomycetota > UBA8108 > UBA1146 > UBA1146 > UBA12191. Next base: position 10,097 of record NHDG01000060.1, read on the forward strand.
TTATCCAGAGGTAACTCGAGCCACCCCAGGCCCTCGATCGACAATGGCTCTGCCTTTTCTGCGATGGGCGTATCTTCAGTCAAAGCACAAACCAGACCGGCAAAACTCTCTGCAGAGATGGCTATGGAAGAATCCAAGCCGCACTCACGTAATTTTTCTAAAGTGTCGAACAGGATCTCATCTTCACCTTCGGGAAGAAGTGGGAGACCTGTTTCATCTGCGCCGAGAAGATTCACCAGGACTTCAAGAAATTGATCAACTCTTTGATCGAGCTGAATGTCCTCTCGATTCATAGGTTGGAATTGTTCACGTAGGTAAGTCACGGTACCTGGTGCACTCGGGTCCTCTGCGAGGGTTGGTTGACGTTGGGTACTCCAGTGGTCGATCTCCCCCAGGATTCCCAGCTTTTTCTTTTTCGTCGAGGTGTTTAAAGGGAGACGATTAAAGACGTCAGGATGCCTGACGAGAGCAGAATACGACGAGAAGGAATCGCTTGAGACGGCTTGCCGAATTCCATCCAGGAGACGACCTGTAGAGCCCTGGGAATACGGCTTACCGGAAGCCAAATGCAGCTTCAGTTTTTGACGCCGCAGTCCCTCTTCCAATGTTGGAATCTGATCTTCATCGAGGATTCCGAGCGACACATCGGAGACGTTTTTTATTGCAGAGTTACGGCAGATTTGGTCGATGACCGCCAAGGACAAATCTCGAGGTTGATCAGCGACGAGTAGGGGAATCGATTCGGGCATCAACACTTCTTGCCACATGATTGGAATTGGGCGTCCCCACTCGTCGTATCGGTCGGCGTAGCTGGGATCGGAATCGATCCAGACTTCGCAGTGACAATTGGCTTCTAGCCAATGACGGGTTTCAGCGGCCAACTCAGGGATTGTGATGAGGATGACTTTTTGATGTGGATCTTTTGGTTGGGTTTGTTGGAACTCGAGAGGCTGAACGCCCCAGCTTCGAAGTAGATCCAATCGACGATTTTCTAAGTCTTCAAGTGCACGTAGTCGAAGGGCTGCGTCGGTATCCCGCTGTGACAGCAGATGCGCAGCAGCACCAGGGTTAGATCCCTCCTGTTTTAATTGACGGATACTTCGTGCAAAGACCTGACTCAGTTTGAGGAGCCCCGTTGACGATGTGTGGATTTCTTCGTCGAGTCCCAAATACTCGCGTTCGGTTGAGGTGGCTTGTTGGAGAGTCAACAGCCAGGATAGGCGTTCCTCTGCTGGAGACACGAATGGGAGGGGGCCCTCGGCGAGAATCGAGGCGATTTGCCCGGGTGTTTCGATTTGTGGTGGAATCAAACTCTGACTGCTGCTGTGGCAACGTGTAGAGAGCTCCCTGAGGAGTAGCCTGCAGGCACGTCGCCCCGGAAGGATCACCAAATAGTCTCGGAGATCGAGGGGCCCCCCCGCAGAGGGGCGAGTGGCAAGCCCTAGGAGCCGATCGGCGATTTCGCCGAGAATCGGCTGGGATTTGCCCAGAAAGACACGCTCTATCTTGCTCATTGGACCTCCTCCCCCAAAGCCCCTGCCGGAGAATCCCGAGGGGCTCGCTAAGTCAGAACTTGAAGCCTGAAAACTTCCCCGTCAAGTGCGTCTCTCTGATGGCTTGAGGGCCTTCTCAAGGGTAAAGTCCAGATATGGCTTCTCGCACAGACCCCTCCTATGGATTCGTCATCGATAACCGCAGTTGCATCGGTTGCCACGCTTGTACTGTGGCCTGCAAAACCGAGCACTCGGACCCCGTTGGGATCAACAAGACATGGGTTCAATACCTCGAAAAAGGGGTACACCCACGGGCTGAGAGGGCCTTCCATGTCCTCCGCTGTAATCATTGTGCAGAAGCACCGTGTGTGGAAATTTGCCCAACTGCCAGTTTGTCGGTTCGTAAGGATGCCATCGTCGATTTCGATCCGGGTCGTTGCATCGGCTGCAAGGCATGCATGCAGGCTTGTCCATACGACGCCATCGATATCCACCCAGAAACCGGAACTGCGACCAAGTGCAACTATTGTAGTCACAGGGTCGATGCCGGTCGCGAACCCGCCTGCGCAGTCGTCTGTCCAACTGGGGCCATCGTTACCGGAGATATGGCCGATCCGGAGAGTCGTATCTCACGTCTGGTCGCAGGTGAGCCGACGATGGTCAGGAAACCCGAAAAGGGAACACGGCCAAAAATTCATTACATCGAGGGGCATGTGGAAGCACTCGATCCTCTCGCCAGTAACAGGCCGGTCCGTACCTTGTGGGGCCAAAGAAAACCGGATGGCACTGACGAAGCTGGAGTCACGGAATCGGAAATGGTCCGTGGAGCACCCACTCGCACCTACGACATTCAACAGCGCCATGCCCTCAGTTGGGGCTGGAAGGTTAGCGCCTATCTGTGGACCAAATCCATCGCAGCGGGTGCATTGATGGTGCCAGCATTGTTATGGCCCTTCGAACGGAGAAGTCTCGTCGATGGAGCGATGGATATTGCTTGGCCCTTAGCTTTCCTATTTATGGCTCTGACCGGCGTCTTGCTGGTGGCAGACCTCAAGAGGCCGGAGAGGTTCCTCTGGGTGTTGCTGCGGCCTCAGTGGTCTTCCTGGCTCGTCAAAGGGGCCTATGGAATCACTCTCTACAATGGAGTCATCGTGCTCGGATGGTGGAGGGGTGAAAGTAGTGCAACCCTCCTGGGATCAGTACTGCTGATCTCGGCAGGAATTCTCGGAACCTTTGTTGCCGCTTATTCGGGTTGGTTGTTTGGGCAGGCCAAGGGGAGGGATATGTGGCAATCGGCACTTTCTCCTCTGCATCTGGCTCTGCAAGCCATCGTAGCGGGCACCGCAGCCCTTTGGATGTTGAGTCCTGAATTATTGGGCGATCTCAAGGGACTCTTGCTGATCGCACTGATCTTGGAGACCCCATTCGTTCTCTTGGATGTCCATGGACGTCACTCTACCGAGGCAGCACGTCTGGCCGCAAAATCGATCCTGAAAGGGCGGCGCGGTTCCATCTATTGGGTGGGCATCCTTGGATTAGGCAAGCTATTGCCATTGCTATGGATCGGGCTTCTCGACACTTCCTCGACGGCAGCGGTTATCCCCGCAGTATTGGCATTGTTGGGGATCGCACTTTGGGAACATCTTTGGGTGGAGGCACCACAACGCCTCCCATTGGCTTGAGGAGAGAGCGGGATGAGCCGGATCAGCTGGATCGAAAAACTCGCAGGCCTTCTCGGCTTGGTACCCAGAGAGCGGCGGTGGCCAGAGCCGAAGCCCCATGAGGAGGGTTTGGGAAAGGGTTTGCTTCGCTATCCTCCCTTTGAAAAGTGGCTCGATGTTGAAGAGCTCGATAGTAAACGCAAGCCACGCAGATTGGCGATGGTTCCAACCACCTGCTTCAACTGTGAAGCCGCCTGTGGATTGCTTGCAGCAGTGGATCGGGACAGCAGGGAAATCTTGCGACTGGAGGGGAATCCACTTCACCCTGGCAGCCGCGGGCGAAATTGTGCCAAAGGCCCGGCAACGCTGAATCAAGTTCAAGATCCGGAGAGAATCCTCCAGCCGATGCGCAGGGTTGGCCCCCGTGGTGAGGGCAAGTTTGAACCGATCAGTTGGGATTCAGCACTCGACCAAATTGCACAATCGATTCGCGATTGCTTCGATGGCGATCGTCATGATGAGGTGATGTACCACGTCGGAAGACCTGGCCACGAAGGTTCCGTCGAAAGAGTCCTTCAGGCATGGGGAATCGATGGCCACAACAGTCACACGACCGTTTGTTCGGCGAGTGCACGAGCGGGGTATCAGTTTACGTGGGGTTTTGATCGCCCTGCTCCCGATCATGCCAACGCACAGTTGATCCTCTTGTTGAGTGCTCACTTGGAGTCGGGGCATTACTTCAATCCCCATGCGCAGAGAATCATGGATGCGAAGCAGAGTGGGGCTCGCATCGTCGTCCTCGACCCGCGTTTATCAAACACGGCAGCCAAAGCAGATCTGTGGCTTCCGACAAGGCCGGGGACAGAGGGAGCCGTATTGCTCGCGGCGTTGAGAATCTTGATCGAAGAGGATCGTATCGATCGACAGTTTGTCCATGACTGGGTCGATTGGAGAGGGTATCTGAAGGAGCTTCACAGTTCTGAGGTCCCTTCCTTGGAAAACTTCCTGAGTAAGTTTTCCAAGCATTTGGAAAAGTGGACGCCCAGTGAAGCTGAAAGTTATGCAGGTCTCGAAGAGGGAAGTGTTCGCAAGCTCGCAGACGAGATTGCCCGGGCCGGATCTCGCATAGCTGCCCATTGCTGGAGAAGTGCTGCGAGTGGAAATCTGGGCGGATGGCAGATCGCCAGGTCTCTGGCGATTCTAAATGCCTTTACCGGTTCTTTGGGTGTGGAGGGGGGAACCTCCCCTGCGGGTTGGAATAAATTCAAGCCGAACTTCTTCTCGATGCCGGATCCGGGTAAACGATGGAATGAACTGATTTGGCCACGTCAGTATCCCACCTCGTTTTATGAGATGAGCCACTTACTTCCCCATCTTGTTGAAGATGGAGTCGGCAAGATTGGCGTTTACTTCACTCGTGTCTTCAATCCTGTTTGGACTTATCCCGATGGCATGTCGTGGATGCGGATGCTCGAAGATGAGTCGAAGGTGGGATTGCACGTCGCGTTAACTCCGACGTGGAATGAAACCGCTTATTATGCTGACTTGGTGCTGCCGATGGGGCATTCAACGGAGCGGCATGACGTGCAAAGCCTTGAAACCCATTCTGCTCGCTGGCTTTCATTCCGACAGCCCGTGTTTAGGGCGTTGGCAAGGCTCGAAGGCAAGCCGAGTGACGACACTCGCGGGTTCAACCCTGGAGAAGTCTGGGAGGAAGACGAATTCTGGATTGAGCTCTCTTGGCGAATCGACCCCGATGGGTCATTGGGGATCAGAAAACACTTCGAATCTCCTTACAGGCCTGGTGAGAAGGTCTCCGTAGAAGAGCAGTACCGGCATATGTTCGAGAACAGTGTTCCTGGTCTTCCTGAAGCGGCCTCCGAAAAGAACATGTCTCCGATGGAGTACATGACACGGGTAGGTGCACATGAACTTCCGGGTGAAGCGTATGAACTGCACCGGCATGAAGTCGAACTGGGTGCTGGTGAGGTTCCAGTCGTCGATCCACAGACCGGCCTCGCGAAAGTGGATGGGAAAGTGATCGGGGTGGCAGTCGATGGGGCAATCCGAAAAGGTTTCCCGACCCCAAGCCGAAGAATTGAGATTTATTCGGGAATCCTCGATCAGTGGGGATTTAAGGATGAGGCTCTTCCTGGAGTTCCTGCCAGTCATGTCGGCCCGGAAGCGTTGGATCCGGAGAAAGGAATCTACGTCCTTGTTCCCACCTTCCGCTTACCGACGATGATTCATTCCAGATCGGCCAATTCGAAGCACCTGATGGAAATCTCCCATTCAAACCCTGTCTGGATCCATCCTGAAGATGCCGATCGCCATGGAATTGAAGACGGATCTCTGGTCAGGGTTGAGACAGAAATCGGTCATTTCGTGAATCGGGCCCGGGTGACTGACGGGATTCGAACCGGGGTCATCGCATGCTCCCACCATATGGGCCGTTGGCGTAAAGAAGACGGCCCTGGATCGCGCTGGAGCAGTGCCACCGTGAAGTTTGAAGACCTTCCAGACGGATCGACCCGTATGCGCAGGATTACAGGTTCAGAGCCATTCGAAAGTAGCGATGAGGATAGTGCTAGGACTTGGTGGGACGAGAGTGGTGTTCATCAAAATCTGGCGTTCCCAGTGCAAACGGATCCGGTCAGTGGAATGCACTGCTGGCATCAAAAGGTGCGATTGTCGGTAGCCCAAAAGGGAGATCAGTACGGAGATGTGGTCGTCGATCGGGAGAAGTCCCGTCAGGCCCATCGTAATTGGTTAGAGTTGGCACGTCCGGCTTCGCCCGATCGAAATGACGGAATGCGCAGACCGACAGAAATCCCAAGGCCGTTGGGTAGGGCGCCAGAGGCTTATCGATTCAAGCCTGAGTCAGGAGATTGAAGAGTGGCTTCAGCACTTTTAGAAGGTTTGCCGCTGATCTGTGAAACTTCGCCAGATTGGGCTCCCTTGGCTAAATCAAACTTGGATGAAGTCCTCAAAGATCATGCATGGTGTGAATACAAGGCTGCTAGTGCAGGTCTCGGATTGATGGCTCGTTTTCCTGAGCATGAATTTCTACACAGGCCCATGGTTGCATTGGTTCAGGAAGAAATGCTTCACTTCCGGCAAGTGACCGATCTTCTCAAGAAACGAAATGTTCCCTTGGGGGCACCTCCTACAGATCCATACGTAAAAAAATTGCGTGGGCTTCTTTGTGCGCAGGGTTCCGGAATCGGGGGACTCGGAGACCATCTCATCGTCAATGCTTTCATCGAGGCTCGTTCATGTGAGCGGTTTCGCGTCTTGTCAGTAGCTTTGCAAGATGGCAACGACGAGGAACAGGAACTTTCAGGCTTTTACCAGCGGCTTGCGGATGCGGAAGGAAGGCACTGGGAATCTTTCCGTGACCTTGCAATGCAAGTTTGCGATTTCAAGGTGGTGCTCCGAAGGATCGAGGAAGCGGCAAAGATCGAGGCGGATCTGCTGCGATCGCTTCCGGTGGAAGCTCGGATGCACTAATGGCGAAGAAAGTTGTCGTCACCGGCTGCAGTCGAGGAATAGGGAAAGCTTTGGCGTTGGGATTCCTCGAAAGGGGGATTGAAGTCGCAGGGTGTTCTCGACAATTACCTGATATCCCAGAGTTTCAAAGCGAGCCATTTTTTCGAAGCCTGGATGTCAAAGATGATCATGGAATGAATTTGTGGGCCCAGCAGCTTTCGGATCAAGGTTTCACTCCTGATCTAGTTATCGCCAATGCCGGAATCCTGAATGTTCGAGCACCTCTGTGGGAGATTTCAGCGCAGGAGTTTGGCGAGGTGATCGATATCAACGTTAAAGGAGTACACCACACTTTTAGCGCATTCCTTCCTGCAATGCTTCAACGCAAAAGTGGTGTCTTAGTAGGATTATCATCGGGTTGGGGGAGGAGTACTTCTCCTGAGGTCGGGCCATACTGCGCTTCCAAGTTTGCGGTGGAAGGACTGGTTGGATCCCTCGCCCAAGAGCTCCCACACGGAATGGCCGCAGTGGCATTATCACCGGGAGTGGTTCACACAGAGATGCTTTGTCGAGCATTCGGCTCTTCAGAGGCTGCGCATGCAGTCGAACCAGAGGAATGGGCACGATCAGCAGTCGATTTTTTGTTGGAACTGGGAGCTTCAGACTCTGGAAGATCCTTGTCTTTCCAACGTTAGCGGTCTGCAGATTTCGAATTTTGCTGATCTTCGATCCATTGTTCCATTCTTGATCGCAAGATCTCTAATGGCATCGAGCCTTCTGCGAGCATGTGGTCATGGAATCCACGAAGATCAAAATCTGCACCCAGTGTATCTTTTGCTTGCTGAAGGAGCGCTTTGATCTCCAGCTCACCAATCTTGTAGGCGAGTGCTTGGCCAGGCCAGGCGATGTATCGATCCACTTCTGCTTCGATGTTCTTGCGAGTCAATGCCGAATTCTCAGACATCACTTGAATCGCCTGATCCCTGGTCCAACCCAATTGGTGAATCCCTGTATCGACCACTAATCTTAGAGCACGCCACATTTCGTAGGAGAGTTTACCGAAGCGGGAGTAAGGGTTTTGATAGAATCCCATCTGATCTCCCAAGGACTCAGCGTATAAGCCCCAGCCTTCGATATATGCTGTGAAGTGGGTAATTTTACGCCACTGGGGTAAGCCTTCCATCTCCCCTTGAAGGGCTAACTGATGGTGATGTCCAGGGACTGCCTCGTGAAGAGCAAGGGCTTCCATCTCATAAATGGGCCGACTCTTCAGGTCAAAAGTATTGGCGTAGAACCAACCGGGTTGTGAACCGTCTGCAGGTGGAGACATGTAATATGCCGTCGTCGATCGGGGCGCCTCATGAGCGGGAATTTCGCGAACTCCATAGGGAGCTCGGGGTAGGTTCCCAAATAAAGATGGCATCGCGGCATCCGCACGCTTGCAAATGTCTCTATATCCTGCAAGAAGGTCTTCAGCCGTTTTGTGATAAAAGCGAGAGTCCTCACGCAAAAAATTGACGAATGCGGCGAAATCACCATCAAAATTAACTTCGTCAATGATGCTCTGCATTTCTTTTCTTATCCGCGCAACTTCACGGAGGCCGAGTTGATGAATTTCCATTGCGGATCGGTTCGTCGTCGTGTGTTTACGAATGCAGAAACTGTAATACTCATTTCCATTGGGAAATTGATATGCCCCTACCGTATCTCGAGACAAGGGTATGTAGGTTGTTTCCAGATATTGCGCGAGTTCTGCCAATGATTTTTGAACTGCTCCGCCGATGACTTTCTTTGCTCGCTCCTCCAGGGGCTTCCATTGACTCGCTGGGATTTCAGGAGGGGCCAGCCGGAATGGGTCGTAAAAGAGGGAGTCTTCCGGTTTTGGTGTTGTACAAGCCTTAAATTGATCCAAAACTCCAGAGAGAGTTACTTGCGGTGGGATAAATCCTTCGCTGACTGCTCTCTCGAGAACTTCCCTGATTCCAGCGAGATACTCTGGGACTTGTTCGAGCCTTGCTAGGTAGTCTTCGTAATCAGATTTCTGGTTGAACTGAAGTTGACTGGAAAGTCTTGGTAACCATACCTGAGGACCTCTGCGTTGATTGATAGGGGCAAGGTGTTCCCCTACGCGAATTCCATCGAGGCGATTTTCGATGATCGCAATAAGCATTAAGGCTTGCTGCTTCTCTTGCTTGGTGACCAGAGAAAGATCCAGCGCATACATTTCATTGAAGAACTTGAAGTACTCTTGCAAGTCTCTGTCGATGGTCTTCAGTCCTGATTGGGGTAGCAATCGATTTGCTCCCTCGACCTCATGCTCGGCTGCAAGCATCGGTTGAATCGAGAGTTGGTAATCCCAAAAATCTTTGTAGATCCGGTTCAGGGACTGTCGTGTCTCTTCAGCTCCGTTGGCAGGTGGGGGCACATCCGTTTGAGCCAGTAAATCTTGAGAATAGTTCGTCAATCCGATGAAGAAGGCGACCAAGAGACCGGCGATCGATATGAGGTTATTTTTTTGTGAGGAGCTCTGATACGAGCGTGGCTTTTGTTCCGTTATGAAATTCATCAAGCTCATTCCCTGGGCTGGAGTGAATCATCATTATAAGCCACGGTGACTGTCCGGGAATGCTCTGTTTAGTGTTCTTGGCCATTCGAGATCTTCGCACTCGCTGGTACGATTTGGACCTGGGCTTCGATGGATTCCGCAAGGGTGTTGTGGAATCGGTCTCGGAAATCGTCGGGGAAGAAACGATCAAGCTTTCCGGTAGCCTCTGCCAATGGAACCCCGATCACTGAAGCTCTGATCGGATCATGAATCTTGCCATCGGGCCATTGAAAGATCCCTAAGACCAACAGGCCAAAGACTAAGCCTGCCAGTGTTGCGCCCATCAATGCTCCAAGTACCCCATCACAGGTTTGCAGAGTCTTGTCGAAGAAGCTTCTGAAAAAGAAGGTGATCGTCATGGTGGAAAGGATACAAACCGTGAAAATCGCCAACCCGGCAATGATCTGCGCTCCCAGCGGTCCTACTTCTAAAACGATCGATTGAAAGGATGTCGTTCTGGAAAGTTCACCTGAAAACTGGAATGCCATGAATGCACCGGTGGTAGAGCCAAACAATAAAGCTGTGGAGCGATAGAACCCCAAGCCTGCTCCAGTAAACAGTCCCGCTAACATTCCAAGAAGGATGACGACGTCGATCCAGTTAGACTGATCCCAGAAGATCCTGAGGTTACTCAGTGCTCTGGCACCGTCCAACCACTCAGGTAGGATGGTCGTACCCGACATGACAGTAGTGATAATGTCAGGCACAATGGTGGTCATGACTGGTCGACTCCTTCATGGCGGCTTCCTAATTTCCACAATTTGAGCCAGTTTTGTCAATAGAGTCTGCAGATGTGTTGGTTTAAGGCCAATATGGAGGGGATCCTTGAGGACTAGAGCACGAAGTTGCGATCTTTATGGCTACAGTTTTCAGGATCATAGAGGAGTGTGATGTCTCTTTCGTCGAGTTTCCTCAGTGGTATGAACGTGGTCGTCACAGGCGCAAGTGATGGGATTGGCGCAGCCATTGCCGTCGAATTAGCTCGATCTGGTGTCGAATCTTTGATTCTTGTTGGTCGAGATGCCGATCGACTCAAAGCAGTGGCCGCTGCATGTGCTGTTCAATGTCGTTGTGTCACTGCAGATTTGGCGACACAGGCGGGAGTCGATCACCTAATACATGAGCTCGATGGCGAAGTGGTGGATGGCCTCGTTAACAATGCAGGTGTCGGTTTGGGAGGACTTTTTGAGGAACTCCCCATAGCGACTCAGGATCGAATGATCTATCTCAATATTCAGGCCCTAACCCAGTTGAGTCATGCGGCTCTTGAACCCATGCTCCGGAGGAATAGGGGTTTTATTCTTTTTGTTGGTTCGATGATTGGTTTTGTTGGCGGGCCGGGGATGTCGGTCTACAGCGGTACTAAGGGGTTTGTAAATCGCTTCGCAGAGAGCTTGAGATGGGAAATTTCAGGTTCGAAAGTGAGAGTCGTTTTACTGGCGCCTGGAGTGACGAGTACCTCCTTCTTTAAATCAGCAGGAATCGCTGAAACTAATATTCGTGCCGGCCAGATGACCGCTGAGGAGGTTTCTAAAGCCGCTATTCAGGGGCTTCTCGCCAATCGACCAACGATCATCCCTGGACTCAGAAATAAAATCTTGCTGTTCGGAATGCGCTGGGCTCCGCGTTGGGTGGTCGGTTGGGTTTCGAGAAGGATATTTGCCGGTATCGCAAGCCGCTCTTCCAATTCTTCTAATTAGAAGATGGCGTCAGCCTAAATCCCTTGTTTATCGCAGAGGCACTACTTTGGTCGGATTGCAGGGGAGCAGCGATTCTTTAGCTCTTCTGATATCCGCCGCACATTTAATTACGGGTCGTCGGTAATCCCCGCGAATCCCAGCCAGGGAAGGTCACATTTCCGAGCACGTCTGTTTCACCAACGAATCCACCGCGCATGTCGTGTAGATTGCTGAAACCTTTTTCGGAAAGGAGATCTGCGGCCTTTTGAGAGCGACCACCCTTTTGACAGCCGAGGATAATCTTAGTGTCCGGCTCAAATTCCTTTTCGACACAGTCAACGAACTCAGGGTTCATCCTCAGTCCTACTCCACCGTCACCTCGGATCATCAGTGGAATATTCGTGGACTCGGGGATGTGGCCTTCGACAAACTCTTCAGGCATCCGGACATCAAGGTATTTAAAACCTTGATCAGACTGAAGTAAGTCGTGTGCCTTGTCAGGATCGATTCGCTTAATGACCATGATTCTCCCCCAATCAACTTCAAACGCTGATAATCCGCAGTGGTCAGAGCGCTTATGCAGGGCAGTTAGGATTGCCCTGATTTACCCTGGATTGCCCTCGTGTAAAGAACACTTACGCACTGACCACAATGGACCGACCGCCAATGGGCCGACCACAACGGAATGGACTGATGTGGACAACGCTTTCGCAACCCCGCTGGGAGACAGGTTCTCTTCCGCGGCTCCCAACCCAGTCATCATCTGTTGAAATTAGGGGGGTGTCAACCAACCGGAATCCTAGTTATTTTGCCGAATATCGGCGATTTGAGACGAATTTGGGAATTAATCGATTCCATGTTGGAAGGGGGCTACTGGCGTTGAGTTTCAGCAGTGGAGTGATGAGGGATCGACGTTGACTCGACTTCGGGTAAGGATCCAAAGGCTCGTCAAGTTGATGGCAAAGTGGGCAGCTATACACCCGGACAATCCGAAGAGGGGGTGTTCTGCCAAATAGCCGAGGAATAAGCCACCGAGGAATGCCAGGAAGATCCAGATTCTTAACCCCTTTTGACCGGTCCAATGGGCAAGCCCAAAAATTGCGCTGGTGATCCAAAGTCCGAGAAAAGGCTGAAGTAAAGCTCGAAACAGGAGTTCTTCAGAGATCGATGAGATGAGCGCCACAAAGAAGATTTCTTTGATGGTCCAGCCCTCAAATTGGATAGCCAAAAAGTGACTCAGTCTTTGCAAAGAAGAACTGATCATCTTGAGAAAAAGTTGAACTGCTTGAACCAAAATGCCAGCAACAGTTCCCAGCGCCATCGATTTAATGAGTCCGGAAAATGAGGTCACCACAAAAAATTCAACTCCCTCAATCCACCAGAGCAAGGAGACAGCGATGAGTGCCATGGCACCATGTGTGGCCATCGTGCCATTAAAGAGCTCGCTCGGAGAGGTGAGGGATCTCAAGAGTCTTTCCCCTGACTTTCCCTGATCAGTGCCCGCGCGTTTCTTTGAAGTCCAGAGAAGCCTGTGCGAGTGACGGGGGTACCTGCGAAATATCTTAGGTAATCAACTTCAGAGAATTCTAGGATCTCCTCGGCAGACTGAGGAATCGGTCGAGGGGTTAAATCGTCGTGAATTTTTGGATGGATGCGAGCAGGGCGGGTATTCCACGGGCAAACCTCTTGGCAGATGTCACAACCGAAGAGCCAGCCGTGTAACTCAGATTCTGCGGGCAAGTCTCCCTTGTGCTCGATAGTCCAATAGGAAATACATTTTCGAGCATCGACCGTTCGCGGTTTGACGATGGCATTCGTCGGACAGGCGTCGAGACAGCGGGTACAGCTTCCACAATGATCGAGGGTCGCCGGCGTTGCTTCCAAAACCCTATCTGTGACGATTCCCCCGAGAAAGAACCAGCTGCCCATCTCTCGATTGATCAACAGGCCATTCTTTCCGATCCAGCCAAGTCCGGATGCTTCTCCCCAATCGCGCTCTAGGATTGGTGAAGCATCGACACAATACCAAGTTTTCCAACGTCCCGATTGGGAGATGTGATCACAGAGAGCTTTCAGCATGGGGACCATGACCTTGTGATAATCTCTTCCCCTGGCATACCTGGCGATCTTTGGCGCTGACGGCGGTGCCTCGATTTCGTCCTGGTATTGCAGGGACAACATGACGACGCTCTTGGCACCTTCCAATGAATGGGTGGGGTCGAGGCGTCTCTCTGTATTTTTCTCCAGCCAGCTCATGCCGGCGTGCATGCCTGCTTGAATCCAATCGCGGAATCGCTCCGCATGGGGTGATATGCCGGCACGAGCGATTCCCAGCGCTGAAAAACCCAGTTTGAGGGCCTCTCGGCGAAGTTCCTCAAGCTCTGAATTTTCCCCGCTTTCGGGTATGGGTATCATGGGATTCTCCATGGAGGGATGTTAACCCAGATCGGAACCAATTGGAGAAGGGGGCAGCGCAATTTGACGAATCTTCCAAAGACTGATTCGAGTGAATCTCCTCGCCCCAATCCTATTACCACCGTCCTCCGATTGATGAGGGTTCAGCATTGGGCCAAGAATCTGTTTGTTCTCCTGCCACTTCCGTTTGCCCTGTCGATGGACCAAGTTCCCGATCTCCTGGTGCTGTCTCTAGGGTTGTTTGGGTTCTCCCTGCTGAGCTCAGCGGTCTACGTGTTCAATGACATTCATGACCGGACCCGGGACCAGAGCCACCCGATCAAGCGACTGCGACCTCTCGCCGCAGGCCTCGTCGATATCAGGGGGGCCTGGTTGGTGGCAGGTGGGAGCTTGATTCTAGGGTTGGGGATTTTGGGATTCTTGCCGGGAGCTGGGGTGGGAGGCCCGAAACCTTGGATCCTCGCTCTTCTATATCTTGCCGGAAACGGTGTTTACACACTGTTCGCCAGATCTGTCGCGTGGCTAGATGTGGTATTCCTGAGTGGTTTTTTTGTGCTCAGGTTGATCCTTGGATGTTCTCTCGTATTACTTCCGTTGAATGGCGGCCTTTTGGCGACAGGATTCTCTCTAGCCTTTGCCCTCGCATTGGGGAAGAGATTTTCAGAGCTGAGTTCAGGGGTCCCCAGTCATTATCGATCTAGCCTACTTCAGTACCAGGAAGATCATTTGCGCCGAGCGATGGGGATCTCTGTCGTTTTCTGCTGGATCGGCTATCTGTGGTCTTGTTATTCGATGCCTTTGTTCGTTCCTGAGAAATGGTGGTGGAGTGGGATTCCGGCGGGCGTGGGTCTCTATTTGCTCTTGGACGAGGTCCTGGTGAGAAAAAGCGGCAGGGAGCCGGTCGAGATCTTAAATGGGGCAAGGTGGTCAAGATATGTAATATCCATATGGGCCATTCTGGTGTTCCTCAGCACTCGTTACTGAGGGTGGCTAAAAAGGTCGCCATCTTGGCCGTATTTAGTGATTTTCGGACTTTAATGTCAAGTATCCAACATCGCGTGAAATGAGCTATAGGTGGCTTGAAGAGGGGAGGGCGGGTGTTATTCTTAACGCATGAGGTCTAAATATTTCCTCATTGGTATTTTATTTAAATGTTGCTCTGATTAATTATTTGAGGTGACTGAATGTTTACGACACCGTTCGAAGGAGCCTCCGGCTCAAGCAATGGTCCAATTCTTGTCGTCGGTTGGCCCGGTCTTGGGGGAGTCGCATCTTCTTGCGTCAGAAATTTGTCTGGAAGTCTCCATTCAGATAGTGTGTCTGCCCTCAATCCTGATCCTCACTTTATGGTTGATGATATTCAGGTTAAGAATGGTTTATGCTTTCCAGGTAGCCTACCAAAGCTGGTCTTCCAAAAAGTCGTCACCAAGTCGAGCAATGAACTCATCCTTTTTATTCCTGAAGCTCAATCGCTCGATAATCCTTTAGCCCTCGCCAGGTCTGTGATCCGTTCGGCGGTCTCTAATTTTGGAGTCGAGACTGTGATTACTTTTGCAGCGATTTCGAGCCTTCTGCAGCCTGAAGATGATCCGACTGTCTGGTTCGGAAGTACCGACTACCACTTGGGAGAATCGTTGGCCAAAGCAGGAATCCCTCCGCTCAAAGAGGAGAGGATCTGTGGCTTGAATGGCCTGACACTGCTGGCTGCAGCAGAAATGGGATTAAGGGGGACCTGCCTCGTTTCTGAGATTCCCGTATGGGGACTACACTCCCCTAACCCCAAGGCCACCAAGGCTCTCCTGAAATCATTTTGTTCCCTGCTGTCGATTCGAATGAATTTCGACCATCTCGACGGCCAAATTTCTGCCCTCGAAGACAATATGATTTCATTGCGTGACTCCTTCAATAACTACGGTGAGGAGTCTTGGCTCGCACCTGAAAATACGACGGAGTCCTATTTGGATGAGAATGAAGCTGATGACGGAGTAAAAGCCGGCTCAAAAGAGTTGGAAGACATCGAAATTTTCTTTACTCGGGCTAGGTTTGATCGCTCCCAAACTCCACTTCTTAAAGCGGAACTGGATCGACTAGGATTGTTTAAGAAGTATGAAGATCGTTTTCTTGATTTGTTTAGGGATATGAGCTGATCTTTGATTCCCAATAAAATAGAAGCCCCACCAGGTACTTTCCTGGTGGGGCTTCTATTTTTTTAGGACTGATCCTATCTCCACACCCAGTTAGAACTCGCTTTTACAAGCCCTGGGCGCAATCGAGATTGTCATTGGTGAGGTCTTCTCCGGGGTTGGGGAATGGGAACCACGGGCCTGGTCCATCGAGGAAAAACCAATAGAGAAGGAAAATCGCATCGGAAATATCCGAGACTCCATCGTCATTGGCATCCCCTGCATCCATGCAGACAGGCAGTGGCCCAGAGAGAAATGTGTAGTCGAGGTGGAAAATCACATCCGCGATATCCACTTGGCCATCCATATTGACGTCTCCACGAATGAAAACTTCTGGAACCGGTGGAATGAAGATCTCCACACTTCCCGGTGATAGAGAATCGACAGCTACAGATGTGGTTCCAAAGACCAGCATGTTGTTTATTGGAGGGGAACCGTAACCATCTTGAAGAGTAAAGTTTGAGATGGATTCGGTCGAGTTTGCCGAAATCGTACCGCGAATGAAGGCGATCTCTTGGGCAAATCCCAATGACGGAAGAGCTTGGCCATTGAAGGGCGGAAGGGCGTCAAAGAGTACTCCACAGATAATCGTACGATTGGTCATGTCGATCTGCGCTTGTACGTACTCTGCATTGATCGCTCCAGCGAGTGTGCCCTCCACGTCAACCACCAAGTTCTCGAGGGGGAATGGTGTGGGCCCACTGAACTCAGCAGAGAAGCTGAATCCAGAGATGTCTCCGGTCCAGTTCCCCAGAATCGGAAGGTCGAAATTTCCTCCAGGCTCCGCTGAAACACTTCCGATAGACATCGAGGTGCTTTGGGCATGTAAAGCAGAGAATGGTGTCATCGCCAGCAGGAGTACCCAAACGAGAGTCAAAAGAGCACTTGGAAGTGAAGACGGAGCCTTCACAGTACTAAATCTCTCGGCATTCTCATTGCAGGATTCTCTGGAAGTGCAACTTGATAAGAAAGATCTAAAAATGGATGCACAGGGAATCTTCACCACAACAACCTCGTTTCCCACCTAGGGCGACCCGACTTGGCTGAGCCAATTCGGTTTAAAGGGCGGGCATAATGTCAGCAATTCGACACACGGATTCACTCCCGGATTTACAGACCATGGGATACTATCAATGCCGGTTGAATACATAATCCGCGTCAGAACCGATGATACCCGCTTCAGGAGGCGTCTCAAGTAGGATGCGAGCGGGATTCAAGCGGGATTCAAGCGGGATTCAAGCGGGATTCAAGGAGCCAGAAATGATCGATATCAGCACCATTCGTCAACTTTACGAGAAGGCTGCCCAACGCCATGACCAGGCTCGCCAAGTCCTTGGTCGGGGATTGACCCTTGCAGAAAAGATTCTGTGCTCCCATTTAGATATCTCTGAAGGGGAACTGAAATCGGTTCCTCGGCGAAGAGATGATTACTGTGATCTGAGACCTGACCGGGTGGCGATGCAAGACGCCACTGCACAAATGGCAATCCTCCAATTCATGCAAGCGGGTTTGGATCAGGTTCAGGTCCCCTCTACCGTGCATTGTGATCACCTGATTCAAGCGCGTCATGAAGCTGAAGCGGACCTTGCTGTTGCTGAAGAAGTGAATGCTGAGGTTTATCGATTCCTGAGAAGTTCCTCCGAAAAATATGGGATCGGATTTTGGAAACCTGGATCTGGAATCATTCACCAAGTGGTCCTGGAAAATTATGCATTTCCCGGAGGATTGATGATTGGCACAGACAGCCATACTCCTAATGCGGGTGGGCTGGGTATGTTGGCGGTCGGAGTGGGTGGAGCAGACGCGGTCGATGTGATGGCCGGATTACCTTGGAATGTCCGCTGGCCCGGTGCCATCGCTGTCCGCTTGACCGGAGAATTGAATGGTTGGACCTCTGCCAAGGACGTCATCCTCAAGGTTGCTGGAGAGCTCACCGTCAAAGGTGGGACTGGAGCGATCGTCGAATACATCGGCCCCGGAGCTCGGTCGATTTCGTGCACCGGGAAGGCCACCATTACAAATATGGGAGCCGAAATTGGAGCGACCTGCTCAGTCTTCCCCTTCGATGAGGCGATGTTCTCGTACTTGGAGTCCACGGGCCGTGCGGAACTTGCTGCATTGGCTCGGGATCATGCTGACCTGCTCGTTCCTGACGAAGGAGTCGAAGTTAATGTCGCCGATTTTTATGATCAGGTTCTCGAAATAGACCTCAGCACTCTTGAGCCGCATGTCGTGGGTCCTCATTCACCGGATAGAGCTCGACCAATTTCAGAATTGGGAGATGAAGCCCGTGAAAATGACTGGCCTTTGGATATTAGTGCAGCGTTGATTGGATCTTGCACAAACTCCTCATACGAGGATATGGATCGAGCCTCTTCAGTTGCGGATGAAGCAGTCAAGCTTGGTCTCAAGGCTAAGAGTCAATTTCTAGTTTCTCCCGGTTCCACTCAGGTCTTTAAGACCGTTGAGCGCGATGGTCAGGCTGGCATCTTCGAAAATTTGGGGGGAACCGTTTTGGCCAATGCCTGCGGACCCTGTATTGGTCAATGGCAGCGGGATGACATGGAAAAGGGAACCTCGAATAGCATCGTGAGCTCCTTTAACAGGAATTTCCCCGGAAGGAATGACGGGAACGCTCAAACACTCTCTTTCATCGCCAGTCCTGATTTGGTGACAGCATTTGCGATCGCTGGAAGCCTCGACTTCAATCCACTCACCGACCTCGTCACCACTCCGAGTGGTGAACAGATCAAGCTTCCTGTACCTGAAGGGGACAGCCTTCCTGAAGAGGGCTTTGTTGTCGATACAGAGGGATTCGTTTCTCCGCCTGAAGATGGTCGATCGGTCCAAGTAGACGTCGCATCCGATAGCGAAAGATTACAACTTTTGAATCCCTTTAAGCCCCGGGAAGCAGATCAGTTGGCTGACATGCCACTCCTTTTCAAGGCAAATGGAAAGTGCACGACCGACCACATCTCACCGGCTGGGCCATGGCTCAAATACCGTGGTCATCTTGAAAACATCTCTAGAAATATGTTCTTAGGTGCGGTCAATGCATTTCACGACAGCCCCGGCTTGGGTACAGATCTGCAAAGTGGTGCCAGTAAGCCTCTCCACGAAATTGCACAGTCCTTAAGAGATCAGGGGAAGTTTTGGACCGTTGTCGGAGATGAAAATTACGGAGAAGGATCGAGCCGAGAGCATGCGGCCATGTCTCCAAGGTTCATGGGTTGTGGGGCAGTGATTGTGAGATCTTTTGCACGCATTCATGAAACGAATCTCAAAAAGCAGGGAGTTTTGCCGCTTCGATTCAAGGATCCTGCCGATTATGACAAGGTTCTCCAAGGTGACGTGGTGACGATCGAAGGACTCGACCAATTCGGCCCAGGCAGCAGCCTCACAGCGATTTTCCGCCACCAAGACGGATCGGAAGATCGCGCCGAGTGCAGTCACACATGTAGTGAAAGTCAGGTGAATTGGTTTTGGGCGGGAGCAGCCTTAAATACCCTTACCTGATTGCCGAGTCGCCGATTTATTGACATGGGATTTTTGCTCCAATGATATCCTAGGGGATATGAACTTCATGATCGGTGAAGTTCGGGGAAGATGGAGTTGGAGAGTGATCCCATGTCGAGTTCTATCCTGAGAAAACTGTTCACCACCCTTTGGATGATCCCTCTACTTTCTGTAGTCGGTGCAGGTTGGACCCCTCTTCTGGGGCAGAATATCAACTTGGAATTGACCACAACTACAACCACCGTCGCACCAGGAGAAACCTTCTTGGTCGATCTCACAGTTGACAATTCTGGAGGATTCTCTGTTCGAGGGCTCCAGCATGTCATCTCTTGGGACTCTGCTTTTCTTCGGTTGACGGCTCTTCAGCTACCCGGGGAGCTTGCGGGTTCCCCAACCCCAGAAATCCTCGTTTGGAATGCTCCACAGCCCACCGGAACCGGTGGAGATCAGGGGTGTAGTACTTGGTGGGATGGAAGTGGTATTGAAGCTTTAAGTCTTGGGTTGATCTTGGAAGAGACCAGCTCCGACGAGATCATCCCTCTGGCCCAAATGGAGTTTCGTGTCATCGGTAGTGCTATGAACGGAGATACCACACTGACGACACCAGATCCTGATTTGACTTGTGGTTGGATCGGATCGATCATCACTGATCCGCAAGGAGCTGTGCTTCCGACGGAGACTGACGTGTTGGAGCTTTCGGTTAGTGACGTTCCCAGGCCTACTCAGTTCAGCTGTGGGGAGGCCTCCCAAACGGTGTATTTGAGTTGGCAGGAACCTGTCAGCTACTCAACTGTGAAAATCGCCAGGGATGGTGTTCTTATCGCTGAGCTTCCAGGGGGAACTCAGAGTTATGAGGATCCAAATGCGACCCTTGGAGCAGAGCTGAATTACAGTTTGCAGGGGGTACTCTCCAATGTCTCGTCCCCTGAGGTCTCATGCCAGGTGACAGTTGATGGCTTACTCGAAGCGCCAATGAATCTCGAATGTTTCGATAATGGCGGAGCTGTATTACTGACTTGGGAGAACCCTCTCTCTTACGATCAGATAGATGTTTTTCGCCAAGGCTCTCTTTTGACGACATTGACTTCGAATGCGACCAGCTTCAGTGATGACCAACCGATCACTGGGCAAAGCGTGGATTACTTTCTGAGGGGATCTCTCGAAGGAGTCTTCAGTAGTACTGATACGTGTCAAATTTCTCTGCCAATTCCGCAAGTCCTCTTTATTAGAGGAGACGTCAATAGCGATGGGGAATTGAATCTGGTTGACCCCGTAACCACACTTCAGTTCCTGTTTGTTTCGGGTGATATGCCATGCGCTTCTGCTGCGGACTTCAACGACGACGGTAATCTGGATCTGGCCGATGCTGTCAACTTGTTGGCATACCAGTTCACGGGTGGAATGAGCCCTGCAGCGCCCTTCCCAATGGCAGGATTCGATCCCACTCCAGATTCTTTAGGTTGCGATGTCGGCTGCTTTGACTCCACTTGTGGCGCGGGAATCCCCGGTGACGAATGCAGCGGTGCCATCGATATCGGTCTTGGAACAACTCCATTTGATACCTCTGCGATGACTGATTCACCTGAGCCGTACGATGATCTCGGGTGTGAAGGTACTCTTCTGGGGTTGATGTACTCTGATATTTGGTTTGATTTCACTGCTCCTTCAACGGGGCTTGCAACAATCTCACTCTGCTCTTCAGAAGTTGAATTCGACTCAGACTTGGTGATTTACAGCGGGAGCTGTAGTCAGTTGACCCAAGTGGCCTGTAATGGCGATGGCGTTGATGCGCAAGGGCAAGCTTGTCCAGATTTCACTTCGAGGATCAGTGGTCTACCGATGACCGCAGGCGAGAGCTTCCTGATTCGTGTGGGTGGATTTGATTCTGTGGGACAAGGCGAGTCAGGGCCGGGATCGATTACAGTGACCATCGACTAAGGTTTACCTCTTCTGGGTCCCTCGTCACGATTCGTGCTTTGCTTCCGCAAAACACGATGGCAGAACGCATGTCATGCCCCTCAGTGTCAGCAATGTATCGCCATTTATTCTCGCCGATCTCTGGTAGTTCAGATTTGATAGGTCCCTCGAGTATTTCCGCATTCGGTTCCCCTGAAAAGTGGCGTAGGGGCAGAGTCATTCCAGCGCCATGAGCTTTTACCATCGCTTCTTTTTGTACCCAGAGGTGAAAGAATGAGGTTCTACGTTTCTCTTCTTCGGTCTTTGACCAGCCTTCCTGTTCTTCTATGGAGAAGCAGCGTTGTGCTAGATCATCGATGGGGGATTCTTTCCTGATTCGTTCCAGGTCAATCCCCAATGGTGTTTGCTTGGAAACTGCCAGAATCGCGTATTCACCACAGTGGCTCAGATTGAATTGGAGAGAGGCCTCTCCATTCAGGATAGGTTTGCCGTGGCCTTCTATCATCAAGGGAACCTCTGCGGGAGAGCAATCAAGGTAGTTGGCAAGGATTCGTCGCAATCCCAATCGAGATCGAAAAGAGCGTTCTCCCAATTCTGGAAAAATACCTTGATCGATTCGCGAGCGTTCCTCTTCTACGAGTTCTGCAAGATGAAAGTGAGGTTCGGCAGGGTTTCCACTGAGTGAGAACTTCCAAATTTCAATATCGATGGGGCTATCGGTTATGACGTTGGATTTAGAATCTGAATTCATGTGGAGACGGACTCCGATTCGCGCAGTGAAGATCGCAGGTGCTTCATTCCTTCTTCTGTGGAGACTTTTGGAACCCAATCTAAATCTCTTTTTGCGGCCGATAGATCGAACCAATGACTGGTCGATTGCTGTCGAACAACGAATCGGGTGACCGGTGGTTCTCCGTTGAAGAAGGGAGTTTTGTACAGCGATTCAATCAGCCAGCCTGCGAAGCGAGCGACTGCTGGAGGCAACGTGGGTCGAATCAACGGTAGCCCCTCGCACTCCAGGAATTGCTGAATCAAATCTTCTGGGGCAATCGGTTCACCATTAGAGATGAAGTATGCTTTGCCTCTGCATGCGGGATTTGAATCCAATTTTTCCAAAGCACAAATGTGAGCATCGATCGCATTGTCGATGTAGCAAGCATCAATTTTCATCCCCGGACGACGCACGAGTTTCAGTTTATTGTTCCGAGCTCTATCGATGATCCTGGGAAACAGATGGCGATCACCGGGGCCCCATACGAGATGCGGGCGCAATGCGATGGTTTTCAATTGTTCATCATTGGCGGAGAGCACCGCGCCTTCGGCGAGAGCTTTTGTTCGCGGATAGTCGGCCAAGAAATGGTCAGGGTAGGGTTCTGATTCGTCGATACCATTCTGATCGCCTCCAGAAAAAACCACACTGGGAGACGACGTGAAGATCAACCTCTCGATGCCATTTTTACGGCACGCATCGATCACATTTTGAGTTCCAATGACGTTGGTGCGTTCAAAATCTTCTTTGGGTCCAGAGATTGCCGCTAACGCAGCAACATGGAACACCGCATCTACGTCACTGAATGCTGCCATCAATTGATCAAAGTGATCGAGGGATCCTCGGTAGTGAGTCCCTCCAAGATCGTTCAAATGTGGATATTCTCCCCTTTGAAAGGTGACGATTTCATGACCCATTTCGATAAGGCGTTGGGCAAGGCGGCCACCAATAAACCCACCAGCTCCAGTGATGAGGCACTTCATGAAAGATATCCCCCGAGGCGGGTGGCGAGCACCTCCCTTTGAATTTTTGCATTGTGACGAATATCGACCGGGAAAGGGCCAGTGATCACTATCGCTTCAATGAGAGTGGTCAAAGGATTTTGTTTTGCAAGTGTGGTCAGTTCATCGCGAATCTGCTGGTGAGGGATCTTCGTCGTCGGATCAGGTTCAACGCACAAGATCGGACGTTGGGAGCCGTAGGGTCCGACTCCGACAAGCGCGGTACGAAAGACACCTTGATGCCCCTCAAACATTCTTTCTGTGGCGACAGTGTCGATGGGCCCATGAGCGGTGTGGATTCTTTGACTGGTTCTACCCCTGAACCAGATATCCCCATTCTGATCTCGAGTACCGATGTCTCCGGTGCGGTGCCAGATTCGCCCACTTGAATCCAAGTATTTGTGATCGTGATTGGCGGATTCATCAAAAAGGTATCCGCGGCTCACAGTTGATCCCGTAACCCAAATCTCGCCGACGGTGTCAGTAGGAAGAGGCTGATCTTCAGGGTTTCCCGATGGCTCAACGATCTGCATCTGCACTTCGGCGACTGGAGCACCGATGTATACGCCTTCTCCAGCGAGGGTGTGATCACGAGTTTCGAGAATCTTCTGATGACTTGTGTGGCACAGGGGGAGCCCTTCCGTTGCGCCGTATGGAGTTTCGATCGCTGTCTCAGCGGTAACGTGCATAGCCAGGCGCTCGATCTCTTCGTGACGGGCAGGGGCGCCGGCACTGATGATTCTTCGAAGTCCTTCGATTTTTTGGCCTGAAGTATGTAAGTAATCAGAAAGCGATTTTAAAAGCGCAGGAGAGGCGAAAAGATTGGTGACCTTGAAGTTTTTTATGAGATCCAGAAGGTGCTGGGGGTCTGCTTTTGCAGGCTTCGTGAAATCCATGACTGGAACTACAGAGGTCATTCCTATCGCTACTCCAAAGAGTCCGAAGAGTGGGAATGTTGGAAGATCTACCTCTCCGGGTGAAAGCTGGTGACAGCGAGCGAGAGCTTCGACTTGGGCTTCCAATTGTCCATGATGAGCCATCGCTCCCTTTGCTGGGCCAGTACTTCCGGAGGTGAACAAGATTGCAGCGAGTTCATCTCGATCGAGAACAGGCCCTTCGTAAGGAACCATGGAAGGGATCTTTTTTCGAAGATCTGTCAGATGATAAGTCCCCGGAGGGAATGGACCCTCGCCGACTCCAAATCGGTGTTGAATCGTCGAGCGGCTCCAGCCCAAGAGAACTCTCGCCCAATGAGCCTTGCTGACTCCGACGAAGGCTTCTGGCCGTGCTCGGTCGAGGCATGATTTTAATCCGGAGATGCCTAGGCCTGGATCGACGAGGACTGGTGGGGCACCAATTCGCAACAATGCGAAGGTACACGCAAGAAATTCTCTTCCAGGTGGAACCATCAGCACCGTCCGCATTCCCCTGCGAATCCCACGTTGAATCAGAGCATGGCAAGTTTGATCGACGAGATGGTCTAACTCTTTGAAGGTTCGCTCCTCAAGTTGACCATTTCGAAACTCCCTCACGGCAATTTGCTCTGGATGAGCTCGAGTATGTTGGCGTAAGAGCCTGTCAACTCCTGCCTGTGGCTGAGCGAGAGGGGCGATTAAACTCAAACCAACCCTCCATAAACAGGTTGTCTGTTTCTGAACTTGCGAATGATGGGGAGTAGGATCTCCGGAAACTCGTCGAGGAGAAGGTGTCCGGCCTCGGGCCAACGATGAATCTCTGCATTCGGCCACAAGGTATTCCAGTGGTGTAAAAAGTCTGTATTGAAGACTGGATCTTTTTCACCCCAGAGCAGGAGCAGGGGATGATTCCTCAGTCGTTCGAGATTTTTTTCAACTTCGTTTAACGATTCCCAAGAAGGATCTTCACTACTGACAGGGATATCTTCGACAAATCGGTGAACCGCCAAGCGATCTTTGTAATTTTGGTATGGATACCGATACCCACTGCGCTCGGCTCGTGACAATTTTCTCGACTTCACACCGATCAACAAAGTGCCATTTAAAAAGGCATTGAGTCTTCGAATAAGCCACTCTCCCAGAGCTCCACGAGCCGGGCCTAGAATGGGTGGAAAGGCCATCCCTTGCTGGAGAGGGAAGGCTGCGGTGTTGATGGCAACCAAGTGTTCAAAGCGTTCCGGTTTTCTTCCAGCGACGCCAAATCCGATGGCTCCTCCCCAATCGTGGGCGATCAAAGTCGCCTCCGAATCGATGCCCAGGTCATCGAGCAACCTCTCCAAGTCGTCAATCCTGTCAGCAAGCCGATAACTGTAATCGGCCTCGGAGGGTTTGTCTGAGAGTCCGCAACCTACGTGATCCACCGCGATGACGCGATTCATCGTTGAGAGACCCTGGATGAGATTTCTGAAGTGAAATGACCATGTGGGATTTCCATGAACGCAAATGATGGGCTTGCCTTCTCCCTCATCGACGTAGTTCATTCGGATCCCATTACCTCTATCCCAAGATTTTCCGGTGAAAGGGTATTCCTCCTGGAAACTTCTCTGCTTCATCGCCACTCCCATGCCAGCATTCGGCAGACCAGTCCACTGCCAATCCCCAAAAAGGCAACCTTGTGTCCACTTTGTAAAAACCCACGCTCTGCTGCCAACGCTGCAGTCATCGGTATCGATACGGTACCGATATTGCCAAGAAACGGAAAGGTGATGAAATCCTGGTCGGGCGAAATCCCTAGCGATGGCATGATTTCAAGACGGTGAGCTGACCCCACCTGATGGCAAATGGTTCGGTCTACATCGGATGGTTTCCAATACAGCTGTTCTAGAAATCTGTTCCAAGTTTTTACGCCCAGCTCGACCCCGTGGCGAAGTACTCCAATGGCATCTGTCTCCATGTATTCGAGACGCTCTGCAGGATCTTCGAGGTTAGGAGGAGTTTTGACTCCCCAGCGACAGAGTTGGTGCCACCGAGAATCACTTCCATGGGCAGAGCCGAGAAGGCGAGGACCTTTATCACTGATTCTACTCGACGTCAAAATCATCGCTGCGGCTCCTGATCCGCCGGTCCAAGTGGCCAGGGATTTTGTGAATAGATCCATATCAGGATTCTTTTCAATCTTGGCACAGGCGATCTCGACGATTTCCCTCGCACTTTCACAACTTACAACGACAGTTACTTCATGGCGTTGGGAGCGAATCGAATCTTCGGCGAGTACGACGGCATCGATGGCTCCCAAGCATGCGTTCGATAGATCATGAAGTTCGACATGGTCACCTGCACCAAGATGGTGAGCCACAGAGCAGGCGGTTGCGGGTTCAAATCCTTCTCGGCAAACGCCAGCGTATATGATTCGATCGACCGCCGAGATATCCATTCCCGCCCGATCCAGCGCCTTGCTCACCGCTCGAGCTGACATTTCTGATATTGAGGTATTCCGGTTCCACCAGCGGCGTTCTTTGACCCCGGTCAATTGTTCGATTTGCCCATTGGGAATCCCGAGTCGTTTCCAGGTGGAACTCATCATCTGTTCGATTTCGACACTGGTGACAACACAGGGTGCCATCTCTATTCCAGTGGCTGCCAGATGTAGTTCGGGGATCGAGGTCATCTTGAATTCCTGCGCTGAATGGTGAAGTCTTCCATGCTGTAGATAGGAAGATCATCTACGATGAGCATTCCATCCGCTCGAAGGAAGCCCTTTTCGTCATCGATCTCATTCACTTGAGCTTCGACGACCACTCGTTTTCTACTTGGAATCACCTGCCCCCGGTAAGTCCAGCGATGGGGAACGCCAGGAAGAATGCTTCTGTGGGTAAGTGAGCCATTTGGCCCCCAGCGATCGACGGCGATCTCTTGTAACAGTTGCAGCATCGATTCCAGGCCCAGGCTTCCTGGCCATACGGGGTCACCCATAAAGTGAGCTTTGAAGAACCAAGCATTAGGATTCACATTGATCGATCCACGAATAAATCCCAGGCCAGAGCTTCCTCCATCGGGGATGTATAAATCGACTTCATCGAGCATGCGAAATGCTTTTGTTGGTCCTGGTTGTCTTTGATCGAGCGGGTAATACTTTCCCCTCATCGATTCTCTGGGAGAAACAGTTTTTGGTACCGCACCTGGCAGTCCTACCTGCTCTGCTAAAGCTTCTGGAGGGAAGAAGCCAAAGTAAGTCTTTCCTCGATAAAGAGGGCCCTTTGAATCATCTACCTCTAGATCAAAGTGTTGGATCCACATCCCTGCACCGTGATCTGCTGCAGTCATTTTGACCCGAGTCGTGAGGAGTCCGCTTTCCGCAGTGATCGGTCTTTGCAGGGTGGCTTCACCACCAAGGTTTCTGAAGTGGAGGGGGTCTGGTGAGGTCAACGCTGAACCGACGTACCCAGCAAGCCAACCACAGGGTTGGAGAGCAATTTCCAACAAGATCGCAAACGGCATTTCACCACTGCCTCCAGCTGCGAAATACCAGGCGTCCGGAGGAACCATGTACTCTGCCGTGCACTCTGCGCCAGCTTTGACAACCCAAGGTTCTCCTTTGACGTCGACGATTCTATCGAGGAAACAATAAGGTGGACCGGGGAGGCGGGCGAGATATCGATCACCATCGAAGATTTCGTATCGATCCCCAAAAGCAGCCGAAGGTAATCCTGTTGCGAATGAGAGGATTTGATCATGGCTGTAGATCGTTGGCTTTGTTGAAGAGGTGAGTGGGTGATCGCCACCACCGCCAGGGGCAGTAGGCAGAATGTCAGTGTCGGCAGCAGTAGGGGAGACTGGGTGGTTACTTCGCCAAAGGTTAGTGAGGGCTTCTTCACTCAGACCAACGAGTCTCAGGGACAACCCCTCCATCTCGACGATAGGTTTTCCATCTGCGAGCATTACTGCACTTGCGATCACATATGGATTTGGCTGAAGCCCAATTTCGTGGACGTGAACTTCATAGCTGACTAATCGAGTCTCAGGGGTCACTTGTCCTCTGCACCGGAGTCTGCCTGCGATTCCAGGAACTGGCATTGCTGAAATCTCTTCAGCCTCTCCGACCCAACCCCAACTCATCAACAGGACCCTGAGTGTGTGGATGCAACTTTCGTACATCAGAGTTCCAGGCATGACGTGATCATCGGTGAAGTGGCAAGTGAGGAACCAATCATCGGGGTGAATCTTTAATTCTCCAACGACGTGACCCAAACCGTAATCTCCACCCTTTGCTTCGATCCGGGTGATTCGATCGATCAGGGTCATCAATCCACCAGGTAGGGTCCATGGTGTTTTTAAATTAATCCCTTTAAATGCAGGACCGAACACTTGTCCGAGTTCTCCCTGCCGGAGCAGGTTGAGTGCAGTGCTATCCAAATCGGAACGGTTTGTCGATGTCGGAGGGCTCCAGTCAGCGGGGCATTTCGGTTGAGGTCGAGGACGATGGGGAGACTGAACGATGCCCCTTCCCGAAGCGAGTTCTTCTGGGGAAAAGAATCCTGCACAGCCATCGCGCATCATCAAAAATGGTTCACCGTCCACAGTGGCATCGAATTCAAACCTGAAGAGGAGTGTCTTGTCCTGGCGGAAGAACTCGTTGATTCGGATATCGTAGATGATGCTTTTTCCCGCAGTAGGAAGGTCTGAATGAAAAGTGATTTGTGCGTCGAGGAGTCGATAGACCGATTCTCCTCGGGTATGCAAATCAGCTCCAAGAAAGCCGGAAAGAAACAGGTCCGCTTGACCGCTCTCAACGGCGATGGAGGTCGGAATCCTCCCAGAATCGAGATACCAACTACCCATCTTGACATCATGAGCTGTAACGATTCTCCCTGAGCCAAGGGTGAGGGGCTCTCCCTCCATCGATAAAATTCGATCTACCAACATCAATGGTTCGTCCGGAAGGCGAACTCTGGTTGGAAATAGATCCGCCTCTCCATGCTTCATTCCTAGAACTGGACCCACTGACCCCCGGGCAAACTCAAGGCATTGAGCTCGGTTGAACAACGCGCCTGAATCAGCCTTCGATGTTTCATTCATACGTTCAGGAGTGCTCTGGAGGTTTTTTAACTGATCTATATCTGGGTCTGCCGTTTGCTCTGTAGCAGCTGATTCGGAGGATTCGATGCGTCGGGAGACGACTCTTCGCAATCGCTCTTCCAATCGCGCCTTCCGCATATCAGGGAGGACTTTTGACTGAGCTGAGCTAGGAGCTGAGCTAGGAGATGGGACAGGAGAAGGAGGGACAGGAGAAGGGACAGGCGAAGTGACTGCAGAGATCGCTGGTTCAAGGATTTTGTTGGGTTCTTCAGAGGGATTCGTTGTCAATCTTTGCTCCCGTTCGGTCACGGGGACTACTTCGGTTGCAATTTCAGTTGGAAGTGCGGGGCTCTTCAGATTTCTTTTCATTGAGGCAGGGAGTGCGGGGACATGTCTTGGTCCTTTGCCATCGGGAATTTCTACCAAATTCTCATCGTCTCCCAATGTTCGGATCACGGCGAAAGAATCGTTTCCTAGCAAGGGTTCAAAGTTCACCGGAATCCTTTCGACTGCGCATGCCAGCAATAACCTGGTCAAGCTGAGTTCCTCAGATTCTCCGCGCCAAAAGAGGGGTAGCGTCCGATAGTTTTTATCGCCCAGAGCTTTCCTGATTAAACGTGAACAGGAAGCTCCCGGCCCAGGTTCGATAAAGATCCTCGTTCCCTGGTTCCACATCTCTTCAATCAACTGGGGGAAATCGAACCCGTGTATCGCCTGATTCAAGATCGAGTTGGCGATGTCAGCGGAATTGATAGATAGAGGCTTGGCGGAAGCCGTGCACAGAATTTTGCTTCCATTCTTTGGAGCTGTGACGGGCCAATCATGAAGAGATCGATACTCTTCGCGGACCAATTCAACTAAGGGACAGTGCACAGAGGTGACCCCTGAGAGTGGGACCGATGACCAGCCCTCGGTTTCCGTCAGCAATTTGATCTCTGTGGGGTCTCCACCGATCACCACTTCATCGGAGGCGTTTACGAGGAGCAGGAAGCAGCGTTGATATCTGCGTAATGCCCTCTCTACTTCAGTTCGGGATCGATCGACGACACAAGCGGCCCAAGGAGTTTCCTGCATTGACTTCAGGTTCCATGCACTTCTGGCGGCTCTAAATTCGCCACCCAACCACACATCAAACAGGTCTCCTGTTTCCATCTGGTTTTGCATTTCCCGTCGTTGCTGCCACACACCTTGTGCAAAGAGCATCGCCGTTTGTCCGAGACTATGGCCACAAGAGACCACTGGCTCGATTCCAAAACCACGCAACAAGTCTGTGCCAAATCCTCCCAATGCAACTTGGGCGAGAATCTCTTCTCGGACATCCCCTGGTAGTGGGGTCATTGGGCTCCAGAATGCTGGGTCGGAGATCATCCGATGCAGCATTCCTCCATCATCCCGAGTAGAGGTCATGGCACCGGAAAAACGGGTCAATAACTGCTGACCTGCTCCCGAATACAAGCTTCCGGATCCTGGGTAAACGAATCCGACATCACCTGCAAACCCAAGGGCAGTCGGATGCGATCTCAGTACTTCCCAACCTTCTCCGCGAAGGTCTCGTTTTTCTTCTTCAGGAACATTTTTCGTTTCTGCCAATGCTTCACAGAGGCTGCTGTAGTCCCTGAACAGTATGCCAATCGCTTTTGATGAAGAATAATCGGACGGCTGCTTGGCGAGCCAAAGTTTCGTTAATCTAGAGGCCGAAAGTTCTTCATTTGAGAGGTGTTGCAGCCAATACTCAAAATCTGACAGAGATTTGACTGAAGAGTTCCCCTCGAGGAGCACATGTCCCCAAGGTAGATCGCCATTGATGGAGATTTTATTGTCGGCAAGTTTGGGTTGAGCCATGCGCATCAATAAAGAGCCATGGTCACCCAGGCGTCCACGAAAGTCGATGCGAGTCGTTGCTTTGCCTGTCAAAGCATGTAGCCAAGGAATCGCCGGTCTATCCATGGAACTACTGGGTAGAACAGCCGCATCGAACATCATTAGGCCTTGAATGGTGGATAGAATTGGCGTTACACAGCCGCTGTTTTCCAGTTCAGTAGGTAGAGAGACGATACGAGTTCCTGGAGTTCGCGTAGCCTTCGAAAGGTTGATCGGATGATCGGTGGGGCTCAAAACGATGTGAGGGCGGGAGTTTTGCCACATTGCCAGCTGGGTTGCTCTTTCAGCCGGTAGGGTTCTGCTACCAGAAAAGAGGCTGTCGGCAGCAGCGCAGCCAGTTCCTTCGAGGATCCCGTAGATGTTTTGTTGATCCTTTTCCGCATCTTCAAGTCTGCGAAGGATAAGGGCTGCGGCAGCATCGGTTCTGGGAGGCAACCCTTGTCTGGCATCATTCACACGGGAAATGACGTCGAGCCCAAAATCTGCTGCAGCGACGATGACAGCATCAGTGCTTCGATCTTGCAGGCTGTGGATTCCTTGTTCGATAGCGCGGAATCCCCCCAGATCATCATTACTCACCGTATGAGATGGACCACCTGCACCGAGATCTCTGGCGATTCGACTCGCTGCGACACTACCGAGTGCACCCATGACTCGATTGGCAGTGAGGGGATCACTGACTTCATCCTGGAGTTTATTAATCCACTGATCGACTTCTTCTGGGCGAGCTTCAATTCCGAGTTCCTTGAGCCAAGATCTTCCTCTTTCTGGAAGTATCCAGCGCAAATGAAACAAGCTACTTCTTGGATCTAAATTCAATCCAACCAGAACCGATCCACCCAAGCCCAACTCATCCATATCGGCATGCTGCAGGGCTTCGCGGCAAACTTGTAAAAGCGCCAATTGTTGAGGTAGCAGATCCCGCATCTCTGTGGGAGGGATCCTGTAATTGACTGGAGAGCTCTTCAATGGCCCGGAGGGGGCTCCCGACGACAACTTAAGTCCCTCTTCTTCTAACCACCGTGATTCCGGAATCCCGAACTGCCCCGGCAATGGGGATTGGTCGTGAGAAAATTCATCGATCGTCAGCAGCGTTGATCTCAAAGCGGAGCAATTTTTGATGGGGCCTGCCATGGCACCAAATCCCACCACGGCGATAGGGCTGTCGGAGTATCGAGTAGTGGGGGCGGTTTTAACAACTTCAACTCTTGAAGGTGAGTACTCCTCAATCAAAAGGTGAGCGTTGATACCGCCAAAACCAAAGGCACTGACTGCAGACCTTCTCGATCTACCAGTTTGCTGAAGCCATGGTTCTGCGGCGTCCGGAATTCGGAATGGAGAACTTTCTAATGGGAAACCACCAGGTGTTTGCCGTTGATCCGGAAGAGGTGGTATCTCACCATTCTTCATCGCTAAGATCACTTTTATCAATCCGGCGCTGCCAGCAGCAGTCAGCGTGTGACCGATGGAAGCTTTAATCGATCCGAGAGCGCATTGTCCAGTATTCCAATTCTGGTCGCTCCAAAGTTCCTGCAAGCTGTTTAACTCTGTTCCATCCCCAACAGGTGTTCCTGTGGCGTGACACTCGATGAAATCGACTTCAGAAGGGGACCAGCCCGCCTGTTGATATGCTCGGCGCATCGCTCTGACTTGTCCCTCACCGGAAGGCGCGAGTAATCCGCCGGATCGATCATTTGAGAGGCCCCAGCCGCGAATGACACCGAGGATCGGTTCACCATTCTCTTCTGCGTCTTTCAAACGACGCAGCCGCAAGATCCCTGCTCCCTCACCGACGACCAGCCCTTGACCTCGATCATCGAGGGGACGGCATCGTCCTTCAGGAGAGAGCGCTCGAAGTTGTGAAAAACCCATCTGGGTAAATAGTGCGTCGGGGCGAGAGACTCCTCCAGCCAAGGCATGATCACAACGATTGGAAATTAGATCATCGCATGCTTTCGAGACGGCATAGAGTGCAGAGGCGCACGCTGCATCGAGAGTCCATGCTCCAGATCTCAATCCGAGGGCTGACCTTAATGCTGTCGCGGGGAGGGAAGCATCGTGCCGGTCAAGGGGATGGCAAGTAGGGTATCCCCTTGGCCGACGGTCATCGAAATTAATTTCTCCGAGGACCGTTTCTTCAAGGGTGTCTCCAATAATGGCATCCGCCATCGAAGAAGTAGATTCTGTCGGAAGCAGGAGTTGTCCCAGAATGACATGTGTTCTGTCTGGATCGAGGCGAACAGGGCTGTTGCCGACCGCTTCAATTCCTGCGTGAACAGCCAACTGAACAGAGGGATCCAGGGACTTCAGCAGTTCTTGCGAAAGATCGCCGGATCGGAGTCCATTTTCGGGATGGGTCACGAATGCTCCACGAACGGCCCTCACCCGATCAGTTTTAGGATCAGCACCACCATTGGCGATTTCGGGAGGAAGGATCCAGCGACCCGGTGGAACCTCTTGGGTGTGATCGGCACCACTGCGGACCATTTCCCAAAATTCCTTTTGATTATGGGCTCCGGGGAAGATGAACCCTATGCCGACGACTGCGATATCAGTCAATGCTGGGTCTCTTCCGAAAGTTCTTGCTGTTGGAATGCCTCCACCAGGGCAGCATCGATGACGACTTCAGCGCCGGAGAGAGTCATAAGTGGCTCGCCATTTTCATTTAGAACTTCGGCTTTGGCGCTTGCCAATGATGTACTGAATTGCTCCAGTTCGACTCTGGTTTCAAGTTCGCCCATGCGAGCGTGCCCATGAACTCGAAGTTCAGATATTGAGCAGGGGAGACAAGGAGCGCCAACGGTATCGTTACTCCAAATAATCAGTGCCTGAAAGATGGCGTCCAGTCGAAGAGGATCCAGCAGCCAGAATGGAAGTAATGGCGATCGGAATCCCTTACCAGGAGATGGCGTACCAATAGCGGTAAAGGTGATCCCCTCATCGTTCATGCCCAGGATTTTATTCAGGCATCGGAAACTGTCACCGTGGAATAGAAGATCCCCATGGTCGGCAGCTGGAGCAGTTGTTCGTGCACTAATCTTCGAGGAGACTTGTTTTTGTTGTCCCAGAAGGACTTCCGCTTTGGCGTGAAGTCGGGCTTCATGATCGCGGCTGCGAATTTCCACGGGAACAGAGAGTTGATCGCCATTGTAAGTGGGAGGACCGCTGAAAAACGCGAGCTGAGCGATTTCTCTCCCGCCGATGACGATTCCTTTCAGGACTCTGAAATTGCTGATGCCAATAAAGTCGAGACCCGGGTTCCGATGTGCGGCTACCTGGGCGCACCACTCAACCAGTAAGGCGGCAGGAATTACTGCACGACCTTGAAGGACATGATCACGAAGTGTTGGGTCACTCTCACAGGAGATATCGAGTGCCAATTGCTCTTCCCATGGGATCTCTGAAGAAATCGCAGGTTGTTGGGAAGGTACGACAGCAGGTTTGGAAATTTCCTTGCGAGTGACCTTCGGGCCAGGGAACTCCCCAATCTCATGTAGGAAGTCATGATGAGTTCCAAAAGATTTCAGTGCGATGTGATGACAGTGCGCTTGGGATCGAACCTGAGAGACGAAATGATCGGCTCCCTGCGCTAAATCGATCAATCCCACTCCTTCTGAATGGAAGAGATCTCTGAGGCCGGAATCGACCATGCCGCCATCCCAAGGCCCCCAGCCGATGCTGTTTACGTGGCAGCTTGGCCGCTGTTGAGACTCTCTGATCGCCAGTTGGTTCAAAGTTTCGTTGGCTGCGGCATAGTCCGATTGCCCTTTTCGACCCAAGGTTGCCGTGGTCGAGGAGAAAAATTGAACCAAGTGGAGATCGTCAGTTGAGCAAAGATCGAGCAAGTGCAGAGCAGGATCCACTTTGGTTTGCCAAACCTTGACAAAATCTTCATCCGATTTGTCTACGATCCAACTATCTGCCAAAACTCCAGCGCCATGGATGATTCCTTTGACAGAACCATGACGCTGTCGTGCTTCATTGAGTACTGCTTCAAGGGAATCACGCTGGCGAACATCAACGGAGCGGTAGGTCACTTCGCAACCGCGGGATCTGAGTTGCTCAATTCTATGAAGGATCTCTCGCGATTGCCTGATCAGATTCGCTTCACCGCGAATGACAGCCGGAGATTTTTCTCTTGCGGCCAGCTCGAAGAGTTTCGCCTCCAGTGACTCATCGGGAACTCCATGAGCCCAGTTGGGTTCGTGGCCAGGCTCTGGAGTTCTACCCAGCAGATACAAAGCAGGACTCGAGTCACGGGTCAGCGCCTCCAAGCATTCAGCGGTGACTCCGCGGGCTCCTCCGGTCACGATCAAAAGATCCCCTGAGTTGATCGGAGATCGACCAAAATGTTCTGGCTGGATCGCTTCTAGATACAACTCTTGTCGACCTCCTTGTTGAAGACCGACCCAGCGCTCTTCACCATGAAAGATCTCTTCAGTCACTTCTCGGGCGATCTTTGCAGGGGGAACTTCTACAGATTCAAGATCGATTCCGCGCACGACAAAGTCGGCCCATTCTCTGGCAGCGCAACGGGTCATGCCCAATAAAGCGCCTCCGAGGGAGGACTCACTAAGGTCGGCCCCTGAGCTTTGATCTGAAGAGATTCCGAAGTGTCCACCCAGTCGGGTGATGACGTGAAGTGAAGATTGGCCTTTGGGGTGCTGGCGGAGACGCTTTCCAGCCTCTCGTATCCAGCGGAATGCCTCTAGAGGTTCGTTTGAACCAGGTTCCAACGATCCAATCAGAATCATTCCGCCTAATTCACAATGAGGTGATTGGATCGGAGTGTTGTCATTCATACTCCAATGCCTGGCATCCACATTACGCTGGGAGAGTTCTTTTACAATTTCTTCTCTGAGGAGGGGATCACTTCCGATGACCCACCACTGCGCTTCTTTGTCGAGTTCGAGTTCTGTCGTAGTTTCCCTTTGGGGGAGTGTTCGAACTGCTGGTTTTGCGAGAATCAGTGGATTCGAGTTTGTGGCACTTGGAATGCTTGGTTCGGGAACTTCCGAAGTGGTCGAGATCCCATCGGTTTGGTCATACCAACTGGAGATTTGTTGAATCGTTCGTAAAGTTGCGAGCTGATCGGCAGGGATAGCCGGTAGATCGGGACGGTGCTGCCTCAGTGCTGAGAGAATCTCAACTCGCTTAATGCTGTCAATTCCCAGGTCTGATTCCAAGTCGAGTTCAACTCCAATGGCATCTTCCGGATATCCCGTTTTTTCAGCGATTACTGAGAGTAAGAGCGGAATCAGTATTGCAGATTCGGACGGCTCGGAGCTCTCGGAGGGAAGAGGAGTCGGCTCTATATTAGGCGCGGTTTCGACTGCGGCTTCGAAGGTTACCCCGGAAGTATTTGTTTCAGGTGATAAGGCTTCTACCAATTGGAGAATCGTGCGCAAGGACCCCAGCTGCTCAGGTGGAATCGTCGGTAGATCACTTCGCTTTTGTTTCAGGGCAGAAAGTATTTCCACTCGTTTGATGCTGTCGATTCCCAAATCACCTTCAAGATCCAGGTCCGTGCCGATAGCATCCGTGGGATATCCAGTCTTCTCTGAAATGATCTCTCTCAGCAAGTCCGCAAGACGTGAGGTCGGTTGTGTCTCAGCAACAGTCAAAGTGTTGATGGGAGAATCGGTAGATCCAGGATCAATAGTGGGTGTGGGTTGGTTTGGCCCGTTGTTGGAAAGTTCACTCAATGATGGAGTTTCAGAGTAGTGATCGATAATTGCGGAGATGGTGCGCAGTGATCCCAGTTTTTCTGCGGGCAATGCTTCTAAGTCGGGTCGGTGTTGGCGCAAAGCAGAGAGAATTTCCACGCGTTTGATGCTGTCTATACCAAGATCTCCTTCGAGATCGAGGTGGATATCTATCGCGCTCTCTGGGTAACCGGTCTTTTCCGCAACCACTTCGATCAGTAGATCTTTCAACGGATTTTGTAGGCTTGCTGATACTGTCTCTGTACGAACTTCGAAGCTGGAAGGCTCAGGTTCTCCCGAGGCAGCATCTGTCATAGGTATCGCTGCCGCAGTATTTCCAGCAGGTAGATAATGATCCACCATTGCATTCAATGTACGGAGTGACCCCAAGATCTCTGGCGACAGTGTTGGTAAATCGGGTTGCTGTTGCCGGACAGCTGACAAAATTTCTACCCGCTTGATACTGTCGATTCCCAAATCAGCTTCTAGATCCATGGAGGGATCGATCGCCTCGAGGGGGTACCCTGTTTTTTCAGCGACGACCTCTGTCATGAACTTCAGAAGCGGCATTCGCTCTGGGGCCGTTTCTGGGGTTGAAGACTTTTCAATCGACTCCGAAGCAACCATTGATTCAGATTCGTTGAGCTTTGTCGGTGCCTCTTCAATCTCCGAATAATGGGAAGAGTGGCTAGTGGGAGGGCTTCCTGGATTCACGCTTCCTGAATTCACGGTTTCTGAATTCAAGGAGAGTGACAAGGCCTCTTCAGCATTCCGTTGTGAGCGATCCAGTAATTCTCTGATCTCCTGAGCCTGTTCGAGGAGATCCATCAAAGCTTCCTGCTGATCGAGCAAGTTCGATGAGGATTGAACTGTTACTCCAACTTCTTTTGAAGCGGTCAGCGGTAACTCGGGTGGGAGATTTACTCGAGCGCTAGAGCTTGCAGGTAGATGGGCTGGAGGTCCGGGCACGGGTCGTGCTTCCCGAGATGGGAGTCCTTCTCCAGGGCGTAAGTTTGCTCCTCGCAGTGATACCGCTGGACCTTTTCCTGTTACCTCTGGAGCCTGTGTTCGAGGTTTCCAAGTAGAAAGTTGGATGGGGTAACCCCTGCTTGCGATGACGGCAACAGTCCTCGCCAAAGCCCGAGAGTCTTCTTCACTTCCATCGATACTTTGAACCGTGATATTTCCCGGATGGGAAGCAGTGATGGATCGAATCAATCCACCGAGTACTTTCCCGGGTCCGACTTCAATAAATGTGGTGGCTCCTTGATTGACCATCGATTCAATCATCTCTTTAAAGAGCACCGGTTTTGCAATCTGGTGGGCTAGAAGAGAGCGGCAGGTTGTTTCGTCGAATGGATAAGGTTGCCCTGTTGAATTTGCGAAAACTTTTCCGGAGGGTTGGCCGAATCCGACTTTTTGCAAAACTTCTTCGAATGGTTGTGCTGCCGAAGCCACTTTGCTGGAGTGAAAAGCAGCGGAAACAGGAAGAGGGATACAGCGGATCCCCCGACTCTCAAGAAGTGATTTTGCAGCTTCTATCGCATCGAAACCGCCAGAAAGGACCGCTTGTTCAGGAGCATTTCTATTGGCAACGACGAGATCTGGCCAGTTTTCTTGAACGAGTTTTTCGAGCTCATTCAGTGGAAGTTGAACGGCGAGCATGGTGCCAGCATCCATTCCGCCTGCTTCTGCCATCAGGCGTCCACGGAAGTTGGACAGTTGATGGAAATCAGATTCGCTGATGGAGCCGCTGGCAGCCAGGGCTGTCAGTTCACCATATGAGTGCCCTGCAAAGAGGTCGGCTTGAACTCCCAATCCGGTCAAAATTCGGAAACAGCCCAGGCTGACGGCTCCGATGGCAGGTTGTGCCACCTCTGTTCTTCGCAACTGCTCATCCAGGGAGTTTTCGTCACTGTTCCAAGAATGTACGGGCCATATCTTGGCTGCCAATCCGGTTTCATTTTCGGGATTCCAGTAACTGGATTCTGCGGCATCCAGGGTTTCCATCATCGCCGGAAAACGGCAGGCGAGATTTCTTCCCATGTTGATTTTTTGGGATCCTTGGCCCGGGAATACCATGGCTAATGATCCCTGAACTGGGCCATGATCTCGATCGATACCAGCCGGGAGTTGCCAACGAGCCGTTTCCTCTTGTGACAATTTTTGCAAGGCTTGATCGAGGAGATCAGCGAGAGAGCCAGCGCCCGAGTAGGTGATCAGTAATCGGTGCTCTGCTGTGTGTCGGAATGATTGTCGAGTTTCACGGGCCATAGTAGAAATGGAAGAAGTGGAGTGATCATCTAGCAACCTGCTTCGGAAATCTCGAATCGTTGCTGACAAAGCTTCTTTTTCATCCGCCGAAAATGCCAAAATTTCAGTGATTCCTTGCCAATCGGTTTCACTTCGCCTTGTGTTCGCTTCTTCAAGAACTGCGTGAAAGTTACTCCCTCCAAAACCGAAGGAGGAGACAGCAGCACGTCTGGGATATTCAGATGGGCGTACCCATGGACGAGCAACCTCTTCCACATGGAATGGGCTGCTGGGATCGGACAAGGCTTCAAGAGGCTTACGAATCTTCAGGCTCGGTGGTTGAACTTTGTGGTGCAATGCAAGTACAGCTTTGATGAGGCCCGCTGCTCCTGCTGCTGCCTTGGTGTGTCCGATTTGAGACTTCACAGAACCCAGTGCCACGCTGCCAGGGGTTGTCCCTGCTTGGCGATAAACCTCGTCGAGAGCTTTGAGTTCCGTGGCGTCGCCGACAGAAGTTCCTGTTCCGTGAGCTTCGACCATACCAATCGTACTGGGTGACACATTTGCGAGTTGGTAGGCGTCATTCAGCGCTCGCTGTTGGCCGGGGGCAGTTGGGGCGTAGATTGCCGCTCCCTTTCCGTCGGAAGAAGTTCCGACGGAAAGGAGGTGGGCATAAATCTTGTCGCCATCACGAATGGCGTCTTCTGACCTTTTTAGGACGACAACTCCAAGACCTTCCCCAAGTACGGTTCCATCGCCATTTGCGTCAAAGGGGCGAGCATCACCAGTGGGCGAAAGAGCTGGGGTTTTCGAAAAACACATGTACATAAAAATGTCATTGAATGTGTCAACTCCACCAGTCACGACTAAATCTGATTTACCACTCCGCAATTCCAGTGCCGCAAGATGGACTGCGGCGAGGGAGGAAGCGCAGGCGGCATCGGTGACACAATTGGTTCCGTGGAGGTCAAGGCGATTGGCGATTCGACCAGCGACGACATTTCCTAATAGCCCCGGGAAAGAGTTCTCTTGCCAATCGACATATCCCTCAGAGATCTTTCGGACGACGTCCTCGGCGATCTTGTCATCAACTCCTGATTCCCTGAGAGCTTTCCACCACAGCGGATGACCAAGACGAGCCCCCAGGGGAATTACTAATTCGAGTGCACCCGTGACTCCGAGAATCACAGAGGCTTTCCTGCGATCAAAAGTTTTATTGGCATCGTAACCAGCATCTGTCAGGGCTTGCCGAGCAGCGACGAGACCCAGTAACTGAGATGTGTCGGTCGCTTCAAGGTCCCTTGGAGTAATCCCATAGTCCAAAGGATGAAATGGAATCGGCGAGAGGAATGCTCCTCGATTGCCGTAGGTTCTGTCAGGAGAGTTCTTATCGGGGTCGTGGTAATCACCCTCAGTCCAATAACCCTCGGGGACTTGCTCGATGTGATCACGACCTGAACGAAGTCCCGCCCAATATCCATGGCGATCTTGGCTTCCAGGAAAAAGACAGCCGAGGCCGACGACAGCGATGTCGTCGTGCGATCGATTTGGGGAAAGCGACGGATTCGCAGAATCCCTTTGAGAGGGAGAGGATTCGTTGGGGCGCGTCATGAAGAATTCCTCACGGTATCATTGAAGTTCATGGGATAGGGCTGATTGCCAAGATTCGGCAACACAGGATCGAACCAGGATCCTGAGGGAATTTGGTAACCGTACCGAGTGATGTCCTGAGCTCGGGTACGAACTGCCGCTCCGTACATCAAAGCATGGGCAACGGTGGCGACCCGTCTTTCACCAGCATTTTCAAGAATGCTGCCTTGGACCCACTCATTGAATGCTCCCATCGCTGGTCCGCACCAAACTTGGTAATCAAGGGCTCTTTCTGGGTTTCCGCTATTGGCCCAATCAGAGGATTTGCCAAGGTACCAGCGGAAAATGAGGGCCATGCGATGATGTGAGTCTGACTCTGCTCTCTCTACTTGAGCAGGCTCTCTTTCGAGGAAGAAGTTTCGTGTGTGATTCCACACCTCTTCCAGAGGCATTCGAAAGATTTCTTTTTCAATACGAGCACGATCATTGACCGGAATTTCATCGATAGACTGATGGCTGCGATAAAGGTCTAAGAGTCTTCGCGCACGAGTTCCAAACATGGTGCCTCTGCGTAAAACCTGAAGGTGTACGCCCATCTCGAACATATCGGATGCCGGCGCCATGATGACATCTGCAGGCCCGGCTTGGGCGAGTAGATCTTTGACGACAGGACTGGTTCCCGATTCGACGCAGGCTTGGTGCACGGAACCGACCACCACATATCCAGCTCCTAGTGCAAATGCTGAGGCGATCGCCGAGGGAGTGCCGAGTCCGCCTGCAGCACCGACTCGAACTTGGCGGGCTCTGGGAAGGTTGACTGCGATGTTGTCTCGTAGGTCGCAAAATGCTGGCACCAACGTGGAGAGAGGGCGGTTATCGGTGTGCCCTCCAGAATCGGCTTCTGCGGTGAGATCATCGCAAATCGGCCACTCACGAGCCCACTGTGCTTGATCTGCGGTGATTTCTCCCCGTTCAAGAAAGCTGCGTACCCACTCTTCTGGAGCCGGGGAGAGGAATCTCTTCGCGACTTCGAGACGCGAAGCTTTTGCCATAATGGAGATTTGCGGAGTGACCTTGCCGTTGACGTCGCGTTGTAAGCTTTGAATCCGCAATTTGACTAATGGCTCGGTCAAGTCGAGGTACGCACTCGCTTCAACATGGCGAACTTTACGCGATCCCAAAATACGAGCCACTTCTGATTCGATCGTCGGCTCTGAGGGGCTATGGATGAGATTGCACCCCCAGGATCCACCTGGGTTTCTTTGTTCCAACTCTTCTAAAGCTTTGATCACGCGATCGGGAGTTTGTCCTGCCGCACCATAAAAAGCCAAGTTTCCTTGATGGGCCAAAGCAGAGACTAGTTCGGTGCTGGCGATTCCATTTGCCATGGAGCCACCTACGTATGCCTGCTTCAGTTGGTGATCTTGAATAAACTCGCTGCTTCCTAATGCTGTGGGTGGAATAGGGGGCAGGTAACCTTGAATCTGATCAGCAGTGACGGATGAAGAAGCGAAGTGATCATTTTCAGAGTTGGAGGCTGTCGTGAAAATTTGTGGATGATGGCTCTGGCCAGCGATGAGCCAAGCGCTATTGAGATTGGAAAATACTTCAGAGAAAGACACTTCCCGGAGGGCTTGAGTTTGGTTCAGTTTTTGAAACAAAGAGGGCTGCTGAGGAGCACCCTGGTGGTGTTCTCCCTGACCTTCATTTCCACCGAACCCGGTTGCCATCGATCGCCCCCTGACTGCCTGGAACTTGCGAGCAGGAGAAGGCCTGTTCGCAATCGCTCAAGATACATCCGGTAAAGCATGGAAGCACCCAGATTGGGGGGTGTAGGGGCTGATTGGAGGAAATTTACCGGGATTCGTCCCAGGAGCGGTTCAACCTCTTCAGGGCTGCACAATCAGCTCGTAGGAGAGATCCCCTGTCGTCGGAGAATCGGGGCCAGAGACCCTCAGTAGCATGAATCCAGCGGGATTTGAGAGGGTTCCCAGGAGGAAAGGATCGAAGAAGAAGGGGGGGACTGCTACCGCAGACTGGAGAGTTGCCAAGCTCGCGGGGTCCACCTGCTCGATGGTCGGGATCATCAAAGATCCTTGGCGGCGGCAGATCAACTCCACTTGGAGAGACGTGGTGGGGCT
Organism: Planctomycetia bacterium TMED53; assembly: GCA_002167285.1. Classification (GTDB taxonomy): domain Bacteria; phylum Planctomycetota; class UBA8108; order UBA1146; family UBA1146; genus UBA12191. Next base: position 52,385 of record NHDG01000060.1, read on the forward strand.
CACCTGTAAAAGAAACCAGTCCACATCATTGGGTGTCTCCAATCCCCCAGATATACGGAGACTCCTGGCTGGAATCAGGGGCGTGGTCGAAGGATCATCATTCAGTAAGTCCAATGACGGGTCCTCCTCCACATGGAGGCCAACTTGATATGGGAAAACCCGATAGAGATCTGAACCATTATCCAATCCCGAATGGGGTAGAACTTTTATCGTGACTCGTTCGCCGGGAATCAGACCGGGCATGAGCAGATGCAGTTTTTCTCCATCGAGAACTTTGGTGGCATTTAGAGTTTCATTGACTCCGTTGACAAAAACGAACACCGAATTGACCACCTGCTCAGATGGAGGTCTGGAAAAGTGAAGAACCCAGCTGTCAGAGGATTGTGGTGTTGCTGGAGAAGGATCAATTGAAAACAACTGCGCTTGGCTGGAGGGGTCGGGAAGTGCAGGATCTGGCCCCACAAATGAGAGCGGATTGTTTCCACTCGGGCCAATATTTTGCGGTAGTTGGTCTTCTCCCAGCGTGAAGGGATTGCCGTTATTGAGTGCTAGAGAATCGTTAAGAGGGGTGGAGTCCTCAATAGGGCCAAATCCGTCTTCCCAGACGAAAATAGCCACTCCGCCGGGAGTACGTTGCGGTGGTGGATCTACGAGATACCTACCACTTTCGAGGATCGTGCAGGTGCGCAGGACACCATCGTCACCCAACTCGATCTTTTGACCGCTGGCTAATGGGAGAGGAGCAGTGGTGAAGAGGGTCTCATCAGGAAGCCACTGACCCCATTGATATGTTTCTGGTTCAGCGAGCACCATTGGTTCACCGAAGCGATTAAAGTTGCCTGAAAAATCTGGCTGAATTGATCCAGGAAGTAGGCTGTATCTCACGGTTGTCAGATCGTATTCAGAACTCAAGCCTGTCACGATACTGTCCTGAACCTGAATCATTCCACGAGGATTTTCTAACGGAGAAAGACCGCTGCCCGAGATCCAGCAATTGGTTACGAAAACACTACACAGGTCCAATATCGATACTCCGACACGACCATTTCCTAGGATATTACAGTTTCGAATCAGAGCCTCTGACCCTGTGGGTATCGATGAAACAGAAACTCCATCGGTTCCATTGGCGGAGATTTGACAGCGGCTGACTCGAAATGCAGCCGGTGCATCCCCGTCTAAGAAAACACCGGACAGGCCATTATCATTAATCAGGGAATCATCGATTCGAACTCGAATGTCAATTTGATCCTCTGGGGTTGAATCGATATCGATGACGATGCCCTCAAGAAAGTTGTCGGTGACTTCGCAGTTGCGAATTTTTACTTTAGATCCTGAGGGAAGATTAGCCTCAGGGAGTGTTCCCTCAATGGCTGCGAGATCAAGGTCAATTCCTTCGTCTCCATTGCGAAGTACCCTGCAGCGACTGATTTCAACTTCAGCTTCTCGACCGAAGCCTGAATAGATCCATTGGCTTTCGATGCCTTCGTTGAGATTGTCACGGATTTCTGAGTTATCGATGGTGATCTTGGGAATTCCGACGATTCGAAGTCCCTCTCCGTTGCAGTTACTAATGAGGCAATCAGCAACAAACGCCTCGATGGTGTTTCCTTCAAGGAAATCACTTCTGAAGTCAACTCCTTGAGTGATGGCTCCAGACATTTGGCAACGGGTGATCCTGCAGTAGCAATCTTCGGCATAAACGCAGCTTTCTGCGATGTTGTTTCCTGCCAGGATGAGTCCATCGATCCCGCTCAATAGATCACCCGGTCGAATATTGACGAGATCGGTTGGGAAAAGGATGCCGAATTGACTTGGTTGCTGGAGTGGGTCCCGGAGATTTGGATCAAAGGACGAATCAAATCCTCCGAAGACCATCATCCCTGGGAGAAGGAACAGGTTTTCAGGATAGAGTCCTTCAGAGATGTGAAAGTTTACGCCTCCCAGTGAGAGACTCGCTGCGATCGCCTGCCCCATTGTTGGGAATGCCGATTGCGGAGTCTCCCCATCGGCCCCTGACAGAGGTGCACCTGAGCGTACATATCTGATCGTGTTGGGAGTGACGGGCCACGACGGCATCTCCGTACTGACTTCCAGATCGGAATCGCGAGCGAGGACGAGAACTTCAACCGTAATCCCATTCTGCAATTCTTCAATTCGAATGCTGGTATCTCCAGCGATGATTGCAGTCGGTTCACTGAAGTCTTTCGGTTCTCCCAGAGGCGTAACAAATACCAAGTATTCGATGAGCTCGGGATCCGTGAAATCATCGTTGGCAGGTTCCCAAGAGACTTGGATCCATTCGTCACCACCGATGAGATCGGTGACTCCACCAAATCTTGGTTGGGTGACGATCGCCAAACCGCTGGATCCGAGTCCGGAAGGCCCCTCACTAGGGATCTGATCAATCGTTGGCCTAGCTGGTGGTGTAAATCTATCGCAGCCCATCGATAGCAGGATTAGCAATAGTAGGAATTGACTTATCCGCACCATTCAGACCTCAAAAATCAGACCTCAAAAGTAGTACTTGAATTGGATCGAAGAAAACCAACCGGAATCAGGATTTGTACCAAATGCATCTCCAGGTTGAAAAAATCCGACTTCAAATTCCATGTCCAGCTGATCGAAGACATCGTTCAATCCGATGACGAGATCGATTTCTGTACCCAACTCAGAGTCAATTCCGTTTGGGCTAATCTTGAGTCTGGATCTGCGTAGAAAGTCCGCCGGCTCTACTTGATTATACTGGTGAAAGGCAATATCTACGCTGGTGTTTTCCCTAGGCAAGAAGCCGGCACCAAGGGTGAGTATCGACATGTTCGATAGCTCGGGTCTCAGCAATACACCTAGATACCTGTAGGAAGAAATTCCAAAGTATCGGGAATTATTGTCCTGGTAGCCTGTTTGCCTAAAGTTGTTGTCTGTGCCATCGTCGGGATCGTCATCTCCTGATCCCCAAGCCCAGCCACCAAACACGTATGGTTTTCCCCACAAATCGCCAAATCTTCTGGCAGCTTTAAGGTCGAACCCAAAGGCAGAGATTTCGTCAAATCCAGATACGCCGGCAACGTAGGCGGCGTCAGCCCACCAGCGCAAGTCTCCACCCATGGTTCTTCCGTGAGACTGCAAGCCGATGAAGAAAGGGGATTCATTGGGAAGTTGAACGGTCAATTCGGGGTCGAATTCGCGATCCTGAATTACATCAATAATATAAAGCGAATGTTGGGTTTTTGATTCTGGTCGATAGGTGCCAACCAATATGTGCTGGTGTCGATCCTTCAACTCGACAGGTGGATCTCCAAAAAATGTCGACCATGAAGCCTCAACTGAGTAGGGGCCTTCTTCCCAAATCAAACGCACCGCATCCAGTGAGCTGTCGTAAAACCACTCTCTGCCTTCGTCAAAATCCATTCGTCCTATTTGAAGAGAAATGGGATAGCCACCGATGCCGCGTTGGAAGTAATACAGCTCTTCCAATCCAAGGTCTTCTTCAGAGAGGGTTACTGCTTCGTCATCTTCGTCAGTTGTCGAACTTTTTGATCGACCTTTTCCAAAAATGAAACGATCTTCGTCGATGGACCAAAGGGCTTGCAGCGAGATGGACCACTCTTTGTCGGTTCTATCTGCTTGATCTAAATCAGAGAGATCAAGGTTGTTGCGCTCTTCGAACTCATAGTAGAGCCTTCCGGCAAGTCCTAACCGACCGTCAAGATAGCTTCTGCGCGAATTTGGTCTCCGCTCATCCCGGTCATACAAAGGCTTCGCAATTTTGCGAAATACTCCACCGGGTATTTCAGTGGAATTTCCAATCCGACAAGGGATTCCATGAATGATGAGGATTGGGACACCATCTTCATCGATTTCTTGCGCTTCTACGTATCCCTCTAACTCCAAGAGCCCGATTTTTCTTTCTGAAGGTGAAGTCTCAACTTCAACTTCGATGGCTTTGAAAACCAATGGAGAAACAAATTCACCTTCAATTTCGACTCGCCAACCGATTTGAATCTCATCAAGTTCGTGCGATTCCTCATCATCTTCGGAGTCGTCGAAATCAGTTTCTTCATCGATGAGGATGGTGAAGGGGCCAACCTTCATCTGAGATTGGTCTGTGTAAACCGCATCGACAAATCCTTTGATCTCTAGATAGTCATCGTCTTCTTCCCGAACTAATTTGACGGCCTCAAGAACTTCGCCGTCGAATCTTCCATCTACTTCTACTCGGGTTCCCGCGGGGAACTGAATTTCATTCTTCGAATCGTCGGATTCTGCGGATTGCCCAAGAAGCAAAAATGTCACCAATATCATGTTGATGTTCATTTGAAGACCCCTTGCCATTTCCCTGTTCCCATTAGTAACTCTTCCAGATCTTCTTCTATTTTTTGCAAGAGATCGGAAGGTCTTTGCCGACGTGAGTAAATCAGAAGCAACCGTGCAAATGTAGACGCGGTCCAGGTCTTTAGTCTTTCACTTGGAATACCACTTTGCGCGAGCATATTCGAAATTCTGGAGGCGCATTCCAGCCAAGGGACTGGTAGTCCCTGAAGAGATCGCAGACGGAGATGAGCAATGATATTTCCTGCATCGAGGGCCGGATCAGAGATCGCCAGTAAGTCTAAGTCTAGAAGAGTTACTGTTGATTCTGATATCAAGACTTGCTTGTCGTGAAAATCCCTGTGGCAAACTACTGGTGGTATCTCATTTAAAGATTTCAAACGTTCGATCACCGTATCAACCAGCCTTTTTACACCAGTAGGGGGCGCAGCCAGAATTCTGTGAAAAACTTCGTCTCTTTTTTGTAAAATTTTAATCTCGTCTTTTGCTGAATGAGTGGGAAGAGTGTTATCAGCCTCACTCTTTGCCAACCAAGACAAGATGTCAACTATGCTATCGATGTGAGTGGAATCCCATTGCCCAGATTTCCACAATTCATTGAGGCTTTTACCCTGGGCTTCTTTAACGGTGAGCACCAAATTTTTGTGGTCCCATTGAGTGATCTCTGGAATAGAAATCGAATTGTCTGGAGACTTTTTCGAGAGGTATTGCCAACGTTCGAGGACTTGGCGGTTCTTTCTGAACACTTTTGCGAAGCAATTGTCTCCTAGCCTGAAAATAGCGCGGCTCCCCAAGCGCCAAGCCAGTAGCTCCACGGAGATTCCATTTGTTATCCAATGATTAATCACTGAAGAAAGTGCCGGAAGTCTCCTGTCTTCAAGGGGGTGCTGTTCTTTGAGTTTTCCCTTTTCTGATAGGTGGTACCACTTTGTTGCGTTCTCTCCTGATTGCCCATGCAGGCAGTACCAGCCACCCTTTCGAGATTCTTCCACGCGGAGCCATGGCCCGGTGCTTTCAAGTGCATTGGCTAATTCAGGAATCAAGTGCTGGGTCCAAAGATCAGAATCTTGACTATTCATCTTTCAGACCCTCCAGCAATCTGAGGCAGCGATCAACAGCTGAGGTCAGTTCATCGGGCCATGTGGGTGATAAAGATCTGAACGGTTCAAATGCTTTACGCAAACAAGCCAGCGACCTGCCGAGATTGATTTCACCTTCAGAGATCTTCTGTGGGGTGACAGATTGATACGAGTCGAGTAGATGAGTGACGACAGCTTCTGATACACCACTTGAGATCAAATCTTCCATCAAATTTGCTAAATCAAAGCAAGCATAGCCTCTTCCAGCTCGATCAAAGTCGAGAAGGTACAAATCCTTGTCGTCAGACAGAATCTGTTTTTGATGGAGATCCCCATGTGCAAGAACTGAAGAATGAAGGCTTAAGGTTGGCAGCTTCTTCTTAAGTCGATTTGCAAGAGTCAAAAGATTGAATCGAACCTCTGGAAGTAGGCGAGATAGATCCTCAATCAGGATATCGACTTCCATGACCAAAACTTGAGGTGGAGAGTGGGTGGTAAGTTCTAATGGAATTTGGTGGAACTCATTGATTGCCTTCGCAGTATTTTCAATCAGTTCAGTAGAGCGTTCTGCACCAAAATCGGGGTGTTTGCCATCGATCCATTCATGGCCAAAGATATTCATTGCTGGGCTTGTTCCTACAAACCTTGGTGTCTTAAAGTGGTTGCAGCCTTCTGTTGCATTGGAGATTGAAAGCGCCAAATTTTTGGATTGGGTAATCGACTTTCTATTCTCGATTTTCAAATGCAGTAGTTTACGAATTTTTAAGTCTTCTTGGAGGTTTCGTAACTTGAGCTTGGTTTGAAGTACTGCTCGCCTTCCGGGTTTATAAGCGATCAATTTGTGGCGAGTAAGGCTGCGTTGAAGTCTCCATTGGTCGTAGCTAATTGCACCCAGCATGGGTTCAATTAATCGTCGGAACCGATTGGGTTCAAAAATTCTTCTCAACTGAGGAATCTCTTCATCTCCTGGGAATGGCAAGCACACAGCCATCAATTCTTCATCGACGAATGGCTTTAAGTGGGCGGAGCTTGCGCCCAAATTTTTGGCCACTATCTTTTCGTGAAATTCCTTAGCTGAGGAGAGGGTCGAGAATAGACGAACGTTCATGCCTTGTGGAGGGGAATCAGCAGTTCCCGGTTCAGTCCCACTGATGAACAGTCTACACGACTCCGGTTTGTTACGCAGGTATCGGATGGAACTTGGCAGGTCTGGTATGTCAAAGACCAGTCCGGATTTTTGCCACTCTTTCCAAGGCTCTCCGGAAAGAAATGACGAAAGACCCGGTGGTGCTTGTTTAGGTACTGGGAAACCACTCATGAATTTCCTCCCAACAGCTTTCGTGGGAGTATTCTTTCGGTGATCTGACCACTCTTCAGAACTATTCTGGATTCAAAACTGGAGGTCAATTCTTCGTCATGGGATATGACAATCAAGGTTTTGCCTTTGAAGTCCTCTAGCAGCATTTGCTGAATCAAAGTTCTGCTTTCAGGATCAATCGCTGTGGTCGGTTCATCTAGGACGACAATGGGGGAGTTTCGCAGCAATACGGTGCTGAGTGTGAGTCTGCGCTTTTCACCTCCCGAAAGATCCTGGCCTCCCTCTGTAAGTTCTCGATCCAAACCATCAGGATCATCGAGGAGGAAGTCGCATCTCGCTCGCTTTAACGCATCAATCATTTGTTCCTCTGAAGCGTCTGGCTTGTGGAATTGTAGGTGTTCCCGAACGCTGCCTGACAAGATGAAGCTCTCCTGTAACACGATGGAGAGTTGCTCTCTCATGCTTTTTAGTTCCCAATTTTTAATGGGAATGCCGTCGATTGAAATGTGTCCTTCATCTGGCTCGAAGAGTCGGAATAACAAAGCGGTCAATGTGGTCTTCCCTGAACCGTTGGGCCCAGTCAAAACCACATGCTCCCCTTCAGAAATATCAAGGTTCAAATTGTTGATGACCTTGCGATCGGGGTCTTCCGATTGGGTTTGATCTTCAGCGAGTGAAGTGGAGGTCGAGTGGTAGGAAAATGTCAAATTCCGAAATTGAATAGATCCTTTGAATGGCGGAGCCTCGACGGCATCAGGATGATCTGATTCTTCAGGATTGATCGTTAAAATTTCTGATATTCGATCTGCACATGCCGCTGCTTTACCAATTTTTCCTGATAGTCGGGCTGCTTTTCGTAAAGGTTTCTGTAATGAACGAACATATGAAATGAAAACCAATAGATCCCCTGGTGTCATCGCTGCCCCGGCGAATTGAGGGGACTCTGAGCTGATCAACACCCGGTATGCTCCTGCCAGGAGAACTACCGATAGGCCCCCAGCAAAAATTAACTCTGTCCACCTAGAAAGGGCTGCTTGGAGCCTCGTTGCCCGGACACCCTGACGTAAGGAGGATCGATTTTTACGAGCAAACTTTCGAACTACTTCAGATTCACGCCCTAAAGTCTTAATCAACTTCAATGAGGACAAGCCCTCACCAGTCGTGAAAGCGATGTCGCCTTCATGTTCTCTTTGCTTTTTAGCGACTTTGGTAATTTTGACACTGAAGACTCTGGCCAATACGGTAATCAAAACCAGAACCACCAATGAAACCAATGAAAGTTGCCAATCGATCAGTCCCATCAATGCCAAGGTAACAACAGCCTGTAGAAGCCTTCCGAAAAAATCGATCAGTTCTGTAGAAAGCACATCCCTGAGCATCGGTACGTCGCCCGTGATTCGTACCAATAGGTCTCCCAGCTTTTGGTCTCTGTGAAACCTCAATGAAAGGAGCAAGAGGTGGGAGTAAACACGCTTACGTAGTTTCATGATCATTCGCTGACCGGCAACTGCACTGGTTACAGTTCTGATATATCCGGCGATTCCTTGCCCCACTGAAATCAGAAGTACTGCGAGGCTGACGAATGCTAAGAATTGAATTGGCTGGCTGGCAGGCCACTCTGGATTAATAAACGGGAGAGTGTCTGCATTTTTTGGCATCAGTAGGCCGTCGAAAATATACTTCACTGGCCATGGAGCTAGTAGAGCGAATCCGATTTCAAAAATTAGTGCAACAGAAGAGGCTCCAAGAAGGGGTGCTTGAGCCTTGAGAAGATCACCGTGTTTACCAGTGATCGTGCGCCAATCATGGAGACCTTTTTTTAAGGTAGTCGAGGCGCTCATCGTATCGCCTCTACAGCTTTGAGGATCTGCTGGGCGCGCATTTTCCAGGTTGCATTATTTAAGACCCAGTCTCTGCATTTCTTGCCCAAGTCCGGTTGCTGATCCAGTCGCGATAAAACCTTTTGTATTCCTTTGGCAAACTCAGCTGGGTTCCCAGGGGTGATCAGTGCTCCACGATCTTCTTTAATCAGTTCGGAGATTTGTCCGCGATCAGTGGCAACGACAGGCAGTCCACAGCTGAAGTACTCAAAGATTTTCAAAGGAGAGAACCAGAACTCATCCATCTGGGGATAAGGTGCGACGCCCAAATCGCAATGCCCCAGCCAGGATCCGACAGCGGAGTGAGGGATACTTCCTGTGAAATGAACCCTTCCTGAAAGCCCTTTGTTTTGGACACTGACTTCAAAGGCATGTTTTCCAGGTCCGTCGCCAATACATAAGAGGTGAGCATCAGAGCCGAGTTCTTTGACTAGAATTTCGAAAGAGTGAAGTAAATCGTCGATGCCGTGCCATGGCCTGAATGTTCCAGTGAAACCTATGAGTGGAACGTCATTCGGGGGGAGATTACTGGGTCGCTTCGAATCTGAAGGTTTAAAGACTTCTTGGTCAACTCCGTTGGGAACCAGTTCTACTCCCTCACTATGCCCACGTTCTGATTCAACCCACTCTTTGATCTCTTTGGAGACACAGATGACGACATCGGATTCCCTTAGAAGAAGACGAGAGAGACCACTGGCAAGATTTTCATTCGCCAGTTGACGATATTTTTTTGATTCTAAAGCAAGAGGGCTATTCACTTCCAAGACGAATGGAACTTCGTGTTTCCTAGCGAGGTAAAGGCCTCCGGGGTGCCACAGGCTATATCGCTCATACACAAAGTCATGAACGGTTTCGACATTATCGAGGCGTGCTAGAAAAAGCCGGCTTTCCCTCTCTTCTACAGATTTATGTTTCTTGCGAGGGGGGAGTTCCATCTCATGTATCGGCACTCCTTCAAGTTCTGTTGCCTCGGGTCGAATGGTGTACAAATCACCACCCAATCCGAGTTGGCGGAATGCCTTACAGATCGATGCCACATGAATGCTTGCGCCCTTTTGACCAGGAACGGGGATTCCGGGATCTGCGCAAATGTAGGTGAAGTTGCTCAGAGTCATCGTTATTCCCCGTGCAGGGCACTGCTTTCAAAGTGAGCCTTGAGAGTGCCAACATTTGTTGAAAGATTGAAAAGAGTCTCTGCTCTTTTTCGTGCTGAACCGACTTCCCAATCTCCTGATTCCACACGGCTTTTGAGATTTTTGATTCCTTCAGCCATGGCTTTGGCATTCCCAGGTTCAACTAACTCGCCAGAGCCGTCAGCCAAGATCTCCGGACAACCTGTCAATGTTGTGGAGACCGCTGGTAGATCTAAAGCGAGAGACTCGAGGAGAACTGTGGGCAGGGCATCCATATTGCCGTCTGCGTCAGGGATGCAAGCGAGAGCCATCATGGTCGCTTCGGAGCAGCTTCTTCTTACTTCTTCGATAGGAAGGGCTCCTAAAAACTTTACGTGATTTTCAAGGCCGAGTCGCTGGCTCAAGTGAAGGAGGCTCTCTTGGTCTTCACCATCTCCGATGATGCTGACTTCCAAGTTCAATTCTTCATCTAATAGCATCCGCACGGATTCAAGGAGCACGCCAAAACCCTTTTTGGGAACCAGGCGTCCGACACTGATGATTTTGATGGGATCTGCACTCAAAGGACTTCTATCAGTTGGAACTTCAAAGAAATCCAAATTGATTCCGTTGTAGAGCTTTTTGACCTTTTCAGCATCGATACCAGGAGTGTGGTCGAGAATGTACTTACGATTAAAGTCACTGACCGTGATCGCAAAGGCGGATTTTTCGGTCAGTTCCCGAAATAGATTTCTATTGACGGTTTCTCGGAAGATATCCTTTGCATGACATGTAAATGAAAATGGGATTCCGTAGAGAATGTTGACCAATGCGGCCATGCGGGTGGAAATCGTGGCGAAGTGCGCATGAAGATGCTGAACTCCTCGCGATTTCGCCAAAGCGCCGATCCAGAGAGCTCGCAAAAGCATGTCGAGCTCTTTAGGAATCGAATGTTCACGCAAGAAATCGACAGCTTTTTGCCAGCGGTCCATACTAGGAACTAATCCGGGCGGCAATTTCGATAATTTGTCCCAGTAAGATTCAGGCTTTTCTCTAAGAACGTATTCGATGGTGAGTTTGAGCTCGCTGAGGCTCCCGTGGAAACGACCATCCCCTGGGGGCATTAGGCTGAAGACCTCAACTTCGACACCTTGTCGTTCAAGTTCAAGAATTTCATTCAAAATGAAAGTCTCTGACAACCTTGGAAACATTTTCAGAATGTAACCAACCTTGAGAGAGTGTTTAGGCTCTGAGGAGCTTTCCTTCGACATCGTAATCTTCTTTCCGAACTCGATTCTGTTGTTGGGTAAGGACGTCCTCGACCCTGGAGAGGAAGTTTCCGATTCCATCCATGCACAGCCCTGCTTCCTCTGCAGAAGGCGGCTCATGAATATCTAAAGACTCTTGAATCGTTTTCTTCAACAAGTGGGGAGACAGATCTTCAGGGTGGATGACCTTCAAGAGGTTTAACTCAGAAAACTTTGAGGCCCGAAGCCATTGCTCCATACGTGGCTTGACTCTGGGGACGATGATGGTGGGTTTACGAACAGCGATCGCTTCCAATGTAGCGTTGTAACCACCCATTGAGACGATGGCGTCTGCGGACCGTAAATGGTCCTCTAGGTGCGTTGTGAATCGTAAGATTTCAAGATTACGACAGCCCTGGAAGCGGTTGATGAGTGCTCGGGCAACCGATCGATCCATATGTGGACCGGTGATCAGTGTCCCCAGGAATTTCTCAGGATTTTTGCCTAGAGCTTCAAGAAAAGTCGATCCCAGTGGAGTGCCATCTTCGCCACCTCCTGCGACGCAAACGATCTTCTTTTGGGAAGGGAACTTTCTCCGCAACGAGTTGAGGATCTCTTGATCCAAGGGGTTGGGTCTAATTCGACGGAGATATCCCAGGTAATCGATGCGTTCTCGAGTCTTCGGGGTGAGATTGTAAAGGCCTCCCAGATCGAAGATTTCCCGGTTGCCGTATACCCAAATATGATCGTAAAGAGATTCAACGAGAAGATTGCTACCAGATCTCTTCCAACTCTCTTGAACAGATTGGCTTTCGTCAATGATGTCGCGCAGCCCTATCGCGAGTTGAGTTCCTCGTGACTTGAGATCGGCGAGAAGCGGGACCAGTTCTCCAGTTAGACCTGTCGGGACATGATCGACAACGAGTAGATCAGGATCGAATGAAAGGAGTTCTCTTCTGATTTTGTCGCGTCTGCGTTCAAGGGCTGACAAAAGATCTAGTTGCGGATTTCGAGGGATATACCTGCCCTCTTCATCCTTTGTGACTGGCTCCATGAGGACGAGTCGAGTATTCGCTGGGAGTTGGAAGAAGCTTGCCTTAGGCGATCCAGTAAGAAGTAAAATCTCAACATTGTCGAGGTGCTCTTGGACCCGATGCGCCAAGAGTAGGCAGCGTCGAAAATGCCCAAGCCCAAATCCGTCATGGCTGTAGAGAGCCAATCTACGGGGCTGGGGGGGGGTCACCCCTCGCAATTGGGAAATTGTGTCTTCACCCAAGTTCATCGACATGCCTCTCGTGACCCACTATGAAATGGTCAGAGAAATAACCGCAAATCAAATACCATAAAGAAGGTATCGTGGGGGGGGCTTAATGGGAGCTTGCATGTTTTTTGTAAGTCGTTATTTTTAAATGAGATACGTGAATCGAATAGGGCGGGGAGACGGAGCCGAGAAGGGTTTTGGGCGGCCGAATATAGCCATGAGGAGTAGCGGCTAACTTTGTCGGTTGAATATGGCCACCCCCGGCGAAATGTAGCCTAGGCCCTTACAGCCCTCTTTTATCGAGTCTATGCCGTAAAGCTCCACGTGTCAGTCCCAACAATCGGGCGACTTCCGAGACATTACCGCTGGTGAAGTCCAGTGCCTGTTGGAGTAGTCGGGTTTCCACTTCAGCAAGAGTGCAGGAATGGTCGGAAAAATCGAATTGGATGTTGTCCAGTGCCAGTGGTCCATGCACCACATTACCTTCACTCCCATGCAAGTCGAGGGAGGGAGAAGCGAGGGTGTCTTCTGCGCTAATCAGCACCATTCTCTCGATGGTATGTGCCAACTCGCGAATATTTCCTGGCCAGCTGTACTTGCGTAACTCCGCACGAACTGAATCTGGAATATCCAGCTGTTCCTTACGATATTTCTTCCCATGGATTTCAACAAAGTGATCGATCAGGAGATCTAGGTCTTTGCCACGATCTCTGAGGGCTGGAAGTGTGATAGAGACGACCTTCAATCGGTAGTACAAGTCCGATCGAAATGAACCATCCCGGGATGCTTGTTCCAAATTTTGGTTCGTTGCTGCGATGATTCTGACATCCGCAGAGTATTCACGGGTTCCCCCAACTCGGCGGACTTTTTTGGTTTCAAGCACATTGAGTAATTTGGTTTGCATTTCGAGGGGCATATCGCCGATCTCATCGAGAAAGATCGTCCCTCCAGCTGCAACTTCAAAGAGGCCCTGTTTCTGTTGAGAGGCCCCGGTGAATGAGCCCTTTTCATGGCCAAAGAGTTCACTCTCGATCAAGTCTTTGGGTAGTCCGCTACAGTTGACCTGTAAGAAGGGGAATCTTGATAAGCTTCCCTTTTCATGAATGTGTTTTGCTAGCAAATCCTTACCGACACCGGTTTCACCACCGATCAATACGGTTGGAAGTTCGGCAGCTTTGTCGATGGGGATTTGAGACAACTGATCGACCACTTCTAAGACTTGTTTGATCGCTGGACATTCCCCTACGATCGACTGTTTCTCAGTAAGGGCAGAAACACGTTCATGTGCATCAACCAGTCTTCTCATCTCGGCATTTTGAAGCTCTCGCTCGACGACAAGGTTGAGTTCTTCCAGGTCGAGAGGCTTTTCTAGATAATCGAGAGCGCCTTCTTTCATCGCCTCGACCGCGCTGTCGACTGAAGCGAATGCTGTCACCATCAGTACGGGGACTTCCGGAAGCTCTTGGCGCAAGCTTCTTAGGACCTCTAGTCCATCGATGTCAGGAAGTTGAACGTCGAGGATCGCCATATCGATCGACTCGTTTTTGATAATTTTAAGAGCTTCCGCGCCAGTCTCTGCGGGGAGGCAACGATGGCCTCCACGACCTAACTCAAGTGTCAGTGATTGAAGCAGAGGAATCTCATCATCCAGAATGAGGATCTGTGCCATCTCCTGCTCCTTCCTCGCCTTCTCGGGCTTCTGTACTTCGTAACGGGATGGTCAGTTTAAACTGACTGCCGATTCCCAGTTCGGATTCCACTTCGATCTGTCCACCATGTCCGGCCACGATCCGCTGAGAGAGTGACAGGCCCAATCCAAGTCCCGACTTTTTCGTCGTAAAGTATGGCTTGAAGAGGTTTGACAGAGTCTCCTCCGACATTCCGTGACCGTCATCGGAGACCTCGATGATGATGACTTCACCCTCAGATCTCCCGGATAATCTTACCACACCACCAGGATCACAGGACTCAATCGCATTATTAAGCAGGACCAAGATGGTCTGTTCGATCTTTCTTTCGTCAATTTTTACCTTAGGAATTGGACCCGTTATCGTAAATTCTACCGAAACCTGTCTCTTGTCTGCGTAGCCTTTTACCGCTTCACAAATCGATGGAATTCGAGCTTCCAATTCTGCCTCACCATAGCTCAACTTGATCGGTTTAAGGCCCTTGAGAAGATCTTTGAGCCATCTGTCTGCACGGTCTACAGTCTCCAAAATCTGCATTAGAGACTGGTCAGAATCACTTCCCTTTTCGGAACGTAATCGGGTTTGAGCAAGGGCTCTGATACTCCCTAGAGGGTTTCTGACGTTGTGCGCGATGGTGGCAGTCATTTCACCTACTGCCGCAAGGCGTTCACGGTCGACTAATTGGGCTTGGGTTTTTGAGATTTCTGCTGACATCGATTCGACGTCTCTTGCCAGTAGACCTAGTTCATCCTGTGAAGTGATGGGGATTATTTCGCCATATCGGCCCCCAGAGATCTCTCTGGTTGCACTTGAGAGTAATTCGAGGGGAGTGACGATCCAGTGTCTGACAAGGAAATAAAATCCAAGTCCAAAGATGATCAGTGCGAATGCGGTTCCTTGGAAGATGAGCTTCAGGCGCGCGTAACTAAGGTTTGATTCGATCTCCAATTCCTTCATTTGATTTTGGAGCTGAGTTTCCAAAGCTTGTAAGGCGACTGTCATGTCAGGGATTAAACGGTTTTTGAGCCATTTGCGGGGGAGATCCAGGTTTCGTGAATCTGTTCCTTCTTCATCAAGGTATCGAAGGGCTCTTTTCACGGCTCTGTCGAAATCGGTGACAGGTTTGGAGAGGGATTCGATAGATGTTCGAACAGTTTTCGATTCCTCATCCAGATCTGTGATCATTCTTCGAATCGTTTCTTTGCAAATGTCCAGTCGCCCAAAGAATCTGGTGCGATCCGCTGGTTGCCAATTTGCCAAGTCCTCAATTTCTGCACTTGCTGAGAGTAATAGATCTCGAATCTTGCCCGCTGATATGAGTCGATCTCTTCCTGCTGACCCTTCGGCGACGGTTTTATCCAAATCTTGAATCACATTGAGAGATAGAATCCCAACTGAGAAGAAGAGAAGAAGCAAACCAGAAAAGAGTAGTCGGAGTCGAGTTCTGATGAGCATCGAATCACCGATTCCCTTTGAGATCATATTGGAATCGAAGTGGTTGCTCAGGTTTCCCACGATGCGCCGGGATCAAAACAAGTAATTCAAGAACGCCTGATTTTGATTTCAAATCAGAGGTAGTGACTAAGAATGAATCTGCGGTGAAATCTAATTTCGTTGACTGTGGTTGCCCGTCCAAAGTCAAAGTTACCTGCGGTTGAGGTTGGTCCTGATTAAGGAAAATCCTCCATGACAAGCGGTCTGAGGCGGTCAGTGATCCCTTGGCTGGGGAGATACCGACGACTTCGGTGATTCGAGGATTGATGGGGGCTGGCAGTCGATCAAGTTCTCCAGAGCTCACGGATCCAGAGGGCAAATTTGAGATGCTCGACCATAGCCTCGGGCTTGCGCTTTTTAGAGGATTGGAACCCGGAGTGAGTTCGCATTCGATGAGTTGTACCGTTGGGAGCTCTGTTAATTCATCAAGGACCGCAGATTCCCCATTCGAGTGAAGCGAGGAGTGCACCAATTTCAGTAAGCCGGCACTCGAATTGACCGCACCATGTAGCCCATTTTGACTGAGTTCACTATCTCTCACTCGCACCAATGCATCTGTTGAATCACCAGACAGGTATAACCCCGCACTCCCACGATTACCGATCAATTCCGAATATGAAACTGAGTAATCTCCTTGTGCATCCGTATCGAGATATATGCCGGATTTTTTGTTTTCGCGAATAGAGCAGTGCTCAACTCGGATTCTTAAATCAACGGGATCTGCATCTGTGTAACGAAGATCAAGCCCTAGACCATGGTCTTCGTTTTTAAAGCAATCGACGCCAAGGAGGCTGATGCGAACACGAGGGGTGTCTTTGGGATCATCTCCAACTGGTTTAGCAATGCGAAGGTGAAATCCGATATCACCATTATTAGAGATCTCAACTCTATGTAGATCGAGGCGAGTTTTTTCACCATGCACCGGTTGAAGAGAGGGTGCAGAGATACCACTCTGCTCGTTCGCTCGAAATCGGCTTTCGCGGATGGAGAGATCAACGAATCCCTCTATTCGTAAACCGTCCCCCTGATTCTTTTCGATGTCGCAATACAGAATAGCCCCGGAGGCTTCGCCCCCGTCGTCGACATCCGTTTCGATTTGTACCCCTTTGTCGACAAAACCTTCGATCAAGCAATGGGATATCCTAAGCACACAATCGTCTGCGACGATTGCCCTGCGAGCGATTCCCTCACCAGGAAAGAGAAATCCATCGATCACCACGAGGCTTTTTCCCGGAGGGATGATGATCGAGTCTTTGTTTTTAGCGCCCTTTACGATGGTTTTATTGATCTTAGGCAGAGAGAGGCTGCTAAATCCGCTTGCGAAGCCACCATAGAGACTCATGCCATCGAAGAGGAGAAATTGTTCCGGATACGTTCCAGCGGCAACAAAGATGTTTACGCCAGGTAGGCCAATGGCTGCACCGATTGCTTCATCGATGGTTTTTATTGCGGACTGAGGGTGTGTTCCTGAACCTGAAGATTCTACCGAGCTATCAACAAACAGAACCGGATTGGGTACCGCTGACCATTCAAGCTCGTTGTCGTCGGACTTTCCCGAGGGATCACTAGCTCGAACGACGACATGACAAGAAGTGCCATTTTCCAAACCGGTTAAACGGCATGAAGTGACCCCCGGTTCGGTGATGAGTAGAGGGGGTGCATTGAAATCTTGTTTACCAGAACGATTCGCTAGGAAAATGTGATAGCGAATCTGATCTGATGGAGAGTAGTCATCTACTGCCATCGACCACGTGAGATACAATTCACGATCACCTGCAATGAGTTGTTTTAAGCCCATGAATCGAGGTGGAGATAGATCCTGATCGGGCGGATCAAAGGAGGACTCATTGGGTGGAATCCTGGGTGGAGTCATGGGTAGTTCGAATGTATGAGGTGGGAGAGTGGAGGTGTCAGTTGTTTGAACTTTTTCAACTGGCGGAAGTGGCGACATTTGTGGTTTCGAGACCGGATCACAGCCACCAATAAAAAGAAGCGCACAAATGCAAAGGAGTTGAATGAAGTCGATTTGGGCTAGTAAGTTTGACTCCCCATTAGAACTCACTTCATGAACTTTGTTCACACCGGTGACCATACCGGTAATACCGGTGCAGCAGTCAGCAAGGTGGGATGGGCCTTTGACGTTCAAACTACTCTCCCGAAAAAGAGGGAAGTCTCTATCTCATGTAAGTTTACAACATCTTTCTGAGTCCGTCCCGAGCCTCATTCCGCCGTCGCGAGGCCGATTCTGTTGACTTCAGCAGAGACTGAACCAGAACCGGAAAATTCGGGATCTCCGCTGTAGTAGAGGACGAATTTGGAGAAATCAGGCTCCGGGTTATTGGCCGGATCAAATGTATCCGGAACTCGCATGAAAATGTCGGGATGTTTCACATCGTCAGAATCAAAAGCTTCGACTTGAGTGAGGTCACTCGTCGGGGAGATGACGGGAATCGCGTAACCACTCCATGAGAATCCATCAGTGCTGTTGGAATAACCTATGAAGGAGTCGTTATCGATTTGGAAATTGATAGGTTGTCCCTCATAAAACAGATGCCACTCCAAAATTTCATCAGTGATCTCATCTCGCTCTATCCCTAAACTGGGTGAGCGAATTGCACCATCATCAAATGCACCAGGGCCTCCACTGAATACTGGGCCAGCGGAATCCTCAGTGAAAACTCCATCGGTGACAGTCCAATCGATCCCGTCGAGGGAGGAGGCCATCCCGAGGACTGCTGAACCATCGTTCCTGATGACTTCAAAAATCATTCGATACTGTTCTGCTGGGTCTTCCACCAAAACTACGTCGGGATCGACAATGCGTGACACATTGCCAAACTCAGGTCCCAAATCTAATCCAGTGCAAAGTTGGGGAGCGGACCAAGTCAGTCCATCCGCTGATTCACAGGTCAAAATCGCACTGAGTGTTCCTCCCGCTCCATATGTTCCTTCAAGCCACATCCGGTACCTGCCGGCGGTGCCGTAAGGGTTGCTTTTGTCGAGGACTACCGTTGGATCTGTGGCGTTGAGAGCGCTTTCAATATTTCCTCCAAAATCCAAATCAGGAAGGTCGGAGGCCTGCAATAAGCGTGTTCGATCTTGAAGAATGATATCGAAGTCGTACTCCGAAGAAGTAATCAATCCGATGGAGTTGACACCGAGATTGTCAGTGGCTTCATAAAACAGCATGTAGCGGTCACACAAAAGACTGTTACATATTCCTGAATTAGGTGCTGTTTCAGAGTTTCTTCCGGGATCATCGATCATGCTGGGGCTGTCGACTTCTCGATAATCAAAATCAGTAGGGTTGGCTGTTGGATCGTCCGTAAAGCGATCTGAAAAGATGGGCGCGACTTCTAAAGGATCTGGTGCGGTTCCTATTCGGTACTTTGAAAAATCGATGACAGGTGCTGGGGAGCCAGGGGTGCCGCCACCACCGCATCCTTGCAAGAGCAAAGCCACAAATATGGCAGCAAGACTGATATGTGCTGTTTTAGAGCGAAAGGGTTGGCGAAAACAAAACCCTTGGAATCGGAATTCTGAGGCGATTTTTTTGAACCAGATTGAGGGCATGGTTGCTCTTTCCATGATCTTTGAGCCACGATACGAGGTGAAACTGAGTCTGGAAGCGGGTACGAACTTCTTGACGCGGTTGGGCTGCATACCTTGTTAGCAGATTCAGCGGTGTATAGGGACAGTGAAGCCACAATTTTGTGTCACAGATGACAGGATTGACAGGAAAGACAACTTCAGCATTGGAACCCGAAGATATCGGCTGTGTACAGAGAGAGATAGGTGAGTAAAATTGGTGATTGGGGCTTTTGCGTTGACTTCCTTGGTTGCTATTGGAAGTGAGCTATCCTGCCTCAAACTATTTAAAAAGGTGTCATCTGTGGAGGTTTAACCAAAATAGAGGACCGAAATCCTAGCTATATTTCACGGATTTCGATGACGAACTGGGAAGTAAACAGGTGGAGAATTCATGACCAATTTAAAGGTATCGAATCTACTGATTCTGGTAGGCATTATTTTGGCCTTACCATGCCAGCACCAATTGTGCGCACAAGATACCTCCCCCCAAGTGATGTCGTACTCATATGGTGAGAACAAGATCAAGCTCGAGGTCGATCAGGAGTGGATCGCCGTTTATTTACCTGAGGCTGAAGATGGAGAATCGGTGATTCACGAGATTCTCGATCTCGTGGATGGCGGAATCCCTGGCCGCAGTATTAAAGAGCTTCCTTATAATCACCTTTATCTTGCACAAGTTCGCCATGGTGAATCGGTGTCGGTTCTTCAGCGTTGGAACTCATCTGTCGCCGGCTGGGTTGCACCAGTCTTGTACTACAATGATCGGCTACATATTCCACGCCCTGAGATTCTTGTCACCCTTAGCAGCTATGAGCCCGCAGTCTATCAACGATTTGTTGAGTCCTTTGGGGCAGAAATCGTTCGTGAGTTTCCATCAGTGAGGCCCTTATTTGTGGTTAAGAATCCTCAGCCAGTGGACTTCGAATTGGTGATCGCTGATTTAGTTGATTTTCCTGGAGTCGAGTCAGCCAGCCCTAATTTCATTATGCGATTAGGGGAGCTGATTGCTCCTAATGACCCAGGATATACTTCGCAATGGCACCTCAATAACACTGGGCAGCAAGGTACTTTAGGTGTCGATATTTCCGCTGAAGCAGCATGGAGTATTCAGACCGGCGGTGCCGACGTGATCATCGCTATCCTCGATGAGGGAGTGGATGTTGGGCACGAGGATTTGGCTCCCAATATCGTTACCGGTCATGATTCAGTTTCGATTCAGGCAGCCCCTGGAGGAATCCCTGGAAATTGCGATACCAATGATTCTCACGGTACCGGGTGTGCAGGTTTGGCGGCGGCACGCGGGAACAATGGCATAGGAGTATCCGGGGTTTCCTGGAATGCACAAATCCAGCCGGTTCGTATGGGGTTTGGAAACCACTGGACTCAAAATGATTGGATCATCGACGCCATTACATGGGCGACTGATAACGGCGCGGATGTGCTCTCGAACTCATGGGGTGGAGGTGCTCCTAGTACAGCTGAATCCAATACGGTGGATTACGCACTGCAAACTGGACGTGGAGGGCTCGGTAGTATTTTGGTTTTCGCCAGTGGAAATGAAAGTGCGGGAGTCTCCTTCCCTGCGGCATATTCACAAACGATTGCAGTGGGAGCGACGAGTCCTTGCGATGAGATAAAATCGATCAGCTCATGTGACGGCGAAAATTTCTGGGGGTCAAACACTGGGCCTCAGCAAACTGTTGTTGCACCAGGTGTTTTGATGGCGACGACCGACATCGCAGGTCCAGGTGGCATGGTGGCTGGTGATTACGTTTCTGGATTCAATGGAACATCTTCAGCAACACCTGTCGTTGCCGGAGCTTTGGCAGTCATCCTTTCGCAGGATCCCGGACTCACCGCAGCCCAGGCGCAAGACATCCTGCAATCAGGAGCCGATGACCAAGTAGGTCCAGCTGCACAGGACCCCGCAGGATTCGATAACAACTTTGGGCATGGAAGAGTCAATCTGGCCAACATGCTTGCATTGATGGGGGGACCTGCTGCTCCCGTGAACCTGACCTGCACTGAAACAGCAGTCGGAGTTCAGATCAGCTGGACTCCTGGGGAAGTATACGACTCATTGACGATACGTCGTGATGGCACCTTGTTATCAACCCTTGCTGGTGACGCCACCGGGTTCCTCGACTTGAATGTCCCTGCTGGTCAGCATTCTTGGGAGATTCAGGGTTTCGTTGGGGCGACTCCAAGTCTTGCTCGTCAATGTTCACTGTTTTTAATCGGTGACGCTCGAGACCTGATTTGGTCACCTGGTACAGGTACCGTAGACTCGGGAAACATCTTTGGAACGAATCTAGTCCAAGCCGGTAGAAGTGCCATCCTGACATCTAATTTGCAGGCATTCAGTGATCTCGATGTTTTTGATCGAATCTGGGTAATGCTGGGAATGTTCCCCAATAATCATCAGATTACGACTGAGGAATCTGCTGCATTGGTGACTTATTTGACCAATGGCATCGGCGGAAAAGCGCTCTACATGGAGGGTGGGGATACTTGGTTCTTCGATCCTCAGAGACCGATTCATGCTGAGTTTGCTATTACGGGTCTCTCCGATGGAAGTACCACCGACAACCTTGGTGAGGTCACAGGAGCGTTAGCGACAGGGTGTGATCTTTCAGGATTATCTTTAACCTACACCGGCGAAAATACTTGGGTGGACAGACTCGCTGCCGATCCTGGGGCGAGTGTGGTGCAATCAAATTTGACTCCCGCTTACGACGTCGCCGTCTTCAGGGATAACGGCGGTCAATTGACGCTTGGCGTATCCTACGAAAATGGCGGACTTATCGATGGAGTAAGTACTCGCCAGCAGTTAGTGGATGCTCTACTGGCTTGTATGGGAGGTGTATTGACTGCTCCCACCGACCTCTTATGTACCGTGAATGGAACTTCAGTGGCTGTCAGCTGGACAGTGACAGGTGCGTGGGATTCTGTGCAAATCGTCGTCGATGGAGGTACGCCGCAGATCTTGGCAGGGGATTCGACTTCCGCCAGTTTGGGCCCACTTACTGTGGGGTCACACACCATCGAGGTCTCCTCAGTCATCGGTAGTGAGGTATCGATTCCGGCGGCTTGCACCATAGGAATTTCTCCTGCGGCTCCACAAGGTTTATCCTGTTCAGCTGCAGGAGCAGATGTATTGCTTTCATGGGCAAATCCCTCGACCTATGACAGCATTGAGATCCTCAGAAATTCAGCTGTCATCGCCACATTGCCAGGGGGGGCCACTTCAATCACGGACGTGGATCCGGGGCCAGGAGCGCAATCATACTTTGTGAGAGGGATCATTGGAGGAGTCGATAGCCCTTCCGCCTCCTGTGGGCTCTTTATTCCTCCTTCAGCGGTCGCGAATCTCTCCTGTTCCATCAATGGGGATACCGCCAATCTCGCTTGGACAAGTTCGCAGACTTATGACAACGTTCAGATCTCGCGCAACGGAATTGTGATTGCAACACTTCCAGGGTCGGCGGTGTCCTTCCAGGACACTCCTGGTGCGGGAAATCATGAGTGGGCAGTCACAGCAGTTCTGCAATCGGTCAGCTCTTCCGCAATATTGTGTAGTGGTACTGTTCTCCCGGTTGCACCGGTGAACTTGTCTTGCTCTTCAGCTGGCAACCTCGTCTCTCTCTCTTGGACGAATAGTCAAGG
>NHDG01000061.1 GCA_002167285.1 Planctomycetia bacterium TMED53
ACGAGGACGGAAATCGGCAGGAAGAACAGCCTCAACACCAGGAAGATCCAAGGCTTTTTCAAGCAGCGTAAAGTGGTTGGCAGCGATCTTCTCGACGGTGTTTGCAACGTCACGGTGACTGCGGCTAGTTACACCTGGAAAGCCAGTTGTAAGGAATGCTTCTTGAGTTGAGAAGAGGGAGCGGGTCGCACCAGAGCGGAGCGGTCCACCGGACGAACTACCAGGCACCAAAGCAAGCTCAGTTGTTCCACCCAAGTTGAGGTAAGGAGAACCGGGCATCGCGTTGATGTCAGCCATACGATCAAACTGTGCTGTTGAAATAGCAGCGTGAGTGAGCTCGCCATCCAGGCCTAACTCAATCATTTCAGTTGCTTCAAACTCGTATGGAGCGCCATCGATTGTAATCGGAATCGTGACGATCTTACCGACAGCGGAGCAAGTCCAGGCATCTAGATCAATGTCCCAGGCCGGTCCCTCAGTGTTGAAGAATCGAAGGGCGGTATCGATCATGACAGTGACATACGGATTATCGACACCATTTCTATCATCCGCAGTACCCCACATTCCGTCCGGTCCAGGGTGCTTAATCTCAGCAGTTTGGGCCGTTACGGGTGCAGTCATGAAAATGGCAAGCAAAAGCGCCATAAAAAGAGTAAACGAACGCATGGGAAAAATTCCTCTCGCAATAATTCTCAGGCTAAACATCACTGTTGACCTGAAGTTGAAATAGACACACAAACTTTAAACCAATTGAACAAGCCAACTGAATGAACCAGCCTCGACCTGCTCTCGCCTAGACTCCCAAAGAAGAAGGGGCGAGAAGACCTCAGTCAGCTCACGAGCTAGCCTCAATACAATGTGACAGACTTGTTAGGGAGACTGTCAACAGGACCAAGAATACCGATCTGAGGGGGGTGTGCAAACTTTACTTACTGAGAATGTTATATCGTTACTATTCGACAATTTAGGATTCAAAGAAGGAAATACTTAAATGTTCGGAAAACGGGAGCTTGTGGTAATTATAATTATGCTGAAATGACCGATTGGTCAACGAATTTGACGCTCATTGAGATTCAGATTGTAGATAAGAAACCATTTGGAGACATGGCGACGAAATGAGTTACCACGGATTTAACGTGGAGTGAACATCAGGTTAGACAGGTTAGTCAATATGGACGATGGTGGACTTAACAAATATTTATTGTGTCGATCACGGTTTCTATTCACTAACCACTCTTCGCCAATGATCTGCGATCTTCTTTAGCTCCGTTTGATCGGTATCAGCGGTGGCTTTCTTAGCAAAGAAGTTTGCCTCCACAGACTGTATCTCAGTACGAAGCTTTTCGAGCAGATCAGGATCTGCAAAGTGGTGAGAAGTCTCTACCTTTCGCAAATACTGCAGCAAGCTGAGCCCACTCAAAGTGGTCGGAATTTGCCAAGGATCAACTTGCTCTTCTTTTTCGCGTGGAGATCTGAAAAAGAGAAGCCCAACGAAAAGCGCGGCGATTCCTGCAAAGATTTGCCACAGTTTCAATCCTTGCCTACTTCCAATCGCCAGTTCGGCGGTGGGAGCATCAAGCGTGACGATGTCAAAGTCGGTGTACCTCTTGCATACGCGCTCTGAACCAGAAGCCACTTCCGGGAATTCAAATTGAATTGGAGCTTCGACAGCACGATTGCGATCAAATCTGAGGGTCCAGGATCGTTCTGTTTTTGCAACGACGGGCGTAGAGACAGGACTCGAACTGAGGAGGTCCTCATGCATCTCGGTAATATTCAGGCCGTTGTCGAGGAATCCATCCACATCTGCAAGTTGAAACCCTGAATCAGCAAAGGTTGTTTTCCAATCAGGGACGAGCTGATCTAACGGTGGAAGTACTCCCAGGCCATCTGCCAAAATTTCCATCTCAAGAATCCCATTTTCAAGTTCGCGATCATCCAATGTGAGTTCAACTTTACCTGTGCCATGGGTTGGACGGGGAACGCTTTGAGATGAGGCGACGATGGGAATGACAGGAGTTAAGACGGGGATACGAACAGAACCATTAGTGCCGTCTTCAAAATCCAGATCGATTCGAACCTCTGGGATCAGATCCACGGAGGCGTCTTTTGCTTTCATGATGACGTATGCATAAGACTTCTCCATCCAACCTGGGCGATTGAATGAGTAAGGTTTGAAATCGGGATCATTAAACTGAATGGCAATGATTTCGAAATGCTCAGAGAAGGATTCTCGGATACGGCTCTCAAGATCGTCTTTGTAATCCATCGGTTGCTGAGCCAGGGGAGTGTAGACCTGATTGTGCAAATAGATGTCGAACCCTTTGGATTCTCTCTCTAAAGCGTCGGTGTATCGTAGCGACAAGTGAAGCCCGAAGGGGTCAGTACCAACATCAGTGCTGCCGTCGACTTTGCAGTGGAATTCGACCTCTGCTTCTAAGTCTTCGTAAAGCATCGCCAGTCTACGTGTGCCCATGCCTGCAGGGTGATCTTGAATGATGCGCATGGCGTGGCGGACAAATCGAGAGCGGAGATCTGCGGGGACGTTACCAATCGCCGATTCCACACCTGCTGAGAACTGTTCGAGGTGGGCAGACTTCTTTAGTTCGTCGACTCCATTGAAGATTTCCAGAATTCTCAGCACCTGGTCATTCTCAGGACGTGTGGTGACGGTCAGGAAACTTAACTCACTAGCGCCGAGTGCGGTGGTGAACCACTGAAGGTAAAGTTCGAGATTCACGGGTTGTTCCCCGGCTAGCATCTGCGTCATGTAAAGGTTGCTAGCTTCACGGTAGTTGGCGAACGCCGCTTCCCGTTGTGGGATGTACCTTTCCAAATCCGGATCCAGCTCTCGCCAGTACTCCGCCAAATCAAAATAGAGATTGGCACTGATGACTCGGGCTTGCCAGGAAGAAGGATCTTTACTGAAGGCGGATTCAAGAAGGGTTTGACCAAGGGCGTAACCACGTTCCACTTCTTGTTGAATCTCTTTCGTGGTTCTGCGGGTTCCCGTCGATTTTTGGACGTTGGGATCACGCCAGTTCCTTTGTAGCCGCTTCCACAAACTGCGAGAGATTTCGATGGAGATCTCCGGATCTAGGTTCGCCACAGGGCCAAAGATCTTTTCGATGTCTTCCACCCTGTAAACCTCTGCTCGACTGTGACTCATAGTGAATGCGCTGACGAGCCCAGGCCAATCGAGATCTTTAAGGCCTAAGTTTTTGAACTCGACGAGAACTTCCGCGAGTTGCCGTAGGCTTCTTCGCTGCTTAGAGCGAGTGAGAGGTGCGCTGGGTTGTCCGCCCCTCATTCCTGGGTAGTAAAAGACTCCCGACGAAGTCACAGTTCTTCTTTCAAAGAAGTTTTCATCGGGGCGGTTGGGGTCGAGATTTTGGGACCAGGATTTAATCAATGCTGCCGACAAGGTATCGGCATCCATCGATTCGTCAGTGCAGCTGAAGGTGACGAAAGCTAATGCATTTTTGGGGTTATCCTGAGTGGACAGCACTCGGATCGATTTTTCCGCCAGTGGTTGGCGTATCTCTGGAGAAACTTCAGTGAGCCAACTGGCAGTGGGGCAGATTCTTGAAAGATCAGCGATGTTAATCCAGGCGTTTCTGCGACCGCTTTTGTTGAGGGTACGACCAAATTCCGTGACAAACACTCGCGAGATGTCGTCCACCAGTTCTTCACGAGTGCCTGTACCGTTTTCAGCAGCCATCAATGCAGTGGTCAGTTCATGAAGAGAAGTGAGTACCTTCTTCAAGTCAGCGGGAGAAACGTTTCTTTGTTTTGCCAGTTGGGCATGCTTGTGAAGCAATTCTAAAACCAGCAAACGGCCTGGATTTTGATCACCATTAAATGCACTGGTAAGCCAGAGTTGCTTCCATTCTTCCGGCATCATGGGGAGGAGTTCGGCAAAGCCGGTCAGTGCCCGGCTTCGTTGTTTAGATTCGACCTCTGAATCTGGAAACAGGCCTAGCATCAACTCGGCGGCAAGAATCAAAGAGTTGCGTCGATTCAGCTCTGAGGTTTCAGGATCTTTCGCCACAGCGACGTGGTAGACCGCATGACGAATTTTCAGCTCCGCTGGGGCATCGCCAGTTTCGGGAAGTGGGTCCATGAAGCCAAGAGTTTCCTTGTGTAATCCCGCTTCGATCAGCATGTCGCAAGCAAGACCTCTTGCGATGGGGTCATCGCCACCGACAAAAGGCATACCTTCAGAGAGCCTTCGGACTAAATGGGAGGTGTTGCCTCGGGTCTGCGACTTTCTCAACAGCTGTCCCAGACTGGATAGAGTCTCTCTGTCCGGAGTTTGAGATCTCAGGGATAGCAACATCAATATATCGCTGGGGGTTACCGACTCATCGATTCTTGCAAGCTTTTGGATCACTTGATCGAAGCAGGATTCACAGTCTTCTTCTTTGGCGATCAACTCGGCTGCGCCTTGCCAATCTGATGCGGTGATGAGCTTCGTGAGGTAAGTGATTTTTTCAGCAACATCGGCGTCTTCAGATGGCGAGGCTTGGGGGTCAAGGATCAAATTTTGTTTGGCTTGAATTACCTGGTCGACCGTTTTTCGGGGAAGATTCAATTGAGCGATGGCGTCTTTCAAAGAGCTCGCTTCATCTGAATTGGCTTCTTCTGTTGTTGGCGCGATGACCACACCATCTGTTCCTTCAGGAATCATCATCACTGGATCCCCATCTTCGCCAATGATGAGATTAGGTGGAACAACGACGCCTGACCCGACGGTAATAGGGCCGATCACACCACGCACGGGTTGAGCCGGTTGCAGACGGATTGCTCCACCACATTGGGCAAGGAGATCTGCGGAGATAAGGATCAAAAGGAGAGTCAATGTCGCGGTACAGATGGAAGAACGCAGGTTTGCCAACATGGGAGTTCTTTCTGCAGGGTGTTGTGGGCTCTTTACCTTCAACAGAAGTTACGATTCTATGATCGCGAAGAGATTCTACAGCATCGCCGACGATCGTTAGGGATGCAACAAAAGACCCCTTCAACCACAAGGTTGAAGGGGTCTGTCTTGATTCAAAATATTGCGCTCAATGATCAGGAACCACCACCGGTGGCACGTGCTCTGGAAGCACCGACGTTGTTGGCTTTGCTACGACTGTCGCTGATATTGGGTTTACCGTTTTTGCCCTTCGAACCGAGGAGCCCTGAACCCTGTCAGCAACCCCCTGGCAGAGGCAATGCTTTCAATTCTGCCAGATCCATACGCTCGAGCCAGATGACTGATTCGACATTCTTTTTGAGGTCAGCGGCATTGGCGAGGTTCTTCTTTTCCGCTTCTTCAGCGAGGAGTCGGAAGTGCTGGCGCGCCTTTTCTGCTTCTGGCTTCCAGATCTCCGGCTTGGCTCCTTCGAGGCGAAGCTTCCAAGTTGCAAAGTACTGGGCAGCCGCGATTTTAGCGCGGGCATCGTCGGCGAGATTCGGTTGATCCTTCGCCGCTTCATTCATGACTTCTTCCATCGCCGTGATGCCAGCCCAAGTATTGCCACTCATAAAGTCGGCGTGACTGGTTTGTAGACGCAACCAAAGAATCGCTTCCTGATCGTCATCGGGAACATCGGCGAGTGCTTGTTGGTAGAGCTCGACTGCTTTCTTCCACTCCTCTGCTTCAGCGCAGATTCGCGCTTCTTCAACGGTGGAAGAGAGACGGGTGCGGGCTTGTAGATCCTGCCCAGGTCCGAACCACCAGATCGCGACGAGCACTGGAATCACGGCCCACAGTGTCCAAAGAGTTTTTCTTCGATTCATAACGTGTCCTTCCGAAGGTCCACGGCTTCATGATTCATGATAGCAGTGATCGCCTCGGGAATCGACGTTTCTTAGCGGTCTAACGTGTGAGGGCTGGTGATTCTCTGCGTTGGCTCCTGTGGCCGAATTGAGCGAGTAATAGAGGAAGCAGGGCAAGAATACTGGTACCGATTCCCGCTCCGGTAACACAGAGATCTCTCAATAACGTCTGATCTTCGACACTGGGAACCGCCATCGCCAAGTTGCGGACAACTTCAGTTGGAAGATGTTTGGTGTTGGCATCGTGGTAGAGGCCTCCGAGTCGAACTGCCAATCGCTGTAAGGCTTGAATGTTTTGACGAGAAGTACGACCTGCAACGGTGGATCCTTTATGGGGATCTCCGACACCGAGAACGAGTACATCCGAAATAGACAGGGGGAGCCTCGCTGGTAATGATCCACCGACGGTGTCTCCATCGGAAACGACGATTAGAGTCGTACTACCCTTTGGCCAAGCCTTGGCAAAATCCAGGGCCTTTTCTACCCCTTGTTGGAGCTGGGTACTTCCCGCTTCAAAAGCAAACTCCATCGGCAGTCCATTGAGAACATTGTTGACGACATTGATGTCAAAAGACTCGAGGACCACAGGGAATGCATCGGTGTAGAAAGCGACCACGGATACCCGCGTACGAGACATGTCGAGGCGCTGGAATACCGCTTCGAGAACTTCCGAGGCACGGGTACCACGACGAATGTTTCTCTCCGGCCCCGAATCTTCCAGATACATGCTGGGTGAGACGTCGAGGGCGATCAGCAGATGTTGGGAAGGTTCCTGCGTCGGATCGATTTCGGGTGGTTTCGATTCGAGGTGAGCCAGCACCCAGAGTGAGAATCCCAGCATCAAAGCCGCAATAGTTCGCAGAAAGGGGACTAAAGCGGTCCAGCTCCGGGGGCCCTCGGGCCCAAAGGTGAGGCTTTGCGTTTCGCGGATGCGCCGCCGATGAAGCCACTCGCCAAGGCCTGCCACCAACGCGCACAACAGGCCAACGATGACAGCCTGATGGATCAGCGCTTCAATCGGATCGACTTCTACCATGGCGTGATCCTCCAACGCAGGAAGAGAACCAGGTGGAGCCCAAGTAGTCCGAGACCACTCCAGGCAAAGGGAGAGAAGTCCTCGATGGGTCGTGCGCCGGCAGGTTTCAGTTTTGCGGGCTTCATTTCATCGATGTGGGCAAAGACTCTCTCCAGTCCTGCAGTATCAGAAACGGCAAAGACTTCACCCTGCGTTTGCGACACCACTTCATAGAGTTGACTGGGTGCTGCCCCATCACCAATGAAGATCGCATACAGAGCCACGTTGTATTCAGAGAGCTCTTGCCCGATTTGTCGTGCAGCTCCACCGCCTAGATCAGAAGAGAATCCATCGGAAACGAGAACGATGAGTCGGTCTCCTTCTTCTACCTGCGAGAGCGTGGCAAGGCACGATTCGAGAGCCAAGCCGATTCGAGTAGATCCCATGTGGGGGGGAAGTCTGCGTGGGTCGATAAATGGGGCAGCTAAAGAGATTGCCGAGAGATCGCGGGTGAGGGGAGTCCAGCGAATAGTTTCTCCACCAAAGATCGTCAAGCCGCACGCATCTCCTTCGCGCATTTTGCAGAAGTACTGAATACTTTCTACCGCAGCATCGCTGCGCAGTTTTCCGTCGGACATATCGACGCCCATTGAGCCAGACACATCGAGGCAGATTTCGATGTTGGAGATTTCGCGCTTCTTTTCTGGCTCGCCCATGAACTGGGGGCCAGCCATCACCGCGATGCCAATAAAGAGCAATAGGTGCGGTAAGGCTGAACTGAACCACAGAAACTTGCCGAGAAAGAAGCGTTTCGAATGCTCCCGATGATCGACAGGAACAGCGATTCGCGGACCTTCGCGGAAGGCTTCCCAGAGCAGCAAGAATACAGGTACTAGCCAGAAGACCAGCACCCATGGGTGCATGAAACTCACTCTGGCACCACCTTTTCAGCCGCCATGCTCTTGTAAGGTTGCAGCAGTTTTTCAACCTGTTCAGTATTGGCATCGGTTTCTTTGCCAGAGTGGAGCCAGCGTTCGATGGTGACGATCAACTCGCCAGCGACTTCATGCTTGCGCATCGCTTGCAAAGCTTCCGCGTGACGAAAGGAACCCAGGTTTAGATCGTCGCGCCAAAAAGCGAGGAGTAATCTTTCCAGAGCTGCTTTGCCTTCAGAATCGAGTTCTCCCGCCAAAGCCTGATCAACAAATGGTCTTAATTTATCAGCGATGGTGAGCACGACTTCGACCACTGGTTCAGGAGGTGGTGGCCGCATCCAGCGAAGAACTCCAAGAATGATCAATGGCAGAACTAACCAAAATCCAACGACAGCCCAAAGAACCCATGCTGGAAAATCGATCACGGGAGAGAGGGTTCCCGGTAGATTCGCGAGATTCCCTTCGTGATCCGAGCCGAGTAATGAATCGGCATGGACGATCATCGGCGGCAGTTCCGCAGGACGATTTTCTCCATAGCGAAAAAAGATGGAGAGATCGTGATCACCGGGAAGCAGCGCTAGCCAGCGAATGTCATAGTTGGCCTGATTACTATCCAAAGTTTCCATAGTGACGTTGGCGATGCGCACGAGAACAGGAGAGTCTTCCGGAATCGGCGCGACTTCCAAGGCTTCACCTTGCCATTTGAAATGAAAGTGTCCTTCAATGCCGACACTGCTATTCGACAAAGCCTCATTCGAAATAGTTTCCTGTGCCGGCAGCTGTGTCGCCAAGTAGAGCGGCAAGAAACCAATGACAAGAGAGAGAGTCCTCAAAAGATTCAAGATCATCCTTGTCCCCTGTCACTGAGAAAACGCCGCACCGGTGAGATGAAATCCTGATCTGTTTTCAGCAGTAGATGATCGATGCCGCCCTCAGCCAACTCTCCCCTGCGGCCCTTTTCTGGATCGATACCCCATTGGGTTCGAGAGCTGCCAAGGAATGATTGCCCAGTCTCCGCCTCGGTCCCACGGTAGTAACCGCCGCGAGGCAAACCACCTTCAGCAGGATCTTGAAACTCGATGACTGCGACATCGTGACCCTGTGAAAGGCGGCGGCAGGCATCGATCGCATCTGGATCGTGGAGGTCGGAGAGGATAAACACGACAGAGCGTTGCAAGGTGGTAGCCCTGACCCAATCGAGGGCCTCTCCGAGGCAGGTTTTCTCATCGATGTTTGGCTGCCGAAGAGCTTCGATCGCTTGTTGCAGTGCTCCACGGGAGAGGCTCGTTTGCGATGGTAACTGTCTTGTGCCTCCGCCGATGAGGCGGGTCGGGCTCATCCTTCTCTGAGCGACCAATCCGATAGCCGCCGCAATCCAGGTCGCTTGGGAGTATTTCGAGAGAGGGCCGGAGGTCGTCACCATCGATCCTGAAGTATCGACGACGATCTGAACCGGAACCCTCTTTAAGGTGTCGTATTCCTTGACGAAGGGAGTGCCGGTACGAGCGCTGATCTTCCAATCCATCGAGGCGATCGGATCCCCAGGTTCATACGGGCGCGACTGGGCGTATTCCAAACCACTACCGACAAAGATGCTTTCGTCGGCACCGTGGGCCAGATCGTTGGCGAGTTTGCGAACGACCATCTCGAATTCGTGGTGGCCCAACGCCTCCGGGGGAGGCAGGGAGACTCCGGTTCCCATTCCGAGCTTCCCCTCAGGCCAGTTGGTCCAGGATTTCAGCGAGGACGTCTTCGTCGCGACGCCCGCGGGCGACCGCTTCATAAGATAGACGAATACGGTGCAGCAAAATGTCTTCTGCCAAGGCAAAGATGTCTTCAGGAACGACGTAATCCCGACCGTGGAGGAAAGCACGTGCTCTCGAAGCAGTGACCAACGAGATTCCTGCACGGGGTGATCCGCCCAATTCGATGTCAGGGTGGTTTCTTGTTTTATTGACCAGATCGACACAGTGACGCACGAAGACGTCACTGACATGAACCTCAAGAACCTTTTCCATTGCGGTGGTCAGGTCGGCCACTCCCATCGGTGCGCTCTTGTCGATGGCATCGAAAGCAGACATCGGCATCGCTCCGCCATCTTCAGATCGACGCAGTTTCAAGTTTAGGGCTCGCTTCAGTACTTCTGATTCGTCATCTGCCTCCAAGTATGTTAGGCGGTGGCGCATCAGAAAGCGGTCCAGCTGTGCTTCAGGAAGTTCAAAGGTACCCGCCTGTTCGACTGGGTTCTGGGTGGCGATCACTAAGAAAGGGCTCGGTAGTGAATACGTGGTTTCACCGATGGTGACCTTTCGTTCCTGCATCGCTTCGAGGAGTGCGGATTGTACCTTAGGGGAAGCACGGTTGATCTCATCGGCGAGAAGTAAATTGGTGAAGATGGGCCCCTTATGTGTACGGAATTCACCACTGTCTTTGTCGAGGATTTCAGAGCCGACGATGTCAGAGGGAAGCAGATCGATGGTGAACTGGACTCTGCCGAATTGAAGTTCAATAGAATGAGCTAGTGACTGTACCAGCAAAGTTTTCGCTGTTCCGGGAACCCCTTCCAGTAGTAAGTGCCCGCCAGTCAGTAGTGAAATCAGTCCGCGTTCGAGGACGATGTCTTGCCCAACTACAGTTTTGCGCACGTGATCGCGAACTTTCTCCGCGAATGGTGAAGGAGCAGTTTGGGTGTTTTCGGATGCTGACAAGATGATGTCCATTTCCTGTGGGGCCGATGGCTCGGACTCGGTCTCTTAGGGATTCCCATTCGAGCTATTGCGATGGAAGCGAATGGAATCACCACTGTAAATTGCCAAGGCCACCAGAATCAAGGCTAGAGGGATCCACTTTGTTCCAGGATCTTCTCCAATGTAGAAGATGGCGACCATCAATTGGGTGGTAGGTGCGAGGTATTGCATCAGGCCAATCGTTGTTAACTGCAATTTCTTTGCTGCACGAGCGAAGAGCCATAGAGGGACAACGGTGACAAAGCCACCGATGAATAAACCAAATGTCATCTCCGTTGATTTCAAAAAGACGGTAGTTCCTTGCTGGGTTAAATAAATCTGTAACGCCAGCATTGGAATAAAGAGGAGTACCATTTCGACGGCTAGGCCCACTTCGGCAGATGCTTGTACTTGTTTGCGAATCAAACCGTACAGGGCAAATGAAAATGCTAGAACCAAACTGATCCACGGAAGTGATCCCTCTAGCGCGGTAAAAATGGCAACCCCTCCTGCGGCTACAAGAACCGCAAGCCACTGTAATGGTCGTAACTTTTCTTTGAGGAAGAGAGCCCCCAATGCCACCGATACGAGTGGGTTGATGTAATAACCGAGGCTCGCTTCAGAAACTCTGGCCTCGACCACAGAGAAGATAAAGGTCAGCCAATTACCCATGATCAATAATGCTGAGCATAGCAACAGCCCAATGGCTCGAGGCGATTTAAAAATTGCACGCAGTTTTGTCAGCTCAGAACGCAAAGATAAAATCAGCAAGATTACTGGGAGACCTGCGAGAACCCGCCAAGCTAACAATTCGAGGGGAGTGGATTCACGAACCCAGCGGAAATAAAAGGTCGTGACCATGCCCCACCAAAGATAAGCCCCGAGTCCTTCCAGGACTCCGGAAAGCCGTTCTTTCTCGTTGGTTGGTGGCGATTTATCATCCATGACGAGATAGCATCGCATCGTTCGCGAGTCTTGTCACTGAAAGTAGGAAGATGGCCCCTGAGCATTTTTGTTTGATTGTGGCAGGATGGGAAATAGCGATAGGCATTCCTTTGTTATTTCGTAGGCAGCGGTTTTTGCAATGGCTGGAGAGGGTCAGCCATGACACTTCCAAAATGAGGGTCTTCCTTGGGGGCTGGGTGGCGATCGGTGTCGCAGCGGTGATGGGGAACCCTTATCCAGCGTGGGATCTAGTCGGAATCCTCAGCCTTCTTGCATGGGTGACGAGTGTCAAGTGCGCGATCGGGGTCATATGGACTGACAAATTGATTCGAATCTCTCTAAGCATGATGAAGAAGGGCTCTCCTGGCCTCGGCGGCTTCGTTGTCGGTGTTGGCCTTGCGCTCATCTATGCTTTTGTCAGCTTAAAGTCTTGATTCAGTACCCTTGTTTTCAAATCGTCCGCGGAGGTGCCATGAAGCATTTTCAGATTTTCATGCCGAAATGGGCTCAGCTCTGCTCAATCTTAATTGCACTTGTTGGGTGTGCTCCGCAGCAACAGTCGGCTTCGTTATATGTTGCCGCTGAAGTAGAGAGTTTTGTCGAAGGCGGCCAAAAAATCAGTACCGAGGCCATCGGAACGGTATATCTGGGCCCACCCCTTTTGCATGCAGAATATGTAGGCCAAGAGAGAATCTACATCAGCGATGTGACATTTGTAGAAGATGAGAACAAGCCGTTTTTACTGTTGAGCCCCCAGATGTTTTTGCAGTTTGCAATGAGGTCTGAAGAATCGAAGGGGATGTCGGTAGAAGCGTATCTGAAGCAGCTCGAAAGTGATGAACTGCAACCGGGGAAATCAGTTTATTTGGTTGCTGAAACAGAAGATGCGAAAATCGTGCACAAGTTGAAAATCGGATACAGCAACGATTCTAAGGGTGTTTTTCTTTTATACCCCTTTCAGGGTTATCCGACTCAAAGCATGCGCAACAGCAATCAGTTTGAGATCAGGGAATTACTCGATCAGGCCGACGAGGATGCAACAGAAGTTCAAAGTTGGAACAAAAGCCCGAATGAATTACTCCATGTAGGCGATCCTCTGTTTCCAATAGGGCGTGTGCAAGTCGCCATCGAAAATTCACTTCGCCTGATGGAGCGAAGTGACTTGAGGGTCCAAAGAGAGAAGGATGGTGTTCAAGCCCATCCAATTTATTCGGATATATGGAGCTGCAAACCAGTGATAGCAACTTGGGTTGAAGACGGCAATCTGGTTGGGGAGAAAGCATATCTATGGCCCTCGTCACCAGGCTTGCACATTGAGATTGAATCTATTGAAGAACTTCATCAGATCAGGAATGACTTTAAGCGGCTTAAGTACAGTGGGTTTTATAAATCTACTGAGGGGTTTTTTAAGGGAAACCAACCT
The DNA here is from genome assembly GCA_002167285.1 of Planctomycetia bacterium TMED53. Classification (GTDB taxonomy): domain Bacteria; phylum Planctomycetota; class UBA8108; order UBA1146; family UBA1146; genus UBA12191. The sequence continues at coordinate 12,868 of NHDG01000061.1, forward strand.
GGAAGTCAGGGGTCACTCTAAGGGAGCTCTTGTCCTTTAGATTGCTTCTAATCTCGAGGTAGTCTTCTGATACAATCTCTCTCCCGCCATGATTGAGCCTCTTTCAAATGACTTTGGAGTGCCGATGAGGATGAGTCGTAGTTCGTCAGCTCTTCTGATTACAGCGATGGCAAGTGTGCTTTTGATGAGTGGATGCAAAGTAGAAGCTCCATCGATGAAGATATTTGTCACTTATGAATCGCCAGAGCCAGTTGATGGCGGCTCGACGATATCTACTGCAAAACTTGGGACTGTTCACTTAGGTCCTCCATTATTAAAAGCTAATTTTGTGGGTAGCGAGGAGGTCGATTTTAAGGAGATCTCGCTCCCGCATTTTGAAGAGCATTTTTTGTGTCTGGGGCCGCAAATTTTTCTTCAATCAGAAATGAAAACGAATCGGTCAACGGGTATGTCCATGGAAGAATACCTGAACGGTATGAGTAGCGAGTTCTTGCAATCAGGGAAAAGGATCTATTTGGTGATAGAGTGCGATGGCCGAAGAGTTGCACACCAATTGAAGATTTCACAAAGGGACGACCCCACCGGCTTGTTTATTCAATACTCAACTCCCTATGGGTCGCAGGGTAGGCGTACTCAGGTTGAGTTTTTGGAGCCGCTAGAAGCTCCTGACGATTTCTCAAAGAAAATCCGGATTTGGAATTCAGATTCGAATCAAACGCTCAATGGAGGAGCTTTGGTGTTTCGAGTAAGAGGAACTTCTTCGGTAGGGTTTTACAAAAGAGCCAAAGATGTCGGCATTGATACCTCGAAGAAGGACAAAGACAGCATTTCTACAGATCATATGTATTCAGATACATGGTTTTGCAAAGAAACGATCGCGACCTGGAAAGACTCATCAGGGAATTGGGTAGGCGAGAGAGCATACCTTTGGCCTTCTGTTCCAGGCTTGCATATTGATATGGATGACCCCGAAGTGATCAATGATCTTAGGGCCGATCTGCGGAGCTTTGAGCGCTTTCGTTTTAATATCAATTGGGGCCGTATCGGTTTTACCAAGAACGGGGCTTCTTCAAAAGGAGGGGCATTATGAAACGCTGGATAGTGCTCATGACTTTCTCTGTCCTCGCATTAGTGCTCTCGAGTTGCATGCGCAGTCAACATACTCCTGTGGGTAGTTCATACAAGATTTTAATAGCGGCGAAAGTAGATCAACCCGTTGAAGGTGGAATCTCTGCAAAGACAGGATCCTTAGGTTTAGTGCATTTGGGAAAGCCTCTCCTTGCTGCTGAGTTTCAGCATGACATTCACCAGAGTAATTTTATGCACGGTCAAAGATTCCATTTCATAGATTTTTCGATAGAGAGTCTTGAACCCCAAAGAGTTCTGAATTTGCCGCCAACTTTGTTTTTGAATCGTGAAGGCGTCAAGGGTATGGAAGCGGATGTCATCCTTGAGCGGCTCAAGAGTGAGGAGCTTGCCACCGGCAAGCAGGTTTATCTGATTGTGGAAACAGAAGCCAATCGAGTAATTTTTGCACTAAGGACAACGCGGTTAGATCACCCCGACTACGTTTTCATTCAGAAAAATTTTGATTATTTAAAGTGGGATTACAATTCCCGAAGAGGTGAATATGAAGTGCGGCAAAGGAAGAGCGAGCAAGATAAAGATTCAACAGGCTTTCCTAGATCACCTCAGTCGCAAACAGGTGATGGATCTGGCGAAGGAGCCGCTGATGAATTTTTGTATGCCGGGGAAAAACTATTCAAGGTCACTAGTTATGGCTGGTCTTCAGGTATGCCTTCCCGGGTAAAAATCAAAAATGACGGAAAATCTACAGGTTTCTCAATAGAAGAGCTGCAATCACTTCATGGGGAGAGAGTGGTTTTGACCTGGCAAACCAATGACCCCCAAAGGCTGGTGGGGATTCCGAGAGCGTTAGGGCGACCATCGAATCGTCAGCAGGGAAGTTCAAGTCGACAATCCTCTGATTCTGAGGAGGCATATGGAGATGGGATTCCCAGGGTTGCAGCAAGCGCGATTTTCTGGTCATCGATACCGGGGCTCCACTTTGAGATGGATCAACCTTGGAGATTAGACGAAATCAGGCGAGATATCCGTAACCTCGGCATTGATGGTCTTCAGTGGATGACGATCGATTACAGTCCAGGTGGAGTGTCTACGAGTGGCGGTTCCCTCTAGCTTCCATGGATGAAGAAAACTGATTTTGAGATATAATCTTTTTTTCTGAGTAAAGATGTGTCCGCCGATTGTACTTAGCGGGTAGTAGCGAGAGGCAACCTTGAAGCCGATTCGAAGGATTCGCGATGAAGAAGGCATTCCGGTCAGTCCGGCAAGGGTCCTTCGTGCCTATGGTGAGCGCTGTTTTCCGATGGCGGATCACCGGGACGGGAGAATTTTTTGGATTCGACCCTACGAGCGTGCCGTCATCCACTTGGATGAGTTTCACATTCCTACGTCACTCAAAAAGTTGCGCAAGAAGAAGCCCTTTCGTTTGACGACAGATGTGGCTTTTCGTGCGGTGATTGAAGGCTGTGCTGAACGGCGCGAAACTTGGATTTGCCGCGATATCGAAGAGTTATTTGTGCAGTTACACGCTTTGGGGTTTGCCCACTCCATCGAAGCCTGGGATGACCGTGGTCGTTTAGTAGGCGGAGCTTACGGTTTATCGGTGGGTGGGGTATTCGCTGGTGAGAGTATGTTTCACATAGAATCAGGGGCGAGCAAGCTATGTATCGTTGCACTCGTCGAGCATTTGAAAAACCTGGGCTATCGAGTTCTCGATTGCCAGCAGCAAACGCCTCATATGCAACGATTTGGTGCAGAGTTGATCAGTGATGATAACTACGCCAGTTTGTTATCGAGGCAATCACCACCGCTAGAGTGGCGTAGTCACTTATTTCCGCAGTACTAATTTTTCAGTACTAATTTTTCAGCACTGATTTCTTCAGTACTCAGCTCGGTTCGATCAGAAGGGCAGCCCGTAGCGGATGCTCATATTGACTTCTCCTTCATCTGATCTTCCTAAATCTGCCCTGAAGAGTGCTTGGCGTTCAAAGGTAAAGCGTAAGCCGATGCCGTAGCTGTAGTGCACCTCTTCGTTGAAGAGTTGATCGAAGCTGTTCGAGACAGAGCCCGCGTCGAAGAAAATAGCGACCCCTGCGCGCTCGAGGCGAATCTGTTTATAGATGGGGAACTCTTTCGTAAAGATCCATGGACGCCATTCGACTCCAGCAGTCCAGGCGTTTCGGTCGCGCCAACGGCCGGCGATGCTGCCTCTCAGAGTTTGACTGCCGCCCAAGGCAGGATAGGCCCAGAAAGGAACCTCCCCACGGGTACCAGAGATGCTCAAGAAGGTCGCGACCGAATCGATAAGTGGGTTTTCTTTGGCGAGATCACTACCAGAGTGAAACAAGGGGGGCACAGGGGTGACCCATGTTCCAGTCAAGTTAGTGATGATGCCCCCGTTCAGCTCACCGGCTGGGCTATCTTGGTCGATGACAGGGCAGCCGAGAAGTGATAAGCCCACCGAGTGTCCTTCGTAGGGAAGATGCTGGGCATCGCGGGTGTCGTGTCGAATGCTGGCCATAATCCAAAGAGCACCGAAATCGTCCGCTTCCGATGTCAGTTCGGGATAAACCACGGTGGTATCGAAAGCCTCACCGACAGCTCCAGATGAGATGTCATCCATTTGCAGAGAGAAATTGGCTGACCAGATCCAATTCCCACCGGTTTTGGGTAATGACTTTTGCAAGCCGAGTGAAATCGATTGAGTTTCTCGAGTGTAAGAAGATTCGTCATCCAATAAAGAGTCTGCGCCGAGACCAAAAAAGCGGCTAGTCAGTGTCCGCGTACTATCGACAGAGACTCCAAAGTAATCACGATCACCTTGCAGGCTTCCCCTGCCGGGAAAATCGCGATGTGCTAACCACTTCCGCCATGAAAAAGAAAATCTTCGCTGACCTTCAGTGGTGTATGTGATCCAGGTATTTGCAAATTGACTGCGCCTTTTATTAAGAAAATCGATGTCGGTGATCCCAAAACCACCTCCGGCTCCAACATCACTGTCGAAGAAGAAGATGGGAGAAACGAAAGAAGTCACGAGGAGTCTTTTGACAAGATTCCCCTCAGGCATCCGGGAATCGGGAATCCAGCGCCAGCGATCGGGATGATCGAGACCTTCAAGAAGATCCGCAGGGCGAATCTCCGCAGAAGAATCATCTGCAGGGGCAGCTCCCCCGAGGAGGGCGATCAAGAAGACTAATGAAGTCAACGGCGATCCCGTCTTTCGCTGAGATTTATTCCCCGTGTGAAACCTGGGTCACTTGGTCCAGTCTCGGGTGAGAGTTTCTGAAGTGATCAGCGGACATCTTTTGTGAATCCATTTGCCTTAAGGTCGCCTCAAGGGCATGAATCGCCGCCAAAACGTCTCCAGTGTGGGCACTCTCCGAGATGGTGTGCATGTTTCGAATCGGGAAGCCGATGCTGGTTGCCGCTGCATCGACGGAAGCCAAGACACCCGCCATCGCATCGGTACCCGTGTCCCTGCCGCAAACATCGACTTGGAAAGGGATTCCTTGAGCATTACAGGATTCTTGGATTACAGCGTTCAGGCTGGCTGTCGCAATGGCTCCCACCGACAAAGTCATTCCCGAAGACATCTTCAGTGGGGTGTATCTACGATCACCGATTCCGGGTGCGGCATCGTAATCGTGATTGACGTCGACTCCGATGATGACGTCTGGCTTCATCTCACCAGCGAGTACCCGGCTACCAAAGCGGCCGATCTCTTCGTAAGCCGCATAGGCTGCGAGGTAGCGAACATTTTGCAACGGATCACCCGCAGCGATGAGGCGCGCGGCTTCTTCGACGACAAAGCAACCGAGTCCGTTATCGAGGTAAGCACCGACGAAACTATCAGGCCCAAAGCCTTTGCGGATGGGGCGATCGAGAAGAATCGGATCACCGGAGCGAATCCCTAGGGATTCGACCTGCTTCTTGCGATCGTCACCACTCAATTGCAACTCAAGATAAAGTTGATTGGCTTTGATGCCTTTCGACCCGTCACGCATTGCGGGCTCTGCAAAGTGGATGGCTCCCAATGCTTCGACGGTTCCTCCAGAGAGGCTGCGAAAGCTACCGGGGTTTTTTGGGTCTTCACTGAAGAGGGTGACTTCATGACCGATCAGGGTCATCGGCAGGAAGGAATCACTATTGATCCAAATTTTGCCATCGTCACCGATGCTTCGAACCTGCATACGAATCTTGTCGGCGTGACCGATAGCCATCACCGTCAAAGTACCTTCAGGAGCATCGGGCCAAGTATCGAGGACGACCCCGGCATTTCCTCTGAAGCGGTGGAGCTTCCAACCTTCCGGCATGAAAGATTCACACATCGGTGCGAGAATACCCTCCGTCATCGCTGCTTCTAGGCCGACGGGACTGGGAGCGGCGAGAATGTCGCGCATGCGGGTAAATTGATCTTCAGGCATCGATTGTTGCCAGGGTTTAGAATTCTCGGACATCAGTGGCCTCCAGAGGGGAAATCCCTGCGGTGTGAAATTGTCTGTGGGACCATGAGAAATCTTGAACCCATGATCTGCTATCGATCAGATCGTAACGGGTTCAGAGTGTCTGCAGCAACCCTTCCGCAGTTCTTGAGTGGCGATACATTCCATTGAAGAGTGTTGAGATTGTTTTTGTACCGAGAGGTGATATCAGAGAGATGATGGCTTCTTCCCTTCCTATTGTTGCCTGGCGTCAAACCTGGTTGAGAATCGTTAGCCCCTCTGGCGACGCGTGGGCGGTTCACCCTGCAGAATTGGGAAAATGTGAGGGAATTTATCCGCAGGATTCTCCGGTTCATGTGATCAGCGCATGGAATCCCGGCTCAAAAAAATTGTCAGCAGACGAAAATTGGCATCTGCATGCCCAATTGCTGGAGGAGCTCACCGCCAGCAAAGCCGAAATTTGGGAGGGAACAGGGTCCTCTCATACTGAAGATTGGACAGAAGTGGGGATTGCACGGGTTGGCTGCAGCCTCGATTCGTCCCTCTCCATTGCCCGAAGGTGGGGGCAGGACGCGATTTGGGAATGGCATCGAGAAGGTTTGGCTGTGGTGGAGTGCAACAGTGGGCAAAGGCACGAGTGGGGCTGGATCTTGGCAGCGCTGCCTTCAAGAAAGCCATTTGATGACCTCGAAGGGTTGATCGCTGCTTCCTGAAATCATGGTGGACCTTTTGTGCTCTTGATCAACTCGCCATCCTCGGATATCCCGGAGGCCTCTATTGAGCGGCGTGCATTTTTGGCTGCATGACTTTGGCTGCATGACTTTGGCTGCATGACTTTGGCTGTAGGGGGGAGCAAGAGTGTCCGAGTCCATTTTGGACATCCCAACCGGTGGGAGTGCTGAGGAAGAACCTCCTTCGCAAGCGATCCGCGATGCAGCCGGAATTCTCCTTCAGGAAGTCTTCGGATACGAATCTTTTCGAGGTCCTCAAGAGAAGGTCATCGAACGGGTCGTCAGTGGTGGCGACGCCCTCGTATTGATGCCTACCGGTGGGGGCAAATCGATCTGCTACCAGATTCCTGGATTGATTCGCCAGGGGCTCACCGTGGTGGTCACGCCGACGATCTCCCTGATGCAAGATCAAGTTGCAGCTTTGGTTCAAGCAGGCGTATCCGCAGCAGCGTTGAATTCTTCAATGGAGGCAGATGATCGTCGAAGAGTCTGGGCGAAGCTGCACGACGGCGAAATCAAGATCCTGTACCTCGCTCCGGAAAGGCTTCTCCTCGAAGGATTCCTCGATCAGCTGGGCGACTTCAACCCTGGGCTCTTTGCTATCGATGAAGCCCATTGCATTAGTCAGTGGGGGCATGATTTTCGTGCTGAATATCAACAGCTGGGGTCGCTAAGACAAAGATATCCGCAAGTTCCAGTGATCGGTTTGACAGCGACTGCAGACCCTCAAACGTTGAAGGACGTCTTAGGTGTTTTGCAGATGTCAAAAGAAGATGTTTTTTCAACATCGATGAATCGTCCGAATTTGCGATATCTGGTGGAACCGAAAGATCAACCTCGCAGGCAGCTATTACGCTTTATCAAAGATCGTCACGCCGGAGAAGCGGGAATCATCTACTGTGGTTCACGCAAAAAAGTCGAAGACACGGCAGAGTGGCTGCGCAAGGAAGGAATCCGTGCAGTCCCTTATCACGCCGGTATGGAAAACCAGCAGCGGTCGCTGAATCAGCAGTTGTTTCAAAGGGAAGAGGGGATCGTCGTTGTCGCGACCGTGGCATTTGGTATGGGGATCGATAAGCCCAATGTGCGCTTTGTTGCTCATCTCGACATGCCTGAAAGCCCACAGCACTACAGTCAGGAGTCTGGCAGAGCGGGGCGTGATGGGCTTCCAGCCGAATGTTGGCTCTGTTACGGCTGGCAAGATGTGATGATGGCTCAAAGGCGCCTTGCCGAGGCTGAGCTGGATCAGAGTCAGAAACAGATTCGGCGCCATCAGATTGATGCAATACTGGCATATTGTGAGACGGCGGAATGTCGCAGGGCCAACATGCTGCGTTTCTTTGGAGAAGAAGCAGACTCCTGCACTACCGACGATCAAGGTTGCGATAACTGTTTAAGTACTGTTGAAGTTTCCGATGGTACGGTGCTCGCGCAAAAGTTGCTTTCTGCAATTTCTCGAACCGGGCAAGTGTTTGGCAAAGCCCATGTCATCGACGTCCTTACCGGGAATGCCACTGAGAAAGTTGCAAAGTTTGGCCATGATCGATTGAGCGTTTACGGGATTGGCACCGAACTAGATGAAGCGGGCTGGCATTCCGTTTTTCGGCAACTCGCTTCGATGGGCTTGGTGCGAATCGATCTCGAAGGACACAACGGAATTTCTCTTGATCCCAGTTGTCGAAAAATACTTCGGGGTGAAGAGAAGTTTTCGTTTCGGAAAGACCGATTGCCAAAAAAGGCGAAGCGAAAACGAAAGAAGAAAAAAGAACTGGGCCTCGATGCGATGCAGGCGAGTCTCTTCGAGCGATTACGGCAGCACCGGTTGGAGCTATCCCGCGAACTGGAAGTCCCGCCCTACACGATTTTTCACGATTCTACCCTCGTCGAAATGTCTCAATTGAAGCCCCAAACTCTCAGTCAAATGTCGATGATTTCCGGAGTGGGCCAAAAGAAACTGGAAAAATGGGGGCAGGGGTTCCTCGAAATCATCACCGCATAAACCCCCTCTTCGCATTCCTCAATAGTTCAAAATAAAAGGCCAATTGCACTTTGTGATTGGAGATACTTTCCGACCTGAGTTCGTTTATATTTGTGCCATGAACTGGGGGAAGAATGAACTTTGGTGATGGTGCTCAACGAAAGCGTTTGTTCAGTGATCTAAATGACACTCTGATTCATTTCGGTCTCGTCATTCTTCTGGTGCTGGTTTGTCTGAAAATCTTTTCTCCATTTCTGGGTGTAATGCTCTGGGGAGTGATATTGGCAGTCGTCCTGTATCCCCTGCAGCAGTTGATGGCAAAGAAGATGAAAAACCACCAGGGATACTCTTCCACCCTGCTGGTGTTGTTCGGGTTGATCATCATTGGCGTTCCAACATTCATGTTGGGGGCTTCATTTTCAGAATATGCATTTGATAAATACGAAACATGGAGTTCAGATTCTTTTTCTATCGAGCCTCCACCGGCATCGGTTTCTGAGTGGCCTGTCGTCGGTTCGATGGTGTCAAACCTGTGGTTGCAGGCATCAGAAGACCTCCCCCAGTTCTTGGAAAAAATTAATCCGCAATTAACAGAGATTTCCAAGGGAATGCTCGCCTCTATTGCGAATACGGTGAGCTCTCTTCTTAAGTTTCTGGGAGCATTGATCATCGCCGGAATCATGATGGCGTATGGGCAATCGGGGAGTGACTCCATTCGAAAAATACTGTGCAGACTGACTTCACCTGAGAAGGGCCCGGAATTGCATCAGCTATCAACTTTGACGATCAGGTCGGTAGCCTTGGGTGTGGTGGGCGTTGCATTTGTTCAATCACTTTTTCTCGGTCTTGGATTCGTATGGGCGGGCATACCTGCAGCGGGAATATTAGCGGTGTTGTCGTTACTGTTCGGAATCGCACAGCTTCCCGCTTTGGTCATCACCCTTCCGGTGATCATTTATGTCTGGGCGACGGGGGATACCTCAACAACTCACAATGTGCTGGTCACGGTTTACCTGGTGGCTGCTGGACTCTCCGATGGTTTCCTGAAGCCTTTGCTTTTGGGTAGAGGAGTAGAAGTCCCGATGCCGATCATTTTGTTGGGCGCGTTGGGTGGGATGTTTACCTACGGATTGATTGGTTTGTTTTTAGGCGCAGTGGTGCTGGCATTGGGCTACCAGCTCTTCATGGAATGGGTCGGTAATCCAACGACTGAGGTTGCTGAAGCCAAACAGGCCTCTGGTGAATGAGATCATGATCAGACCTAACTATTTCAGTAAATGGCGACTGATTTTGACTCTGCCTCTAATGCTATTGATCTGTTCGTGCCAAACATTAGGCCCTGAATATGAAGAACCAGATGTCCAATGGTTGAATGATTGGCAGTCGAGTTCCCAGTCAGATTCAGGGGATACCATCGAAGATCTTCAAGGAGTTCATTCTTGGTGGCTCCAATTTGATGATCCTGTGCTGGTTTCGCTCATCGAAAGTGCACGCGTTGATAATCTGACTCTTCGCATTGCAGCGCTCAGGATTTTAGAGAGCAGGGCTGTACAGGGAATAGCTGGGAGCACCCTCTATCCGCAAGTTCAAGAGATCACAGCTGCTACAGATTCGGTAACAACTCAACAAGACGGGTCTGGCAGTCTGGATCAAGTGGTCACACAGGCTCAGGGGCTCGTCGGCTGGGAGATAGATTTTTGGGGTCGCTTCCAAAGGGCGATCGAGACGGCAGATGCCGCATTTTTCGCATCTGTGTCACGGCAGCGAGATCTGCAGGTGTTGATCACAGCACAGATCGCAAATCTTTACTTCTCATATCGAGTGACAGAATCGCGATTGGTGATCACCAGGAACAACGCGGCAATTCAAAAGCGCAGCTTTGATATCACCGAAGAGCGGTTTATTGAAGGTGAAGAATCTGAGCTCGATTTTCAGCAAGCAAGAACTCAATATTTGGCCACGCTTTCAGTGATTCCCCAATTAGAGCTTTCATTAAGGACCACTAGAAATGCCCTCTGTGTCCTTATGGGGCTGCCACCGGGGCCGATTCCAGAGTTGGCAGAAAACTCATTTGAGTTACCTTCAGTCGAGCCGACAACGCTCATGAGCTTTCCTGCGCAGATTTTGGTCAACAGGCCTGACGTTCGTGTTGCGGCTTGGCAAGTGGCAGCACAATCGGCTCAGATTGGCATTGCGGAAGCCGAATATTATCCCGCGATTTCATTGTTAGGTTCATTGGGTTGGTCCAGAAGTAGCCTGGATAGTGTTCCTGAGTCGAGTGCTTTATCTGTGGGCCCTGCATTGCGTTGGCGAGTATTTGATCATGGAGCAATTTTGAACAACATTCGTGTTCAGAATGCCAAGCTGCAACAGGCGATAGAGTCATTTCAGGCGACAGTTCTTGAAGCGGCAAATGAAGTCGATAACGCAACTTTCAACGTGCTTAAATCGAACCAGCAGCAGTCAATATTGGATGAATCAGTCGAGGCAGCATGGAGAGCTCTTGAGATCGCGAATACACGCTACCGCGAAGGGTACTCTGATTTTCAAAGGGTCCTTACTGCACAGAGAGCATATTTTACCCAGGTAGAAAGACAAATACTCAACAAGGGGCTTCACCTTGGGGCTGTTATTAATTTTTATAAAAGTATAGGGGGAGGCTGGAAGAGTATGACTCTTGAGGAGCTCATCCCTGAAGATACCCGAGAAAAAATGAGTGAGAATCTGGATTGGGGAGACATGTTTAGTGCTCCCTTGATAGACAGTCCAATTACGAACAACAAGGATCTTGAAAATGAGTAATCAGAAAAAGAGCGCTAAAAAAGAGAGCCCTCCTTTGGATGAGAATGATCCTTCAGAGATGACTGAATCAAAACCCAAGCCTGAAGATGAAATTGTCGTCGTGACTGAGGAAGCGCCTTCTAGTGAGAAAACTTCCGAGGAAGCGGAGGCGAGTAAAAAGGGGCTCTCAAGAGGAGTAAAGTGGATTCTCGCCATCATCCTTGTGAGTTTGATTTGGAACGTACTCGCTGATCGATACACGCCTTACACCAATCAGGCCAGAGTTCAGGGCTTCGTGGTGGGAGTCGCGCCCAAAGTCTCAGGAGTTGTGACCGCGGTATACGTCAAAAACAATATGGAGGTCGAGAAGGGGCAACCACTCTTTCAAATCGACAAAGTGAATTATGAAATCGCTTTAAACAAAGCCAAGTCCGATTTGCAAAGGGCAGAGGGCCAGATGGGTGCGGGGAGTGCAGGAATAGAATCTGCAAGAGCGAATCTCCGCGTCGCAAAGGCGAATGAGTTAAAAGCTGAGCAAGATGCGAATCGTCAAGAACGTCTGTACGAGCAAGATTCGGGCAGCATATCGGTTCGTCGTTTGGAGCTTGCCAGGGCGACTTTGGAGCAGGCAAGAGCGATGGTTAGCGGCGCAGAGGCTGAGGTCGAAAGAGCAATCGGTCAAAGGGGAGGTGAAGAGACCAATAATGCGCAAGTGAAAGCAGCCATCAGCGCAGTTGAAAAAGCAGAAGAAGATCTCAATAACACAATTGTTCGAGCGTCCTCCAGAGGTGTGATCACAGATCTGAAAGCCGACGTGGGTCAGTTTGCCGGAGCTGGTAATCCAACGATGACGCTCATCGCAATGCATGACGTATGGATTAGTGCAGAGTTCACAGAAAACAATCTTGGGCATTTGGCAGTAGGGAGCCCGGTTGAGATCGTCTTGGATTCGCTTCCAGGCATGGTTGTTCAGGGAAAGGTTCGAAGTATCGGCTTGGGTGTGAGTTCAACAAAATCTGCTCCTGCCGGAAACCTTCCTACGATTCAAAACAACCGCGATTGGCTGCGTCAAACCCAGAGGTTTCCTGTCGTCATTAGTTTTGATAAAGATCAGATCGGTTTGGTTTATCAACAGTTGCGAATCGGCGGACAGGCAGATGTGATCGCGTACGCAGATGATAATCCGCTGTTGAAATTTTTGGGTGAGGCCTATATCCGCTTTTTGAGCTGGCTCAGTTATGCCTATTAATCACGTGCTCATTTTGGAGACGAAAATCAAATGGGATTAGCTGCTCGGCGTACTTTTAGGCTGAGCTTAACAGCTGCATTGTCATTGGCATGCGGATACGCATTTCAACTTCAAGTTCCATACATCGTGCCCATGTTTGCGATTTTATTGACGGTGAAGCCTGCACCTCCGCCGTCATTGAAAAGTTTGCTTGTCATTATGGTGGGCGTATCAGCGATATTGGGCAGCGGTATGTTGTTGATTCCTTGGTTGGAGTATTACCCATTCGCGGCAATTATGGTCATCGGGTTAGGCATTTATGCGAGTTTTCGTATCTCACTGATTCAGGGTAATGAAATCCTGGGCCATTTTCTGGCGACCGGTTTAGTCCTTGTCACGGCAGCAGGATCGGTGAGCTCTATCATCGCTCTCGTTGTGATCGAGAGTATGGTCATCGGAATCGGATTGGCTGTTCTGTGCCAATGGTTGGTGTATCCGTTTTTTAAAGAAGAGGCCGACTCCGTCGATTCAAAGCAAGAGAAGGAGCCTTCCGAGGCTAAAGCTATGTGGCCAGCGATTCGAGCCACTCTCATCGTTTTGCCCACTTATTTGATGGTTCTCACAAACCCGGGAGTCTATTTACCGCTGGTTTTGAAGTCGATTGCCTTGGGTCAGCAAAGTTCTTTGATGGGAATGAGGAACGCTGGTCGAGAATTATTGGGAGCAACAATTGTCGGAGGAGTGTTAGCGGTACTTTTTTGGTGGTTATTGGGATTGTCCGTCAGTCTTTGGATGTTCTTTCTTTGGGCACTTCTCTTTTTCACGTTTTTTGCCGCAAAAATTTATGGAGTTTTGGAAAGTAGATTTCCAGCGTCATTTTGGCAGAGTGTTGCGACCACTTTGGTGATCCTTTTGGGATCCGCAGTGATGGATAGTGAAAATGGAAAAGATGTGTATCAAGCATTTGCCACACGTATCAGTTTGTTTGTAGCGGTGACCGCTTATGCATGGCTAGCTGTAGTTTTTCTTGAAAAAAAGTTTTCTAAAAATGAGTCATTGCCCGCTGAAGAAATGGGATCTGCGCCATGCTAGGTAATTTGGTTATTGGGCTGGTTACGATCATGATTTGCTTGTTTCTTCAGGTGGCAGTCTTGATATGGATATTGCGGTATTACCGAAGTCACTCCAGCACCCTCAACAATCCATCTTTTTGGTCTGGTTTAAGAGTGATTCAAGGAGTCATGTTTCTCCTCTTGGTGGGAAACATGATTCAAATCGGAGTGTGGGCTGAAATATACGTGATATTGGGGGAGTTCTCTGGTTTTGAGGAGTCCTTTTATCACTCTGCGGTCAACTTTGCCACGTTGGGATATGGCGACGTTGTGATGTCTGAAAAGCACAAACTCCTCGGCCCCCTGCAGGCGGTGAATGGCGCTCTCATGATCGGTGTATCCACAGGTGCTTTGATGACCGCATTTCAGGATGTTTTAAAGCGAACGATACAGTCAAAGAATCCTTCCGAGTGATTCTCCAATTGGTAGGGCGAGGTCTTTGATCTCTCTGTGGCTTGACCGCTGAGATCGAGATATCCTGTGTAATCCTTAAAACCTGAGATGAGCTTGGAAGAGCAGAATATGGAACAGTATTGGCCATTCGCAGTATTTCTCGGTGTGGTAGCGGGCTTTGTGATCGGCCTCATATTTTCGCGTCGGAACCTCAACAGTCTTCGCAGTGAGCTTGATCAGCAAAAAGCAGAGCTGAATCGGCAAGTCAACGATTCGATGGAAACGAGAGAGCTTCAAGCGAGAACTGAGGCTGAAAGAGATGCCTTGAAGGAGCAGCTTCGGCAGATTCAGGATGATCGTGAATCGTTGAAAGAGACTTTTCAGGCGCTATCTGCGGAGCAATTTGAAAAAAATCGTAAGCAATTTCTCGATCATGCGGAGCAGCGACTGAGTGTGTCAGAAGCAAAGCACGTCACCGAGCTCGATAAACGCCATGAATCTATCGAAAAGCAATTTATCTCAGTCAAAGAACAGATGGATCGTTTCCAAGAACAGCATCAAAAGATCGAGAAAACCAGGACAGAATCCTTCAGTTCGTTAAGTGAACAGGTCAAGCAGCTGGCCGAGCAGACGGTGCAAGTGGGGGCTGAAGCCCGCTCCCTTTCTACCGCTCTCAAAGGGTCCAGTCAGACTCGGGGTCGTTGGGGTGAGATGGCATTAGAGAACATCTGCGAAATGGCAGGTATGACGGAGCATTGCGACTTTGTCCGGCAGGATCAGGATGGAAATGACAAACGCCCAGACCTGGTCGTGAACATGCCCGGAAAAGGAAAGATTCCACTCGACGCCAAAGTTCCGTTTGCGGATTACGATCGGGCTATGGAGGCGACTGACCCCGACGAACGCCAAAGCCACTTCGAGGCGCATGGAAAAACGGTTCGTCGAACGATGCTTGATTTAGCCAAGCGCGATTATCCAGCAGTCGTTGGCGGCAAAGTAGATTTCACGGTGATGTTCATTCCGATCGAGTCTGTCGCAGCGGCAGCCTTTGCAGCCCAACCAGATCTTCAAGAAGAAGCGATGAAGAACAAAATTCTCATTGCGACTCCGGTGACTTTGATCGCACTTCTCAAAACCGTAGCTCTTTACTGGCAACAGGAACAATTGGCGGAGAATGCCCATAAAATTTGGGAGGAATCTTCCCAGTTACACGATCGCCTTAAAACTTTCACCGAGCATCTCGGTAAGGTGGGAACAAACTTGAACAAAGCACTGAATGCATACAATTCAGCCGTAGGCTCTTATCAGGGTAGAGTTTTACCCAAAGCTCGCAGCATCGAGTCGCTGACTTCCAAAACTGGGAGTAAAGATACGTTACAAGATTTATCGGTGATCGATGGCGCAGTGCGTGGGCTCGATATCGAGAGTCACGCATTCGATCGCGTTCCAGCAGATGATGATCAGGAGTGAAGCGATGACCTTTCGCCTGTTGTGCGCGTTTAGTGTTTTTTGCGTGGCGGGCTGCGCCCAACTAAAGATGGGCCCTTCGAAGGTAGATCTGGAAGTCACTCCGGTTCCGCCAGCGGTTCGAGAAGAGTTCACCATGGCCGAATTTTATCAGCAGTATTGCGATGCGGGTGGAGTCCCGGTGGTGGCGAGTAAAGAGGTGTATCCTGAAGCGCTTCTGGAGGCGCACTTTTTAATTATGAAGATGATCGGACACAGGCCTGAAGTTCTTGCAGCGATGGGGGCTTCAAAAACGCGCTTCACAGTCATGGCTCACGACGAGTGGACCACCGATGTTCCGGAGCATTCAGATTTGCGACCGCCAGAGTATTGGGATCGACGGGCTCGAGGATTGGGGGCTACAAAATGGCGCCCATGTGTTTCTTGTGGCGAAGAAAACTTGCTCGGGTTTGACGGCGATCCATACACCACTGAAAACATTTTGATTCATGAGTTTGCACATGCGATTCACGAAATGGGTTTGGTCGCAGTGGATCCGACTTTTGATACACGCCTCAATCAAGCGTATCGGGATGCGATGGATCGGGGTCTTTGGGCAGGCGTTTATGCAGCGACTAATCGCATGGAGTATTGGGCTGAGGCAGTGCAAAGCTGGTTTGATACGAACAGGGAAAATGACCCCCAGCACAATCATGTGAATACCCGTTCTGAGCTTCTTGAATATGATCCGGCAGTTGCCGCTCTATGCGAAGAGGTCTTTGGGAATGGGCAATGGCGTTATCTTCATCCTCGCGATCGGAAACATCAGGCTCACCTTTCGTCCCTGAACGGTAAGTCATTGCCGACCTTTGAATGGGCTCCCGGGATGCAGGAAGCCTACGAGGCGAACCCCAATCCTCAGTGATCTCGCAATTTAATTGCAGTTGAGATAGCTCTCGCAATCGAGAGCGTCACTGGTGTCATCGGGGCCACAGTCTACTGGGCCTGGTGCGATTGGAGGTGGCCCACCAGAAAACAAGGCTGCCAGGGAATAGATGGCATCACCCAAGTTTTCACTGCCGTCATCATTCGTATCACAGGCATCGCGGCAGGGCCCTGCAGGTCCTGCGGTAAAGAGAAATGCCAATTGGTAGATGGTGTCCGCCAAATTAAAGACCAAGTCACCATTGCAATCTCCACGCCTGAAAATTGAACCGCTATCCCAGCACGGCCCAACATTTGTCACGATGGAGTTCGCATTGGGATCGGCAAACACTGGGTTCTCCAGGCAGATCGTTCCGTTGTAGGGCAATCCGTTCGTCGTAGAGATGGTTACTTCGACTAAGGTTTGAGCAGCTGGAACTGGCGGAATGGGAGTGAGGGTGATGGAGAAGCCGAGGACAGTGGTACTGCCGGTTCCGATGTCATATCCCAGTGAGCCTGCAACGCCACAGCATGCATCGGAGAGAATCCCTGTCGGTGTATCAAAAACCACATCGAATTGAAAACCAGCGATCAATTCGTTACTGGTGAAGAGGACCGGAAACACACCGGTACCGGTTGCTGGATCCCAAGTGAGTGATCCCATTTCGATAGAGACACCCGGTTGAGCAGCAAGGCGATCGGTTGAGACCGCTGCAAATATCAGCATTAGAAAAAAAAGAGTAATATTCCTTCGCATTCACTGATTATATCAGGCAACAGTGGATTTTCCGATGAGCTATAGAGCGACCATCGTCGAAGACAAGATATCAGCCATAAAATCACTAATTTGGTCGATACAGCCTCAACTGCTCCTTCGGCGGGTTCAGAATCATCAGCGCGATAACACAGGCGATGCGATTTTTTCCGAGATAGCTGTCGCCGCCGTTGTTCTTTTTGCCACCTATGTAAACGATCTTGCCTTGGTGGTTTTGCATCAACGCCAGATACCAGCGCCATTCATCTAGGAAACGTTGGTAAGCCTTACGGTCATGCTGCCAAAGGGCGGCGGGTGCCAGCAACATACCCAGAGATCCGACCGCATGGGCCTCACGCGTCCTTGATCGGTACTGGTCGAGGTAAGTACAGAAGCGGGTTTTTAGCTTCTCTTCACCCGGCTTCAGAAGAAGCGCGAGCGCCATCGATGATGTTCTCAATGAAGCATCTGCAGTACCGGTGTTTTTCATCGTCCAGTAACGGATGCCGCCATTCGGATCGATGGACTTGCGAATCTGTTGAAGGCTGAGTTCCCACGACTTCTCCGATATCTTTGCGCCTGCGATTTCAGAAATCGACCACGCCAAATGGGAAAGGGTATTGATGACATTGAAACCCTTACCCTTGTAACCGGTAGAGACGTCATGCCCAAAAAGGCCCTCTTCATTCATTCTTGCTACCAGTGCATCACAGATGGTTTGAATGACGGCAGCTCTCTCGTCATTTGGTTTTCGAATCTGTGCTTCAGAGAGGGCTACTACGGTCGCTGTCAGTGCCCAATTGCTGAGATTGTCGGGACCTTTTTGTAGTGGGTCTGTGGGAATCCATGCGCGGTTTTCTGGCCCTTGTAGCCACTTCAAAATACTTTCGATCTGTTTCTCTTCTTCTGCGGTTCCTGGCGACATCAATGAGAGACACGCCCATGCTGTCAGCACCCGGTCCCCAGTCAGGCCTACCGGTGAATCCCAATAGCCCGCCGATTTCAAAGATTTGAGCAGCTGATTGCGAGCTTGTTTCGACAGTTGGTTCATGCCCGCTTCTTCGCGAATCGAAGGACGATAGGGAAGACTGCATTTCAACTTCAGATTCTCTTCGCCCTCTTCTTCAGAGGTTTTTCTGCGGATTTGCAGTGTGAGGTGTCTCTTTTCCTCCTTTTGATGCGCTGCCGTTGTATCGAGAGCTTCTCCAAGACTTCTTTGAGGCCCTGTTCCTCCCGAATCGACCTTTGCGCTGTGTTTTTGGAAGTTTGATTTTCCGATTCCCAGAATTTTATCCCCAGAAAGGAGCCCCGCCTTCATCGCGGGGGAGTCTTTAGCGACCGTTTCCACCAGAATCCAGTTGGAACCAGCGGAAACGCTCCCCTGTGCCCCCAGAATCCCCAGGGGGAATGATTCCGAGGCGAGGGTATGTGTCGATACCAAAATGGTAATCATGGTTAGCAGAGCGAGGAATTGAGCCGTTTGAGGCCTCATCTTCCTGCTGCCACGTGAAGCAGTGTCGGATGATCTGTTGAACGCTGACCGCAAGTTGGAGATCATTGGGATTCACCTTCATGCCTATGGGGCGGGAGTGCCCCTGGCCCAGTTTAGCTGCTGATGTCGATGAAAAGGAATCGGGATGTCGAGAGTTGAAATCTTGCTCGCGAGTTTGTTGGGTCTGCTCCTGCAAAGGCCAATTTTCCTTCATTCACGATGTTCGTGGCTCATGCTCGCCCTATTCGTCCTTTTGATTCACCCAGCGCTGTGGACTCTCGCTGCCCAGGACCCGGCTGAGAAAGCGGTCCCGGTGATCACCATCGTGGGCAGTGAAGTCGATTATGGAGAACTTTTGCAGGGTGAAGTTGTCGAGCGCGAGTTCGAAGTCAGAAATGACGGTACGGCCCCCCTCAACATATGGAGAGCCATCGCAAGTTGCAGTTGCACGAAGATTCTCGATTTTCCAAGGACGTTGGCTCCTGGAGCCAGCGGTAAAGTGAAATTTGAAATCGATAGCAAAAAGATTAAGCCGGGCGACACACGCAAAGGGATCACCCTTGAGAATGATGATTTAGAGCAATCGAAGATCCGTTTTATCTTCAAAGCCAAAATCACCAGCCTCTTTAGAACAGACCCCAATCCGATTCTCGTGACGGGGCTCTACCGAAACGAAAAGAAAGCCCAAGTCAGACTCCTCGCTGCAACAGATCTTGGCTTCAATATCCTTGGCGCAAGATCTCGAAATGGTGAGTTTGAGATCACCGATTTTGAAGAGGTCACGAAAGATGGCGAGTATCGAATTGAAGTGACAGTACCCCCATCGGACAAGCCACGAATCGTCAAAGATCCTCTCGATCTGATGATCGAAGTCAAAGATGGTCGTTCTGTCGTTGTCGGCCGATACGTAGAAGTTCATCATCTGGAGTCTATTCAGGTTCGTCCGGAAAGAGTCCTTCAGTTTGGCAATAAGGATACGGATCGTCTGTTGGAAGAGGGTTCTCCAGGGACGGTGACGAAGATGGTCCAGTTGATCAACATCGACCCTGATTTGGATCTAAAGATTCAGAAGGCGACGCTCGAGGGGATGCCTGAGGGGGTCATCTTGACCACGGTCACAGAAGTTGTTCCGGGTAAAAACTACAGAGTTTTACTGACGCTAACGGAGTACCGATCAGAGCCGATCTTGCGTGGGAAGTTGGTCATCGAAACCAATGATCCTGCGAACAAATCACGGGTGATCCAAGTAGCCGCTCGTTTTGGCCGTCGATAATTGAATCGATCTGTGGGGATTCGGAAATCACTCTCCTGAAGACGGGGCCGAAGATCCGCCCCCTGAGTTTCCGCTTCCAGAACTTTGGTCGCCCGCTTTCCCGCCTGCTTTCCCACCTGGACGGCGACGTCTTCGGCGACGGCGTTTCTTTTTTGCCGGTGCATCTGAAGAAGTAGAATCAGCTCTGCCTGCCTGGCTGGCTGCTGATTCACCACGAGGCGCTCCACGAGCTTCCCCTCGAGCCTCTCCTCGGGCCTCTCCAGTTCGCGATTCACCACTTCTTCGACGTCTTCTTCTCGGCCTACCAGCTTCCCGGCTACGGGGACTTTCGCCCTGCTGGGCTGCCGAGTTCTCTGCGTTCGCTGATTCACCGGTAGCTTTGGAAGGCCGACGTCTACGGCGGCGCTTCTTGCGAGTGACCAAGCCATCATTCTTGGAATCTGCTCCGGCGACTTCCTCTCCTTTTGTTTCTTTGGAGGGTTTGCGCCTTCTTCTGGAGCGCTTGCGTGTCGTCTTTGTTTCCGATTGATTGGAAGAACTGCCGTCGCGGCGACGAAGCGTTCTTCGCTTTTTACGCGTTTTTGTTTTTCCGGCTGTTTCTTCTTCGAGAATTTCGATGGGTGATTTGCGCGAGCGTTTCTTTTCGGTTCTACCCCGAAAAGCGGTTTCCACAGCTTGCGGGATATTCTCATCGTCACCGAGCTCTTTACCGCGAATCAGCGTTTTCAGAGCACCTAGAAAGAGATCAAAAGTGTTCTCGGGAATTCCTGCATTCGAGTCGGCAAGCATGATCGTGCTGGCCGAGGTTTCAGCTTCGGCAGCCGGTTGCCGATCCCGACGTGATCTACCGCCACGTCTTCTGCGATTCCTTGATGACCGTGCTTTTGCAGTTCTGCCTGGTACCGCATTGGATCCGGAAGAATCGATGTAACGCCCATCCTTCAGCAGAATTTCAACACCCCAAGACAAGATGTCGTCGCTCAACTCAGCAAGCTCTTCGATGGAAGCATCTTCAGGAAGATCTTCTCCCGCTCGCTGGGCTTGGGAGTAGTAGGCTTCGTCCCAACTCCAAATTCGGCTTTCATCGAGGACATTCCAGAAGGCGACCCACTCTTCGTCAGCGGGCTGGATCTCTTCGCTGGCGACCTCTTGCCATTCAGCCGTAAACTTGCGCCAAAACAGCTTGCCGCCCTCCCAGCTGACCTGCCAGGAAGTGCGACTGAAGCCACCTAAGTGGAATTTGAAGTTATCAGGATGGACCTTTTCCAAGGATCCTCACCTTTCTGGGACAAGTCGCAGGATAACACGGAGAAAGGGGTGCCGTTAGCGATCGATGGAGGCAAGTTCATTTTGGAGTTGTGCCAAGATCAGCGGATCTGGCTCAACACCGCCATGGCGAGCGGAAAGGTGAATCCACGGCACAGAGGTTTCGCTGATTAATTCCGCGGCATGTCCTGGGCGCACACCTCCGCCGGCGATGATTTCCAGCTTCGAGTCCGCTTGCTTTACCAATTGCGCGAGTGCTTTTCTGCCCAGCCATGCCGTCGATGCACCCCCTGAGGTCAAAAGGCGTTGGCAACCCGCTTCGCTGATTCTTTCCAGATCCTCCTGCATGTTTGCACTGCGATCGAAGGCACGGTGGAAAGTGACAGGAAGCCCGGAACAAGATTCGACTAATTCTCGTAATTCAGAAACAGGGACCCGCTGGGATCGATCCAGGAGCCCCAGGACAATTCCGTGAGCACCCGCAGTCACCAAATCTGAAGTCGATTGCTTCATCGATTCAAATTCATCTTTGGAGTAGCAAAAATCTCCGGGTCTTGGTCGTACCATTGCCACTACTTCAAATCCGAGGAGGCGAATCTCCTCAACCGCTTCGGGCAAAGGGGTGAGCCCATCCGCTTTGAGGTTTGAGCACATCTCCACTCGCTGGCATGTCTCTGCCGATAGAAAGCGGATGTGGTCTGGCTGATCGATGCAGACTTCTACGGGGGTCAACGGCATTCAGAGAGCTTCCTGGTTTCATGTGCTGAAAGGATCCCCAGAGGGGAAGTTCCTGATACCATACCAAGAATTACAGTCTGGAGATTCCCGAAAGGTGACGCATGTTTCGATTGTCACAACTCCATCAAATTCTGCTTCTTTTAGTTTCGGTTTCATTCCTAGCGGGCTGCATAGGACTTCCTGGCCGATCTCAAACCCTTTCCAGTGAGCAAAAGGTTCTGTTCATCGAATCTTTTGATGAGATGACTCGGATGATCGAAGAGTCCTTTTGGGATCCAGATTATCTGCAAGAGTGCTGGGGAGAGCTGAAAGATGAGTGTCGGGACCAGGTCGAAGAAGCAAGAAGCGCCGGTGAGGCGCGTGCGGCGATGCGAAGACTTCTCGCGAGTCTGAAGATGTCTCACTTCGGTTTGATTCCCGATTCCGCCAGCCAAGAGTTGACGGGCAGCCCCAGTGATGGAGAAGCGGGAATGATCCTCAGGGTGTCCGACGGGCGTGCCATCGTCGTCAGGCTTGAAGAGGGTGGCGCCGCCGAGTCAGCGGGAATCCAATCCGGAGATGAAATTCTCAAAGTGGGGGAGCGCGATCTCGCTCCGCGGCTCCAGGAGTGGAGTGAGTCGGGGAGTCGCTATCTACCAATCCAGGCGCTCAAGTCCGCCTGTTCCGGTGAACCGGGTACCGAGAGAGATTATTTGGTGAGGGGTTCGACGGAAGACCGTATCGTCACTTTGACCTTCCAGCCCCCATCCGATGAGCATCCCAGAGTGGGCTTTGGAAACATATCTCCAGTACCACTCATGATGGAAAAACGCATTCTTGAAGGAGACATTCTCTATTTGCGACTAAACATGTTCTTAGGCCCGATGCACGTAATGCCGTGGTTTGAGAAAGCGATTCAGGAGCACAAGGATGCCAAGGGTCTCATCTTTGATCTTCGAGGTAATCCCGGTGGGCTAGGGCTGATGGCCTGTGGTTTGGCAGGGTGGTTGATCGAGGACCAAGGATTCGAACTAGGGACGATGAAGACCAAAGCGAATGAGATGAACTTCGTGGTAAATCCTCGTCTCGATGGTTGGGTTAAGCCGGTTGCATTACTGATCGATGAGGGCAGTGCATCGACTTCTGAAATCATGGCTCAGGGTTTGAGAGATATCGGGCGTGTTCGACTCTTTGGGCGCACGACAGCAGGTGCTGCATTACCTTCTGTCCTCGTGAAGTTGCCCAATGGTGATATTCTTCAATACGCCATGGCGGACTATGTCTCCGTATCTGGGAAGCGTATGGAAGGGGTCGGGGTGGAGCCGGATGAGGTCATCGAGGTTGACCCTGAACAGATTCGAGAGTTTGGAGACCCCGCATTGACCCGGGCCGCTTACTGGATCCTCGGGAAAGCGGGTGGACCCAAGTCGGAAATCCGGTGATGATCTTTAGCTGTATTCAGCGGTTGAAAGACCGACTATCGCCAAATTCAGGCGAATGGAAAAGGAAACATGATGAAATCAGAGAACCGTTGGCTGTGGATCTTTGCCCTCCTTCTTTTGTGTGGGGTTTGCACCCCATCGATCGCCCAGGAAGCTGAAGAAGCAGCCAAAGAGGGCGCCGTTGCCGAAGAAGCTAAATCGGATGAGGCTGGCAAAGCACTGCTTGCTGAACTGCAGGAAAAATCGATCAAAGCCGTTGGTGGCAAAGAAGCTTTGGAGAAGTTCTCCAGCCGCAAGATGTCTTCTAAGGTGAAGATTGCCGATGCTGGTCTTGAAGCAGAGCTGACACTTTTCGTTGATAGCCAGGGGAACTACCGAGAATCGATGGTGATTACTGGGTATGGAAATTTTCAACAAGGCATCAATGGTGAGGTTGCGTGGTCGTTGGATCCCATCAATGGACCAAGGCTGGTGACAGGTAAGGAGAAGGAGCAGCTGATTCGCTCTGCACGGTTTCAGCCGAACCTGTGGCTTACCAGAGATCATCAGAGCGCGACGTTGGCAGGGGAAGAAACCCTCGGTGATATTGCGTGCACCATTTACGATTTGAAAACCAATGACGGTGCAGTCCACAAATACTGGGTTGCCAACGACGATGGATTAGTTCGAAAAGTATCGATGACCGTAGAGTCACCGATGGGGCAGATTCCGATTCAGGTGAGGATGTCCGAATATAAAGCTGTCGATGGTATTCAATACCCCCACAAGATGAGCATGAAGCAGGGTGTTCAGAATATGGAAGTCATTCTTAATACTCTTGAGCATGATGCAGAGATCGATGCGGAGATGCTGACGCTTCCCGAGCAGGTCAAAAGGCTCGTCGAACGCAGCAAGCCCAAAGAAGAAGAAACGGCCGAAGAGCCTCAGGGCGATTCGGCTGAAGAATCATCGGATCGATAGGGTTCTCTGAATTCAGAGTTTTAAAGCTGCATAGTATTGATCAGAGCAGTATTGATCAGAGCAGTAAAAAAGAGCGCTGGGGGGGTTCTCCAGCGCTCTTTTTTTGATGACCGTCTTCAGCTTCGAGTCATGATTATTTGGGATGCTCGCTCAGGTTCCAGTCGACAACCGATTTCACTTCTTCGTGGAGTGAGCGCAAAGCCTCGACCTTCGTCACCAGTGATTTCATTCCTTCAAGGCTTCTATCCTTGAAGTGGCGGTCATGCCAGTCTCGATTATCTTTGTCGTAGTACTGGAGAGCGTAGCGCATCAGATCAGGGTTTACCGCTTCAAGCCCGGCAACGAAGGGGCCCAGGAAAGTCTTTGTTCCAGATCCGGGTTTGCCGGTTCCGTAACGGGGACCTGGAAAAATAAAATGACAACTGAGAACGCCAATAGATTCATAACTTTCCCCATGAATCTCAATCAAACGACGATAGAAATCAGATTGTTCCTGAGATTTTTACACCAGGGAGGAAAACCTCGATCTTCGCTTTCTTCCATAAATCGCGTTCAAACTTTTTGCGTTTCTTTTCGATCAGTTTTTCGCGCAAGATCAGGCGAATTTGGCCTTGCGCCTCACTGAAATTCAGCGGTCCACCGGGGATTTTCTCCTCGAGTAATATTTTGTGGGAATATCCCCTGCAAACAAACCAGTCGGAGATTTGGCCCACGCTCAGCCCTCTGACGACTTCGGGCACAGGAGGGAAGCGATCATCGAGTTGGCTATCTTTCATCTCGTAAAGACCGCCATCTGCCGCCCTGGGGCCGTTGGAGTACTTCGTGATCAAATCGGTCAGCGATTCACCGGAAGCGATTCCCTCGTCAACCTGTTTGATGATCTTCGGAGAATCCTGATCGTTGATGGGAACGAGAAGCTGCCTGAATGAAACGGAACCATCCTGAGTAAATTCATCGACATTATCGCGGTAATAAGTTCTCAGTTCTCTGGGAGAGATACTGGTTGAGATTTTTAACTTTCGATCTCTCAGTTCCGTAATGAGGATTTCTTCACCGATTTTTTTGCGCAGTTGGTCTTCGCTTTCTCCAAATTGTTGGCGCCAAAGAAAGAGGTAATCGTCGATGGAGAAACGTGTTCCCTCAACTCTACTGAGACGATCAACGGTTCTTTTCAGATGGTCGTCTACCGCGTCTTCAGGCAGAACGATTCCCTCTCTTCCCGCTTGTTGAACCATCAACCTTCTCTCGATGAGTTCTTTCAATGCCACGGGTTTCATTTTTTCCCGTTCCAACTCGATGATGGAATCGGGGACTCGGCCAATATTAGGCTCCAGTTGTCGATCGATGAGTTGGGTCAATTCTGCGAGTGTAATCACTTCGCCATTGACCTTTGCGGCAAAGCCGTTTTGCAGGGGGAGCTCCTGTGCGCCGCTTGGGGCACTCAAAAAAGTGAGCAGTAGAAAAACGACGATGAAACGACAGAAATCAGCTGGGAGGATTTTTAGTGACATCAAAATCGGCCTCCAGACCGTTCAACGGGTCAAACCAAAGTAGAGAAAGCGATTCGAAGGGGCGATTTCGGGTTCCCCTGGTGCACCCTGAATCGGAATCTGCTCCCGGAATGAGGATAAACTTCCCACGTTGGAGATCCAGAGACCCACGGAATCATGGAGATTTTTTGGGATTTCCCTATCATCGGGGCTTCTGGACGCGCTGCGGTCATCGCAGCCATCCATGAAGATCCGGAGGATTGAATGCGCATCGTCGTCATCGGAGCCGGGGTGGTCGGTTTTCACCTCGCAGAAAGACTCTCTGCAGAGAGCCACAAGATGACCATCATCGACTCCAATAGTGAGTTGATTCAGCGCATCGATGATCGGTTGAATGTTCAGGCGATCCTCGGAAACGCTGCCAGTCCTCGAATTTTGCGTCAGGCCAAGGTCGATAGCGCAGATTTGGTCATCGCGGTCACTGATCGAGATGAAACCAACATCACTGTTAGCCTTTTGGCAAAGCATCTCGGTGCAGCCAAGTGTGTCGTTCGTCTGCGCAATAGCGAGCTCTCAGAGAACCAACAATTGATGGAGAAGTATGGTGCCGATGCGACGGTGAACCCGATCACGGTTACCGCAGAAAAGATCCAGCGCCTGGTTCAGCATCCTGGAGCTTTCGACGTCTCCACATTTGCCGAAGAAAAGCTATACCTTTGGGGTTACGTCATTTCCGAGGGATCAGCACTGGATGGCATCTTTCTCAAGGACTTGCGCAAACATCACGACCCTAAAAAGCTCGGGTTGATCGTCGCGATCTTCCGTGATGATGACCTGATGATTCCCAGGGGAGACGACCGACTGATTGCAGGGGACCACATTTACGTCTTGATGCCTGAAAGTCAGTTCGAGCATTTCCGCGAGTTAGTTCATCCTGAAACGGAAAATGTCGACAAGGTGGTGATCTCTGGCGCAACGAGGTTGGGCTTGGAGGTGGCCCGAAGAATCGAGGAGATTCGTTCGATTCGAACTCTAGTACTGGTTGAGAAAGATCGTAATGCCGCTGAAAAAGCAGCGGATCAACTATCCAGGACACTCGTTCTTCATGGCAACATCACTGATCGCGACTTCTTGGCAGAGAATGAGATCGGCGAAGCAGACTACTTTCTCGCTCTTGGAACCGACGACACCGAAAATTTGACCAATGCAATGTTGATCAGAAAATCGGGTGTGCGAAGAGTTCTCGTTCGCAGTGAAAATGATCAATTCTTGCCTGTTTTCCACCAGACTAATTTTGGGGAAGTCATCAATCCGCGAAGAGTTACAGTGAGTGATATTCTTCGGGTGATCCGGCGAGGAAACGTGGTCAGAGTTTCACAGGTAGGAGCATCGGGAGCGGAAGTCCGTGAATATGAAGTCACGGAGAACCAGCTGGTGGTTGGTAAAAAAATCCGCGATCTAAACCTGCCTAAAGCGAGCATCATTGGAGCAATCCAACGTAAGAGTGAGCAGGGGGAAGAGATCAGGACTGCCGGGGGAGATACTGAAATCTTGGCAGGCGATCACGTCATCATCTTCGCATTGCCCGATGCAGTCGAAGCGATTGAAAAACTGTTTACTCGCAGGAGAGGGTTCCTCCGTTGAGGCTACGCCCCATCTTCGCCATCCTCGGCTTGCTTCTGCTCGTTACTTCCGGGCTAATGCTTATCCCCTTGGGAATCGCTTGGTTGTTAGATTCAACGGAAGAGTATCCGGCATTTACCCTTTCCAGCGTGATTACCTTCCTTGTTGGCGGAGCGCTATGGCTTTTGAATTCTGGCAAGATTGGCGAACTTAGGGCACGGGAAGCTTTTGGTGTCGTTGGACTGAGTTGGTTGTCGGTCAGTTTTTTTGGCGCACTGCCTTTTTGGTTTGCTCCATCGGGAATCCCTTCCTTATTGGATGCCTGTTTTGAAACGATGAGTGGTTTCACGACCACCGGTGCGACGATTTTGACGGACATCGAAGCATTAACTCCTGGTTTATTGTTTTGGCGCAATTTGACTCAGTGGTTTGGTGGAATGGGATTCGTGTTATTGACCCTCGCCGTGATGCCTTTGCTGGGGTCGGGAAGCGTTCACATGTTCCGGGCAGAGGTCCCTGGGCCGACCAAGGAGAAGTTGACTCCGCGGATCACCCAAACCGCTCTATATCTTTGGGGCATTTACACACTCTTCACGGTCGTTGAAATACTGCTCCTTTTGCCGGAACTTCATTGGTTCGATGCGACGACCGTGGCGTTGAGCACTCTCTCAACCGGCGGGTTCTCGACGTACAACATGAGCATTGCGCATTTCAATAGCTCTTATGTGGATGCGATCGTCACCAGCTTTATGCTGATCGCTTCTGTGAACTTTGTTCTGCACTTCCGATTTTTCTTTCAGGGGCAACTGCGAGCATTCAGTGATGGGGAGTGCAAGTTCTTCTTCGGTGTCGCCATCTTTGCCATGCTCTTTGTGGCGACGATGCTCTACAACACTCAAGTTTTTCCCGCGAAGATCGATAACCCTGAAGCATACTCGACATTTAGCGGTTGTTTCCGATTGGCCAGCTTTCAAGTGGCGACTCTTTTTTCCGGTTGTGGGTTTGTGACCGCAGACTTCGACCATTGGCCGAACGCTTGCAGAGTGCTACTGGCGGTTCTAATGCTCATCGGCGGATGCGCCGGCTCCACGACGGGTGGGGTCAAGGTGGTTCGTTTCCTGATGCTGATCAAGTTCAGCATCCGTGAGATTGCTTTGTTGGTGAGACCGCAAGCAGTCATCTCCCTCAAGCTCAATAACAATAATGTAGAGCGGGAAGTCGTTGCCAGGGTGCTGGGGTTCTTGGCACTTTGGATGCTGCTCTTTCTCTTCTCCGTTTTCATCCTCGCATTTATCCTCGATCCCGGCTGGTCCGGATCCGCTGGAAGTGTGGAACCAGAATCGGCAAGGGTCGTCAGTGGTGCATTGGAAGATGATCTGTTGCTGACCGCGTTCGGTGCTACCTTGTCCACCCTGGGAAATATTGGCCCGGGATTTGGCGGAGTCGGTCCCCTTGAAAACTACGCCGATATACCCGACGCGGGAAAACTGCTTTTGATGTTGCTGATGCTCCTGGGCCGACTTGAGATTTATGCGATTTTGATTCTCTTCTTGCCCTTTACCTGGCGTCGTTAAAGAGCCCTTTTGATCAAGGAAGATCGAAGAGAAGCAAATCGGCTTTTGTTAGAGCGGTAATGGAAAATTCCTGTGCACCTTCCAATGCGATGCCGTCACTGCTTTGCAAGATGTCGTTATTGATTTTGATATCCCCAGAAATCACCTGAATCCAATGGCCCCTTGTGGATTCCAAAGAGACCTCGATGGACTCATTTGGTTCCATCTCACGTCGATAAATTTTTGCGTCCTGGCAAATTTGCAGCGAGTTCTCTTCTCCGGTTCCTGAGACGAGAAGTTGCCATTTCCCATTTCGATCTTTAGCGGGAAAGTGGCTTTGGTCATAGCGGGGTGCGATCCCTTTTTCCTTTGGGGTCAGCCAAATCTGATAAAGGTGAGCAGATTCCGCAGCACTGTTCTTTTCACTATGAACGATGCCACTGCCGGCACTCATCACCTGCACCTCTCCTTGGCGAATGACGCCCTTGCTGCCGGTGGAATCTTCATGGGAGAGGGCACCATCCAATATGATGGTGATGATTTCCATTTCTCGGTGGGGATGAGAGGGGAAGCCCGTATTACCTGCGATGCGATCTTCATTCATCACGCGAAGGCATCTCCAGCCCATCCAATCAGCATCGAGGTATTCACCAAAGCTGAAGGTGTATCGCGCTTCGAGCCAGCCATAGTTTGCTGAACCTCTTTCGCCAGCGAGACGCAGTCTCATACCGTTGAAAGCTCTTCCAGAAGCCATGCCATCGTCTCGATACCTTTTTGGTAGTCGGGGAGATGAAACTTTTCATTGGGGGAATGGGCGTTGTCATCAGGAAGCCCGAGGCCGAGGAGGATCGTATCCATTCCAAGGGTGGCTTTGAGATCGCTGACCACGGGGATAGAGCCCCCTTCTCGAATCATCACCGGTGCTTTGCCAAAACCTTTTTCGACGGCTCGAGATGTCGCATCGAGCCACGGGCTGTTTTGTTCAACGAGGACAGGCTTGGCTCCATGATGGCAATGCACATCGATGGTGCAGGTGTCGGGGCAAATCGACTTCAGGTGATTCAGGACGAGATCAGCGATTTCATCGGGATCTTGATCTGGAACCAGGCGCATCGACATCTTGGCACTGGCATGGGCAGGGAGAACGGTTTTAGCACCTTCCCCAGTCCAGCCACTGAGCAGCCCATTGATATCGAGAGTTGGACGAGCCCATTTTCTCTCCAAGGTTGAGAAGCCCGCTTCTCCGTGAACTCGGGGAACTTCCAGATCTGATCGGAAACCTTCTTCATCGAAGGGTAATTTTTGAATGGAGGCGCGCTCGTCATCGGTCAAATCACGAACACGATCGTAGAATCCAGGAATCGTGATGCGCCCTTCTTCATCCCGCAAACTTCCGAGCATTCTCGTCAGTGCGTTGGCGGGATTTTCGACGGCGCCACCAAAGGATCCGGAGTGCAGATCTCGATTGGGCCCTTGGACAAAAATTTCCAAATAGACCAACCCCTTTAGGCCTACTGTGATCGCCGGCATTCCTGGCCCGAACTGGGAGCAATCGGCGATCAAAGCGACGTCGGCGGCGAGTTCATCTTTGTGAGCTTCCAAGTAGGAGGCGAGATTTGGCGAACCGATCTCTTCTTCTCCTTCGATGACAAATTTGACGTTGATCGGCAGGCTTCCCCGGGAGCGCAGGACACCGCAGACTCCCCTGACCAATGCGAGGGCTTGGCCCTTGTCATCGGTGGCGCCGCGGGCGATGAGATCTTCCCCTTCAAGGGTGGGCTCAAAAGCGCCATGTCGCCACAGATCCAGCGGCTCTGGTGGTTGAACATCGTAGTGGCCGTAGATCAGCAGAGTGGGTGCACCCTCGGATCCGGTCCACTGGGCGACACAGATGGGGTGACCTTCAGTGTCATCGAGGCGGGTGTCGAAGCCTGCGGATGCGAGCTCTTCCTCGATCCATTGCCCTGCCCGGCGAACTTCTCCTTTGAGCGTGGAGTCGGTCGAAACACTGGGAATTTTCAGCCATTCGATCAGTTTTTCGACATGCTGCGACTGCTCAGAGGCCAATTGATTGACGACATCCTGCATATTCTTGCTCTCGCTTTCCCGGTCTGCTGGAACACCTGTCCACTGTTCCGTAACATAAACTCCAATGCTCCGGGTTGGGAGTCGCTGTTGTCGGAATCCCTGATAACGGCGCAGGTTTTTTGAGTCTCTCCTGATTTTTTATGAGTCAGGGCGAAAGGAAAAATAAGCCGATGGATATCAGCATCGAATACTGCGTAAAGTGAAACTACACCCCCCAGGCCACCAGTTTGGCGGCCGACTTGAATGAAAAGTATGGTGTAGACGTTCGCCTCATCGAAAGTGGCGGTGGAGTTTTTGAAGTGGTGATCGATGGAGAATTGGTTTTCAGCAAAAAAGAGCTGAGCCGTTTCCCAGAGCACTCTGAGATTTATTCGGCGGTGGATTCCCGCCAGGCATAGCCGCGCATTTGCCGAAGGAAACGAGTGACAAGATGAGTGATTCCCAGGAAGTAATTTTTCAGGTAACGGATGTTCATCGGTCCTACGGATCGAAGGATGTTCTCAAGGGCATCACTCTCGGTTTTTTCCGCGGAGCGAAGATCGGACTGATCGGTATCAACGGTTGCGGAAAGTCTACGCTTCTGAAGATCATCGCAGGAGTCGATGACGGCTACGATGGCACAGTGACCCTCGCCAAAGGGGCGACGATTGGTTACGTACCCCAGGAGCCGGCGCTCGATGAAACAAAAACAGTTCGGGAAAATGTCGAGATGGGGGCTTCCAAGGTGAGGCAGCTTCTCGATGAGTACAACTCTGTCACAGAATCGTTGGCGACAGAGCTTTCTGACAAGGAGATGCAGGAGGCTTACGATCGACTCGCTGAATTGCAGGAGAAGATCGACAACAGCGATGCCTGGGAAATCGATCGCCAAATTGACCAGGCGATGCACGCTCTGAATTGCCCTCCCGGGGATTCGTTGGTCGCGCACCTCTCCGGGGGAGAGAAGCGCAGGATCGCATTGTGCCGCACCTTGTTGGCGCACCCGGATATCTTGTTACTGGACGAGCCGACCAACCACTTGGATGCGGATACGACAGCGTGGCTCGAGCGCCATTTGGCAAACTACGAAGGAACCGTCCTGCTGATCACTCACGATCGATACTTCCTCGACAATGTGGTCGGTTGGATGTTGGAGATCGACCGTGGCCGTGGAACTCCCTTCGAAGGTAACTACAGCCAATACCTGGAGCAGAAAGCCAAAATGCTCGAGGTCGAACAGCGCCAGGAAGATGACCGTCGCAAGCAGCTGAACAAAGAACTGGATTGGATCCGCCAGACCCCCAGAGCTCGGGCGAAAAAGAGTAAGGCCCGTGTCGAAGCGTTCCACAAGTTGCAGGAGCAGGTCTATGAGTCACGCAAGGACGTCCCCGCTTTGGCGATCCCTTGTGAAACCAAGCTCGGAGATAAGGTTCTCGAAGTTCGTGGCATGACCAAATCCTACGACGGCCGGGTGCTCTTCGATGATCTTTCCTTTGAGTTGCGCCCGGGAGCCATCGTCGGCGTGATCGGACCTAACGGTGCCGGTAAGACGACCTTGATGCGTTTGATCGCGGACCAAATTGAGCCGGACTCGGGGAGCGTCGATTTAGGATCGACAGTCGAGCTGTGCTTCGCCGATCAGAGTCGCCAGGAGTTGGATGACAATAAGACCATCTATCAAAATATCTCCGAGGGCTACGATGTCTTCCAGGTGGGCAAAGTTGAAATCGCCAGCCGGGCCTACGTCGCGCGCTTCGGATTTACCGGTGAGGAACAGGAAAAGAGGGTTGGCGATTGCTCCGGGGGACAGCGCAACCGCGTGCAGATGGCAAAGATGCTACGCCGTGGCGGAAACCTGGTGATCCTCGACGAACCGACCAACGACCTCGATATTCCGACTCTGCGATTGCTGGAGGAGGCTCTGGAAGCTTTCCCTGGGTGCGCCATCGTCGTCAGCCACGACCGTTACTTCCTGGATCGCGTGGCGACCAACATCCTCGCCCTTGATGGTGAAGGGGGTGGGCGTTTCTTCGAGGGATCCTACGAGGCCTACTCCGAGAAGATCCGTGCGGAGCGGATCGAGCGTGGAGATGATCCCGAAGTCCCGAGGGGAACCCACCGCAGATTTGCCTGATTGGCGAATTCTGACCTCCCAAGAGTCAAAAACCGGGTTGACGGTTGTCCTGCCACCGTATCGCCCGGTAATCTACCTCCTGTCCAAAGAGTGATCCCGGTGAACGGTTTTCTGATCAGGGAGTCGTGTTCTCGGGCAAGGGGGAATGACG
>NHDG01000062.1 GCA_002167285.1 Planctomycetia bacterium TMED53
AGAGTTCTCGATTTGATCGATGCCGAGCCGGAAAGGGTCCGTAAGAGTCGGGATAACACCCTCCAGTTTCGTGAGGGGATGACTGCAGCTGGCTTCGACATCGCCGTTGGTGATCATCCCATCGTCCCCATTATGATCGGTGACGAGCGAAGAACGATGGAGATGGCCACAGCCATGAACGAGAGGGGGGTCTTCGTCGTCGGATTCTCCTACCCGGTGGTTCCCAAGGGGCAGGCACGAATTCGGGTGCAGATTTCAGCGGGGCATTCCACAGAGCAGATCTCCCATGCCATAGACGTGTTCACGGAAGTGGGCCGTGATTTGGGATTGGTCCGCTGAGGCCCATTCAGGGGATTGCGAACTCCCCGTCACCGAATTGCCTCGCTCTGAGGGCTTCTGCTTGCCCTTTGACGGCCTTCTCTGGATAGTGGTTCCAATGGTCTGGAGGAGCAATGAAGGTTCAATGCCTCAAGGGATTTCGGGATTATCTCCCCGGTGAAATGCTGCAAAAAGAACGGATGCTGGCTTCCGTAAAGGAGGTCTTCGAGCAGCATGGATATCCTCCTCTGATGACCCCTGCACTGGAGTATGCGGAAGTACTCACCGGTAAGTACGGCGACGAAGGTGAGATGCTGCTTTATCGATTCCGCGATAACGGAGATCGAGATGTGGCTCTGCGATACGATCTGACGGTCCCTTTGGCACGGGTGTTAGCCGAGCATGGTGACATTGGGATGCCTTTTCGTCGCTACCAGATTGCCCCTGTATGGCGCGCAGAAAAACCTGCACGAGGACGCTTCCGTGAATTCATGCAATGTGACGTGGATCTCATCGGGGTCGATACTGCTGCAGCAGATGCGGAAATGCTGGTGATCGGTGCAGCGGTGATGGAGCGCTTTGGAGTTGAGAAGTATCGCTTACGGATTAATCACCGCGGTCTTCTCACCGCGCTGTGCCGATTGGTGGGACTCGAAGGTGCCGCCGAGAGCGATTTTCTACGTATCCTCGATAAGCTGGACAAGATTGGTGAAGAGAAATTCCGTTCGGAAGTTACCTCCATCCCCGGCTTGAATACCGCCGGACTCGACAAGGTTCTCGAAGTGGTTCTTTGCGACAAGGATGAGCCGAGAGAAGTTCTAGAACACGTCGCAGCAATCGTCGGTGGCGATCCAGAAGCAGGTGCGGCAGTGGAGCGGATGGGCGAGATTCTCAATATCGTCGAAGCCGCGGGGATCGCAGCTTTTTGTCGAATCGATCCTGCCATTGCACGAGGTTTGAGTTACTACACCGGATTAGTCTACGAGACATTCCTCGACGATCTGCCCCAGGTGGGTTCGGTGATGAGCGGAGGACGATACGATGATCTGGTTGGTATGTTCTCCGGTAAAGATCTACCAGCTATCGGCATTAGTTTGGGAATCGATCGACTCTTCTATGCGCTCGGGGAGCTGAACTTACTTTCAGATCGTCAGCAGGCAGCACGGGCTTTAGTGGTTCAGTTCTCAGATGATTTAGCTCCGGCGAGTTTTGCTGCCGCAGCCAAGATGCGTGGGGCAGGAATCGAGACTTTGGTCTATCCAAAAGCGGCCAAAGTTAAGAAGCAGTTGCAGTTCGCCCAGAAGTCAGGAATCCCATACGTCATCGTCATCGGTGAAGAAGAATCCCGAGCCGGGACGGTTCAATTTCGTGACATGGACGCGGGCTCCCAGGAAGAGATCTCCCTGGAGAGCGCCATTAGCAAAATTGATGCAGGAAGCGAATCTTCATGAACGCGGTGACTACCACAGATCATGGTGAGATTCAGGTTTCTCCTGACAGGTGTCTGCGCTACTCGGTGTTTACTCCTGCTCAAGGAGATGCCGCAGCGACGGTACTGTTTATCCCCGGGTTCAAAGGCTTCAAAGATTGGGGCGGTTGGCCGTGGTTCTGTCGCAGCATCTCGGCAGCGGGGTATCGGGTTATTTCGATCAATCCCTCCATGTGTGGAGTCGGTGCTGCGCTTAACGAATTTGATGAGCCCGAGAAATTTGCTCTCCAGACGCTGAGCCACGATCTTGAGGACGTCGCTTGCTTGTTGTCTTCGGAGGATTTGATTTCTGATCAGCCATTAGTCGTCATCGGTCACTCTCGCGGAGGGATTGTTGCATCATTAGCAGCAGCAGCTCACCCTGTAATTCAAGCAGTTGTGACAATGGGAACCCCACATGACCTGATGCGGCTCGATTCGGAAGAACTAGAGGCTTGGCAGAAGCGTGGCTTTCGTGAAATCGTCAATGCGAGAACTGGAGAAGTTCTTCAGCAGGATGTTTCAGTGTTGAAGGATTACCAGAATCACTCTACCAGTTACGATCCTGTAAGGGCGTTGGCGAGCAGGGTTCTTCCAGTTCTTGGAATCCATGGTACTGCTGATCCGGCGGTTCCGATGAGTTCACTGGATCTGTTGTTTCCCACTGATGGAAATCCAGAGTCCCGCAAAGTCTGTATCGAGGGAGCCGGGCACACCTTCGGTATGGTTCATCCTCATCAAGGTCCTCATGATCACGCCGAAGAGGTGCTGGAAATTTTGAGTGGTTGGCTTGGAGAGGTGATCCAGCGATGAAGATATACCCTGCTTACGATCCACCGGAGTATCGGGATTGGCAACCGGACCCGCAGATCATGTCCGAATATGCCGCGCGTATGGAAGAACCGGAAATCGCAGCGAGTTTAAAAACGCTGGGGGATTCCGGATTGGAAGAGTTGTATCGCGGCTTGATTCGGGCACGGATCCACGACATCACTCTCAAGCGTTGGGTGCGTACAGGAGTCATCACAAAGGCTTGGCTTGGAACTGGTGAAGAGGCGGTCACCGTCGGGGCTTGTCATGCTCTAGGAGAAGGGGACGTCGTTGGACCGATGATTCGGAATGCGGCCGCCACCTTTGAGCGTGGATTACCGATGGAGGAATCGTTCCGTTCTTACTTGGCCACTGGCGATGGATTAACCAAGGGTAGAGATCTTCATTTTGGTGATCTACGCCACGGAGTCGTTGCGCCGATCAGCCATGTCGGTGATCTAGTTCCCGTTTGTGCCGGATTTGCTCTGACATTTCAGTTACGTCAAGAGCAGCGGGTGGCGATCACCTGGGTTGGAGATGGATCGACGCGAACAGGGGCAGTCCATGAGGGGTTGTCTCTTGCTTCTTCCAGACGCCTGCCATTGATCGTGATGGTTCAGGACAATGCTGTGGCATTGGGAACTCGCAGGGATCCACGCCTCGATGACAGTTTACGTGGAATGGCCGCTTCTTACGGAGTCACAGGCCTCGAATGTGATGGCAATCACATCTTGGATGCCCACTCTTGCGTTCGACAGGCTCGTGAGATTTGCCTCGCGGGAGAGGGACCAGTGGTCATCTTGGCGCGTACCTTCCGCTTTGGAGGTCACGCTACTCATGACGAAGCGGAAGCTCGCGCAATCTTCAGCGATTCTGATTTTCACCAGTGGGCTCTGAAGGAGCCGATTGGGTGTTACGAGACTTGGCTGAAGACGGTTCATATGAGTCAAGTTACCAATGCCGATGAGCAATTAGCGGAGTGGGAATCTGAAGAGACTTCTAAGGTAGAAGTGTTGGCGGAGAACGCAGTCGCCAGCCGTGAACACTATCCTCCAGATCCCGATCAAATGCTGGGCGATGTTTTCGCCTGAATTCAACGGATCATCGGTTGAGGTTTTGAGCCGAGATTCTGGATTGGGATTAGGAGCCGGTGCAGGATTCAGAATCCTGGGCGGCTGGAGCGGGAGTGTTCTCCACACTGAATGAGGTTCCGCAGCCACATGCGCCGTTGGCATTGGGGTTCTCAAAGACGAAGCCGCGTCCCATCAGAGACTCTTTGAAATCGACGGTTGTTCCATTGAGAAAGAGCCAAGATTTGGGGTCAACGAAGACTCGCGCCCCTTCAACTTCGAAGACTCTGTCCTTTTCGTCAGCGTTTTCGACGACATCCATGCCGTATGACATGCCCGCACAGCCACCACCCTGGACATATAGACGTAATCCGCCCTCTTCTCCCACAGCCTTCTCGCTGGTGAGACGAAGGATCTCCTTGCCGGCAGCTTCGGTGACATGAATCATGGCATCCTCCTGTTCAATTCAGGATTCATCATACCCCCGAAGTGGATTTGTGCCATCTTTGCCAGCGAAATAAGATCGGTCGGTGACCGATCCAGAATCGAGATGAAGATTTGCTGAAATTGACCCGCAGAGCTCTGAACCGTTTCAGGGCAGCGATTCTGCGCGGATTACTGGCGCTATTATGCTTTCCTGCTCCAAGGAAGGCACCACGCTGGGGTAGGCGGTTGGGTCAACTGTGTTGGCTTTTGCTGAGGCGTGAACGGCAACGGTCAATTCTACAATTACAGCGCTTGGACCCGGCGATCAGTCGGTCAACGCGTCGCTCCATCGCGAGAAGTAACTTTCTCCATTTGGGTGAGGCACTGGTGACCGGTTGCAGTCTCTCAGAGAGAAGTGGGGGGAGTCCAGTCTTCGATCACTCCGAAAATGGAGTTCGAATCGAAGGAGTGGATGAGCTCCGTCAAAAAATCGATTCCCTTTGTGGCGAAGGGGGAGTCATCGGAGTGTCCGGCCATCTTGGTGCTTGGGAGTTAGCCGCTGCTGTGACTTGTGGGCTGGGGCACTCGATTATGGCCAAGAGATACAACGACCCAGTTGAACAAGAGCTGGTCGCAGGGATCCGCGAGCGATTGGGGATTCTACCGATCTACCAAGATCAATCTTTGCTGCGTGTACTGCGGTTATTAAACGATCAACGAATGGTAACAATGCTGGTCGATTTGGATATTCGGGCGATGGGTGGGATTCATGTCCCATTCCTGAATGAATCAGCTCATACAACGACCGCTCCTGCAAGATTGATGCTGAAAACTGGAGCAACGATGTTGCCTTACTTTCTCATCAAATCTTCAAATCACTATCGATTTGAAGTGGACGAGCCTATTCGATTGAGTGACTTGAACTCGCAAAGTGATACCGAAGATCAGATTCGTCAATTGACCATCCAGATGAACCAATCGATTGAGAGAGCGATTCGCAGGCATCCGGAACAGTGGGTATGGATGCACACGCGGTGGAAATCTACTCCTGAAGTGATTCAAGCCCGAAAGTTACGCCCAGCTGCGCCACAAGGGTGAGGTTTCAGGGGCAAATCTCACCAGCAATTCGCAGCAGTAGACTTTATTGCCGCCTTGAGTGAACACTGGAGCGCAACTACCATGATCGGGTGCTGAACGACCCCACTTGAGCGCAGGCGAATCGGTCGCCACGGCAGGTACCAGATAGAGTCAAGCAGCAGACAGAGGAGTCCTCATGAGCTTTTTCGTTCCGGCTTCGGCCTCAGATCTAACTTTGACCCCATATGTCCGGGCTATTTTGCTTTCGATGATCGCATTGGGGTGTTTGCTTCCGGCAAATGCTCATGCACAGGACGCTCCCGAGCTTGCGTGGAAGAAACCTGAAGGCGCGGTTCATTTTGATGAAGGTCGTGCTGCTTTTGAGGCCAAGGATTTTGCCAAAGCGGTTGAAAAGTTTAAGGCTGCTCGCAAGCAAGCGAAGAATCGCACGACTCGCATGTACATCGACAATTGGTTGTTGGCCACAGAAGGTGCCAATGAGCTGAACGCATTACAGCAGCAAGCGAAGCAGGGCAAAGAGTCTGCCGCATATCGTATCGGTGCAAAAAATTATCCTCGATATGCCCAGTCTCCAATCGGACCGGAGTACAAGAAATTTCTTACCGAAATGGAATCAAAGCTTTTTGTCGTTCTCGACGACTTTGAGAGAGTCTCTAAGAGGTATTCGGAAAAGTTTGGTAAGAAATTCATCGACGACCCTAAGTTGGTTCAACAGGGGAAGAGGGCTCTCGAATGGAAGGTCAGCTCCAAAGCCAATGAGCTGAAGATCAAATCATTGCCACGCAATATGGACTCCTTCAAGTCGCTGGTGATGTACTTGGATATGCCCGCTGGTGGATCTGCTTATCAAATGGTCTTCGTCGTACCAGGAACCAGCGATGAGGGATTGTCAAAGGTGACTACGGTTCAAAATGCATTTATCGCGCAAATGAAATCCCATCGTGGACTGAAGCGGATCGAAGTTCCTCTGAAAAACTTTAAAGGACAGGGGAATGTGGATTGGGCCCGGGTGAAAGATTTCCGTATCCAATTCTTGGGTGGAAAGAAGTTCACCGCTTATATCGACTTTATCGCCCTGCAGAAGTGAGGCCGCTACTTCCCAATGGGGAGGTCCCGGTTCCTTTCTTCCACAGTGCGTCGAAGTTTTCCTCAGCGGAGCTGGTCGCTTTATCGAGTGCGACTCCCAGCTCGGTAGAGGGATTTGAATCCTCTCTCCTGTGGGTTCCCGGGTAGACCGGTTGGCCGACGACGATGACAGCCCTCGAGCCTGGGTAAGGAATGATCATCCGATCCCAGGTATTTAATCGAGTGTGTTTTTCTACCGCAAAGCCGATGGGGATCATCGGAATTTGTAGTCGTCTTGCCAGCGCTGCAGCACCTTCTTTTGCGACACGTGGGGGCCCTTTAGGTCCGTCAACGGAGATGACCGGTGACAATCCGCTCCTCGCCAACGTTTCTAATTCTTGAAAGCCACGGAGACCCCCCCTTGAGCTTGATCCGTGACAAACTTCCACCCCCAGGTAGCGCAGTGCTGAGCCGAGGCGTGCGCCATCGTGATGGCGACTAGTGAGGGCGCAAAAGCCGTTCGACTTCAATGTGTAGCTGAGAGGGAGAACCCATTCGTGCCAAAAGGTCACAACTAGATTACTGTGGCTTGCCAGTGCAGAGATGGCGTTCTGCCCCCCTGACCAACGAAGATTGAGGGATTGCATCGTAGCATCGATGAATCCAGCAATGATGCGTCCACTCAGCGGATAGGGGTGGTCGTCCTGAGATCGTCTAATTCCTGAATTGAGCATTTCGTCAGCATCCGGTGAGGAGTAGGGCTGGGTCAAGTGGGAGTTCATCTCTGGAGTGTATTCGTCTTGAGTAACTGGTCGATTCCCGATCGAACCATCGCCACTGTCAGGGAAGACATGCAAACGGAGTGATCACATCTTCTTAACAAGCAGGGGGAGCAGGGTACGCCTGATCGGAGCACCATGCTATTGGTCCCAGTGGGGCCATGAATCGCAGGGTCTTTGGGTCCATACAATCCCATTGCCGGAATCCCCAACAATGAGGCGAGATGAATGATTCCAGTATCCGCTGCGACCACCGCTCGGCTTTGTTGTACTAATGCCGCTAGATCCGCGGTGTTTTGAGTCTCTGGAGCGACGGCAACGCTAGAGCCGACCTCGAGGGCAAGTTGTGCGAGGGATTCTCTTTCCCCAGGACCTCCAGAAAGCCAAACCACATGCCCAGCTTCAGTGAGCTCCGCAGCAAGCTCTTTCCAATATGTGAGGGGCCACTCCTTGAATCTTCCGAACGCACTAACGAAGGGGTGAAGGAGCAGCGGTACTGCTGCGAGTTCTTTATCAGTCAGGGTAAGAGAAGAATCAGCGATAGAGATTTCACCCTGGGGAGTTTCCCCGGAATAACCCAACTCCCTGACCAGATGCATTGCTCGCTCGATGCGATGCACTCTTCCGGCAGCCTTTCTGGGCCGCCATCCGTACCACCACTTTGGGAGCTCGCCTCCATCAGCTGGGTGCAATTGAAGAACGTGACGGTGTCGGGTTTGCATTCGGATAAAGGCGGAGCGTAGGTTCGACTGCCAATCGACGATGAGATCATAATAATTTTGATGCAAGATTGAGCGTAAATCAGCGAGTTGTTCCCGCGCTTGACCGCGAGTTTCAGCTGTTCGCCAATGCCGACGAATCTCTGTCCTCGGGAAGCAAATCACGTTTTTCAACCGTGGATGGCGACGGAGCAAAGGGAATGAGAGGGATTCGGTGACGGCATCGATTTCAGCGTCAGGAAACAACCTGCCGAGGGCCTCTAGGGCAGGCATTGCCTGAACTACGTCACCGAGGGCACTAAGCCGGATGACGAGGATTCGCTGCGGTGACAGGGGTTCACTGGGAAGTGGTCTCACAAGGGTTAGAATGACCTCTGAGAGCAGGGAAATAAACCTGAAACAGGGATATCCCCCGCAGTGATTCCAGAGGATCATCCATAGAGGATCCTCCACGGGGAATCAGTGGCGGGTCTGACCAATTCTTGATGGAGGCTGATTTGAGTGTCTTGTTAGGACTCGAACTCTCAGGAAATACCCTTTCCCTCCAGGCGGTGGATCGTAAAGGCACCGTTTTGGCGGTAATCGAGGAGCAGGTCTCAGCCTCTTTTTCCGAGGATTGGCGCACCCATCCCGATGAAAAAGTTCGAGCAGTGCGGGCGTTGCTGCAGCATTCATTGGAGCAGGGCAAGATTCGGCCTGGCTCTATCGCAGCGATCGGAGTGGCCTGTGAAAGTGGATTGGTGCTCGTCGACGCAGAGATGGAACCGGTTCCGCCCAGGGCGATTGGCTGGACAGAAGATCAACCACCATCACAAAATTTGCATCAGCGCATCCCAGAGACCCTCGCAGCTCAACCGGGATTGACTCGCAGTTTAGTGGCCGTTTTGGATGTTCAAGATTGGTTGCGATACCGGTGGACCGGTGCATTGGCTACGACGACGGTATTTGCATGGCAATCCGGTTTAATCCCAGGTCATCACTCCATCGAAAGATGGGATCCAGCCAAGGTCGACTCAGTGGGGCTCGTCTCTGGACAACTTCCACCGGTGATGCCTGGATACCAGAGAGTGGGTATCCTCCAGGAAAGCATCGTTCGAGAGACGGGATTGCCCCGTGGAACCTGGTTTATGGCTGGAACTACACCCCTCGCAGCAAGGCTTTGGATGGCTTGTGAACCGATGGCCGGTCAGCGCATCGTTTCGCTAGAGGAAAACAAAGCACAGTGTTGGAAAGTGGTTTCAGCCGCCGATTTTACTGGGGAGCAGCATTCTGCGCTTCCAGCTCCTCACGGTGATCACTGGTACGTGTTGGAGGAGTCTCCTTGCGCCGATCCACGGAAGGGTGATTCGCCGGAAACAGATGTGATTTACGACTCCAGCGATGCTTCGATCTCCCTCGATTGGGAAGGAGATGCGAATGAAATCAAGTTGTCGGCAGATTTCGGTCGTCGTTCAAGGGGCCCCGCTCTATTGGCAGGGGTCGGATTAGGTTGGTTTAGGGATATGAAGCCGTTTTGGCGCAAGCGCTGCCCGATTCAATCCCTCTCCCAGTGGCGTGAATCGAATGCGAGCTCAGGAGTTCCCCGTGATGAGCAGGGGGATTCTGCATGAAGCCGGTGACCACTCTCAAAGAGCAACTGCGGGATCGGTTTCGGGGTTGCATCCTAGGGGCAGCGGTAGGAAGTGCTCTAGGGTTTCCCCACGGAGGTTCCTCACGAATCTTTATGCGTGCTCTGGGAAATGAGGCCGTCGATGCTTATGTCAGGCATCGCAGCGGCTACTTCCCTGAGGGGCAACATGGCGCCGCTGTTCAGCTACTTTCACTCGCCTCCCGGGCCATCGCTCGTGAAGGAGTGATTCGAGAGATTACCATCG
Source organism: Planctomycetia bacterium TMED53 (assembly GCA_002167285.1). GTDB lineage: Bacteria > Planctomycetota > UBA8108 > UBA1146 > UBA1146 > UBA12191. The sequence goes on from NHDG01000062.1 coordinate 9,628, forward strand.
TTGAAGAGTGGATTCCTCTGTGGCGGGAAAATCGCATGATCGAACGCCTCGCGGATGTGGATAGCGCGATGTCCCGCTGGCTACGTCAAGGCAGTCAAGCTCGGGGTTGTGCTTGCCCTCCTGGTGAAGATGGTGCTTCAGCATTGCTGTGCAGTATTCTGGTTGGATTGTGGTGTCACGATTCTCCGGAAGAGTTGGTCGAAAATGTCGATCGACTGACAGGAATCACTCACGAGGACACTCGGGTGCGCGCTGTTAATGCTGCGATCGCAACCATCGTCGCCCACTGCCTAACCCATCATGAAATTGTTCTGGGTGTTGTCCTGGACAGTGCAGCAGCTGCTGCAAGCAGAATCGATGGGGAGGTGGCTGAAGCGATACAGCAGATTCCTGCTCTACTGACATTAAATGAGAAGGATGCATTTCTACGTTTGGCTTCAGTCGGCGAAGAAAGTGAAGTTTCAGCGGATCGGGAGGGGGTAGAAGATCGTTCTCTCCCTGTCTTCATGGTGGCACTAAACTCCTGGTTGAGAGATCCGGCTTCTCCTCGATCGGTGCTGATGTCATGCCTGCAGTCTGGTGGCGCGGTTCAATTGACCGCTGCATTGGGAGGGGCGTTGGCAGGTGCATGCTGTGGTGAGTCCGGATTACCTTCTGATTTGATCAAAGGATTGCTGGAAGCGGATGAATTGAGACTCGATGCGGATCAGTTTTATGATCGCCAGCAATTGGAAAGAAGACGAAGAGATCTCTAGTCCAGGTTATCCTGGAGACCTCTTTGACCAGCGGATCGCTATCGAGGTTTGCTGATTTATGACCGGAAGCGGTCAGCGGTTAATTTTTGTGGTGAGTTTGAGATCACTCGTACCCTAGGAGGTTATGTGGCAGAGGAGCTGAGAATGTTTGGCGAAGTGGCATTCGAACTTCAGTACATTACCACTGCCCAGCTCTACGAAGGTCTTGCCTTGCAGGCCCGTGACGAAGCCAGGGGGGAGCCCCATCGGTTTCTCGGTCAAATTTTGATCGAGTTGGGATACATGCGTGAAAAACAAGTCTTGGAAGTGCTGACAATCCTCCATGACCGCCCTCGTCAGGGTGTCGAAGAAATCGACTGATCTTGTCGGAATCTGTGCTTCCACTTCCTAGGCCAATCCTTCAAATCCTTGAAAAGTTTTGGCGATGGGGTGTCGTTCAAAAGCGCAGGAAAGATGGTCGGAGAATCCGATCGGGTGAGTGGCCCTTAAAACTTCCTGTGCCCGTGATCAGTGTTGGGAATATCACTGTCGGAGGGACGGGAAAGACACCGACCGTCATCGCATTGGCTCGAGCGTGGCAGCAACAAGGAGGGCATCCAGGCATCCTCAGCAGGGGCTATCGATCGGGCCCTGACGGCAACGATGAGTATCGAATGCTGAAAGAAGCGCTTCCCCTCGTACCCCACGTTCAGCATAAGGATCGATTTCACGCAGGAAAATTGCTGCTCTTGAATCACCCGGAGACAGATTTGATTCTCCTGGATGACGGTTTTCAGCACCGGCGACTTTACAGGGATCTCAATCTATTACTTTGTGACGCCAGTGATCCTTTTGGTGGAGGATATTGTCTTCCTCTCGGTCGTTTGCGTGAGCCGGTAGATGCCGTGAAGCGTGCGGGTCATATCTTGTTGACTCGTGCAGAACGGTGCCGTGCGGATTGGCTGGATCAGGTCTCTGCTTACTTCAGGCAGAATCACCCCGATATTCCAGTGAGTCGATGCGCAACGACGGCAACAGGTCTGGAGACTCTCGACGGCGATCATGTATCGAATCCAGATGTCGGTCACTGGTTGGCATTTTCAGCGATCGGAGATCCTTCGGGGTTTCGACACACGCTTGAAAAATTCGGGTTGAAGGTCGCCAAAGAAGTCCGTTATCGAGATCATCACCACTTTTCGGCTCTCGATATGAGTCGTCTGGCCAGCACTGCAAATAAATCTGACTGTACAGGCCTTGTCTGTACCGCCAAGGATGCCGTTAAAGTGAGGGAATTGGAGCTTCCGGCTGAAGTTCGCCAACGGATTCATGTTCTCGGTATCGATCTCGATCTGCCCGCAGAGACGATTCTCCGTGGGTTCAATCGCGATTAGTACCGCGGATTAACACTCCAGGGAGGCGTGAACTTGTTTCCCCTCTCTGATAGCATCTGGCAGTAACCAGGAGGAGATTCAATGAACCAGGAGAATCGCTGGCAGCCGCTCGATCTGGAAAGTGTTCAAGCCACTCCTATTCGAGAGCGAAAAAACATCGTTTCGCGGAACCAGTTCAGGCCGCCTTGCTCACCGGATGCCAGCTTCGAGGAATGGTTGGATTCATTGCCATCGATCCTCGCTGCAGATGAACTCAAGGCCGCCGTCGAAGCGGTATTTGCATCTCGGGAAGCGAATGCTCCTGTGGTCGCAGCTCTCGGAGGGCATGTCGTCAAGGTCGGCATGGGGCCGATCCTCATCGATCTGATGGAGAGAGGGTTCATCCATGCGATTGCCATGAATGGTGCTACGGCAATCCATGACCTCGAGCTGGCGATGATCGGCGAAACTTCAGAGGATGTGGCAACCCATATTGCTGACGGTTCATTCGGAATGTCTGCAGAGACCGCCGAAGCTTTCCGTGAAGCTGCGACTTCCGGTGCAAAAGACGAGGGATTGGGTGCTGCCCTCGGTGAGTTGATTCTGCGTCAAGAGATGCCACATCGTGAAATTTCTATGCTCGCTAGTGCAAGACGGCTGGGGATCCCTGCCACCGTTCACGTCGCCTTTGGAACAGATATCGTGCACATGCATCCTGGAGTTGCTGGTGCGGACATGGGAGCTGCCACCGCCATCGATTTTCAATTGTTGGCGGCAGTGGTTCATGACCTCGAAAAGGGTTGCTGGCTCAACATTGGCTCAGCGGTGGTGATGCCAGAGGTTTTCTTGAAGGTGGTCAACATCGCACGAAACCTGGGTCAGGAGTTGGCGGGTGTGACCGCGATTAACTTTGACATGATTCCTCACTACAGAACCAGCCGAAACGTATTGCAAAGACCCGTTGAGCGCGGAATCTCTTTGATCGGGCATCATGAGATCAACTTGCCCCTGTTCCGCATGGCTCTCCTGCAAAGATCATTGAAAGAGGCGCGATGATCCCCGAAATCGATTCCCTGAAGATTGAAACACCAATTCTTGTGCTCGGTGATTTGATGTTGGATGAGTACCACTATGGGGATGTAGAGAGAGTTTCACCGGAAGCTCCGGTTCCGGTTGTCAATTCAAGTCAGCATGAGCGTAGGGTTGGCGGTGCTGGCAGTGTGGTTGCGAACCTGTCTGCACTAGGTGTGCCTACTCGGGTCTTTGGTATGACAGGGGCGGATGAGTCCGGTGATTACATTCGCAATGCTCTATCGCAGTTGGGTGCGGATGTTTCGGACGTCATCATCTCGAATGATCGCCCGACGAGCTGTAAAACTCGTATCCTGGCTGGAGTTCAGCATGCAGGTCGCGGTCAGCAGCAAATCCTGCGACTCGATAGAGAAGAATCTCACCCATTGAGTCAGGATGAGTTGGCGGATTGTCGCAAGGCTCTCGCAGGAATCCTTGAAGAACCGATCTCCATCATCCTGGTTTCCGATTACGAAAAAGGGTTACTCGGGCAAGAGATCATGGAGGATCTACTCCAGCGGGCACGTGAAAAAGGGATCCCTGTTCTCGTCGATCCCGGAAGATCTGGTGATTGGGAGCGTTATCGGGGGGCAACTCTCATTTGTCCTAATCGATACGAGGCCTCGACAGCGAGCGGATTGGATGTGGGTGAGGAGGCTTCTGATCATGCTCGAGTCGGTGAGGTCTTAGTTGAGAAGCTGCAGTTAGATCATTGTATCCTGACCTTGGACAGGGACGGGATCACTCGGATTTCAAAGGGGGGTGGATTACGTCGCCACCCGACTAAAGTTCAAGCGGTCACCGATGTCGCCGGTGCCGGTGACATGGTTTTGTCGCTTCTAGGGTTAGCCCTCGCTTCTGGCTGGAGCATCGACGAAGCATGTCAATTGGCGAACCTTGGCGCTGGCTTGGAGATTCGTAAGGTCGGTGTTCAACCGGTTGAGCGTTGGGAACTCTCTGCGGAACGGGATGCGCTTTGTGGTTTGCCCATCGATATCGACCATTCGACTGAAGAGATGGTTCAAATCATGAACCAGTATCGTTCAGCAGGTCAGACGGTGGTCTTTACCAATGGTTGCTTTGATCTGCTCCACTCAGGGCATCTGCAACTTTTGGAGGCTGCAAGAGCGTACGGAGATGTTCTCATCGTGGGGCTCAACTCGGATGAATCGGTGAGTCGTCTCAAGGGGCCTGAACGACCGATACTTCCAGCCTCAGAGAGGGCGCGATTACTGGGAGCGCTGTCTAGCGTAGATCATGTGGTCATCTTTGATGAGGACACCCCTGAATCGCTGATCGGCGATTTGCTGCCGGATGTCCTGGTTAAGGGAGCTGACTACGCCATCGAAGAGGTGGTCGGTAGGGAGGCGGTTGAGGCCGCAGGAGGCCGGGTAGAGACGGTCACCCTCAAACCGGGTTTCTCGACCACCGGGCTGATCGAGCAGATCAGAAGCGGGGCTCGTTCTTGCCCCAAACCCTCTGAAGGCTAGGATACATTCTTGTCCCGGGATTCCCGAAATCCCTCTCGATCCCATTCGAGCCCATTCGAGCCCTTTTTTTATTGGAAGTCGTCCTCGCTGAAGACTGTTTCGGAGTCCTTCATCAGGTGATTTTCAGCACTGAGCACGGGGAGTAATCATGACTGAAGAGACACGAGATCGTGCCTCAGCGGCGACGATGTTCGGTCGCATCGTTCTCAAAAACAAATTGGTCGATGAAGCCACTTTGAAGCAGGTGATGGCAGCCTTGCCTGACGGGGGAGATCTTGGAGAAGCCCTCGTCTCTCAGGGACTGATCTCTGCACAGCATGCAACGACAATTCAGAAGAAGATTGCTGAACGCATGGGGAATGCGGCAGCCGGTTCGTCGGCAACGACAGCAGCCTCTGCCAAGGGGAGTGGACCTACAGTCGCTGATATCGAGCGAATGGACTTCAGCGACATGAGTGGAAAGCCGATCTCTGATTACTTACGCAGGGCGCGAGAGTTCGGCTGCTCAGATTTCCATTTCCAGGTCGATTCGGCTCCTCTGGTTCGCCTTCATGGGCAACTGATTCGTCTCAAGCACCCAGCTCTTAGCGCAGAGGATACAGAGAATGCCATTCGTACCCTTCTCAATGAAGAGCAGTGGCGTGAATTGGAAGAACATCTCGATATCGATTTTTGCCTGGAGACTGAAGATCACGGACGCTATCGAGCGAACTGTTACCAGCAGCGCAAAGGTAAAGAAGCCATCTTTCGCCTGATACCAGAGAAGGTGCCGACTCTTGAAGAGCTGCGACTCCCGAATGTTCTCCGTGAGTTTACCCAATACAACCAGGGTATCGTCCTGGTGACAGGCCCATCCGGTTGCGGAAAGTCCGCAACCTTGGCCGCATTGGTCGGAATGATCAACCAGGATCGCCATGATCACATCGTGACCGTTGAAGATCCGATTGAATACATCTTCGAGCCAGCTGGATCAAACATCAATCAGCGTCATGTGCGTCGTCATACGGAGAGTTTCCATTCTGCGCTGAGATCGGCGATGCGTGCCGACCCTGATGTGATCATGGTTGGTGAGATGCGTGACGTCGAAACGATTTCGATGGCGATCACTGCTGCAGAGACCGGTCACCTGGTTTTGGCCACTCTGCACACGACGAATGCGGTGAGATCCCTGGATCGTCTTATCGATGTGTTCCCGCCACGAGAGCAGGAACAGATCAGGGCGATGGTCTCCGAATCGATGCGGGGGGTCGTTTCGCAGCAGCTGTTGCCACGGAAAGACGGATCTGGTGTTGAGCCAGCTCTGGAAATCATGTTTGCAACACCTGCTGTAGGTAACCTGATTCGCGAAAACAAAACTTTCCAATTGCCCTCTGTTCTGCAAACCGGTCGTAAGCAGGGGATGATCACGATGGACGATTCGATTCGTGAACTGCTGAAGAAGGGCGTGATCACGCCTGAGGTGGCCCGCTATCATGCGGAAGATCCCTCGACGATGAAGGGTTAGGGGAGTCATGAGTACCGAACAAATCGACAAGCTTTTGAAGATGATCAAGGAACTGGACGGTTCCGACCTTCACGTCAGTGCTGGAATGCCGCCGAAGATTCGTGTTCATGGCCATCTCCGCCCAGTGACCAAAGAGCCTCTGACTGCAAAGCAAACAGAGCAGTTACTCATGCCGATGCTCGATGAGAAGAGACGGCAACACCTGACAGAGAAAAACGATCTCGATTGGGCCTACGCCATGCCAGGTGTGGCGCGCTTCCGCTGCAGTTTCTTCCGCCAGCAGCATGGATTGGCGGGGGTTTTCCGAATGATTCCGGAAGAGATTCTTCCTGTTTCTGCATTGGGAGTACCTACCCATATCGAAAAGTTTTGTCACTTGCGACATGGGCTGGTGCTGTGCACGGGGCCGACGGGAAGTGGTAAATCGACAACCCTTGCCGCGCTCATCGATTACATCAATCAGAACCAATCGCGGCACATTGTGACCATCGAAGAGCCCATCGAATTCGTGCACAGCAATAAGAAGTCCCAGATTACCCAGCGTGAAGTGGGCATCGATTCGGAATCCTTCGCTAAGGCTCTACGCTCAGTAGGAAGACAAGATCCCGACGTGATTCTCGTCGGTGAACTTCGAGACCTCGAGACGATTAGTTTGGCGATCACCGCGGCTGAGATGGGATATCTCGTCTTTGCCACCTTGCACACCAATAGTGCCGCGAAGACTGTCGATAGGATCATCGACGTCTTCCCAGAAGAACAACAGAATCAGGTGAGAACGATGCTCTCCTGTTCGTTAAAAGGAATCATTGCGCAGTTGCTGATCCCAAAAAAGGACGGCAAGGGGCGGGTTGTCGTCAACGAGTTACTGTTCCATGACGGGGCATTGCCAAACATCATTCGTGAGGGAGCGGTCCATAAGATCGTATCTCTCATTGAAGGTGGTCGCGGCAAAGGGATGCAATTGATGGACGATGCCATTCTGGCCCGACTCAAGGAGGGATCGATCTCCGCAGAAAATGCCTACCGTTGGGCAGCGGAGAAGAAAAAGTTCCAGCATCTGCTGAAGGGCTGATCGTTTGCAATCGGGTACGAGATTTCTCGTCCGCATGCCAACTTGGGTTGGAGACGCCGTCATGGCGACTCCTGCTCTCAGGGGATTGAGGCGTCGATTTCCAGATGCTTCAGTCTCTTTGATGGGTGGGGGGCATCTCGAGCCTCTACTCGCGGACGCCAACCTTTTTGACGAATGGATCCCTGTTGCGAAGGGGAACAACAAGGTTCGTCAGAACATCGAGTCGATTCAGGCTGGCCGCTACGACGTCGCTGTGCTCTTTCCACATTCATTTCGCACTGCCTACGAAACCTGGCGTGGGGGAGTCCCACGCCGAATCGGTATGGCGCGGCAATGGCGCAGCCTATTGCTGACCGATCCGCTGAAGATGCCTCAATTAGCTCCAGAGCGTCGCGCTTATCCCATGCATCACGAATATTTGGAGGTCGTGGCTACTCTCGGTGTTGAAGGCGATGGCATCGGTTCCCGTCTATCGGCGTCTCCTGCTTGCCGAGATCGGGCTCAGCAACGTTTACAGAGTCTCAAGTGCGATCCTTCACGTCCGTGGGTTGGACTCCATCCAGGGGCCGCATTTGGACCCTCAAAAATCTGGCCCCTCGATCGCTTGGCAGAGGTCGCTCGCCAGTTGCAAGACGAGGATGACTGTGAACTGGTGATCACCTGTGGACCTGGTGAGGAAGAATTGGCCAAAGATCTGGAGTCCCAGATCGGCAGGGAAGTGACGAATTTGGCAAATGCCCTTTGGCCTTTGGATGAACTCAAGGTGCTGATGGAAAAGTTTGCGCTTCTCATCACTGGTGATACAGGCCCACGCCATATCGCAGCAGGAATGGGAACACCCCAGGTTGTTTTGATGGGGCCTACGAGTCCCGACTATACCGATGCTTTCCTGCAGACCACCACGGTTTTACGCAAGGATGTGGAGTGTAGCCCTTGTCAAAAGAAGGTGTGCCCCCTGGGGCATCACGATTGCATGACAGCCATTGCTCCCGATGAAGTCTTGGCCGCAGCTCGCAAATGGCTAGCGGCCTCTCACTCCCATTGATCTGCAACGATGAAAGAAAATGTCAGGGACTCTTCGTCCTGCTGAGTTCTATCCTTGCTCTACGCGCCTCTATTTTTTGACCAACGATTCCGCAATTTGATGGGCGATAGAAATCATTGTCGAAGCCAGCGATCCGTCAGGCTGACTGACCATCACTGGATTTCCACTGTCACCCTGGATTGCGGTAGTTGGTTCTAGAGGAATTTGACCAAGGAATGGCACCGAATAGCGTTGGGAGATACCTTCTCCGCCTGCGCCAGGGAAGATTTCGGTCACATGATCACAATTCGGGCATTGGAAGTAACTCATGTTTTCGATGACTCCAAGAATCGGAACACTGGTCCGCTGGAACATCTGAATGCCTCGTTGAACATCCAGTAGTGCAACGTCTTGGGGTGTCGTCACGATGACTCCGCCCGCAAGGGATAGAGATTGAACCAAGGTCAGTTGTGCATCCCCCGTGCCAGGAGGCAAGTCGAGGACCAAGTAATCCAGTTCTCCCCATTCGACCTGGAAGAGAAATTGTCGCAGTAATCCTGTCACCATGGGACCTCGCCAAATTACCGGCGAATCTTCTTCCAAGAGATATCCGATGGACATCGTCTGTAGGCCGTGAGATTCGATGGGCAAGATCGTCTCTCGTTCAGTCGCTTGGGGTCGGTCCTCTTCGGTTCCGAGCATCTTTGGTGTCGAGGGACCGTAGACGTCGGCATCGAGTAGACCTACCTTTTTGCCGATCTTTTGCAATGCCATGGCGAGATTCACGGCTACCGTCGACTTGCCCACTCCGCCTTTTCCACTGGCGACTGCGATGACGTGTTTGACTCCAGGAATATCTTGCGCACCGACCGTATTGGGCCCGGGGCCCTGCGCGCCTTGGGTGGGGGATTCTTCAGCTGAAGATTCAGGTTTCTTGTGAAGAACGGTGACCTTTTGAACCCCATCAATTTGGCCGATCTCTTCCTCGAGACGTTCACAGACCGATCCTTGTTGATTGGTCAACTCTGGCGGAAATTCGACGACGAGGGTGATTTCTCCTTCATGAGCGATGACTCGTTGGACCAATCCTGCTTGAACCACGTTTCCGGGGGTTCCAGGCAGCGGAATTTCGGCGAGAGTCGATTGGATCTGTTCGAGGACTCGAGCCTTGTCAAAAGCCATAATTTTCTCCTGAATCTGACTTGTGTGACACGATCGAATCGGCAGCCCATTGTAACTGGTGTCGTCGATCCCAATCGTCGCTAGGGGCAAAGCCGATGATTAAACCAGACGGCATTCTCCACCATTCTCAGGGTTTGGGGTTAGTGAAATCAGCGATAATTACCTGATGTCAGACATGTTAGACGCTGATTCGGCAATTCGAGCTGACTCTGCATTGGTGGAATCCTACCTTTTGTGACGCAAATGGCCCTTATTGAGATGAAATCGAGCTTGTCGTCCAAGGGATAGATAAGATCTGGATGTCGAGGGAAGAGCTTTATTAAACCGCTCTATGGGGAGTAAAAAATGGCAGATTTTAAATTTATTGATGCGGCTTTTCTCGACGCTCACCTTCGATCTACAGGTGGTCTCCAGCTGGTACATTTTGGCAGCTCATTGGTCACTTCGTGCAATTTTATGCGTCGTAGCTTGTCGATCATCTCTCCTGAATTTCAGGGAACACTGCCCATGATCGAGGTCGAGTTACAATTGACACAGGTGGATGTGGTTCAACGATATCAAGTTCGATCATTGCCCACAATTTTGGTCTTTAACGGGATTGAAGTGGTCGAGCGCCTCGAGCGAATCCTTCTTCCTGCTGAACTTCGACAGTTTTTACAGGACACCGTCTCCTTTCACTCGATTCCACAGCGATTGCCAAAATCGGAAGATAAGGGCCCCTCAAGTTAAAGAAACTCCTCTTTAGCCCTTCATCAGCGACTTCCTCTCAGTTCTTCCTTATCTCAGCGTTTTCTCCGTGAGATGTGTGGGAAATCGCCAATATTTTTGGGAATCCGATTTGTGGTCCTCAATTTTCCGGGAACTCCCATAGACTTTTCGGCGTCTTTATAAACGTCGGCTCAGATGAAAGAGTTGACCGTTTGCGAACACAAAATCGGTTCGTAGGCCGCTGTAACGCGTTGTCAAGCGTCATGTTAAGTAGACATAAGCTCTCTAATGAGTTGACAGTCGCCGACTCAGCACTTAGACTGCAATCCCACCTTTCAGAGCCCATGAGGCGCTCCTGGTATCCTCTACCAGCGGCGCCTCTTTTTTGTATTTATATTTTTACACTCAATGGTACTGCCGCTGGGGAGTTGCTACCTCTGGATTACCAGTTTCTGGCTTTTTGGATGAGAGCGTCAAATTGTGCTGAAAGCGCATGATCGGCGAAGTCCAGGGGGCTCTTGAAGAAGATGGAGCAGTGTTTTTGCAAGCCCACTTCTCCTCTGCTTTGGGCGTGGGCAACGAGACGGGCGAGATCGATCACCAGAGGCGCAGCGAGGATGGCGTCACAACCTTGCCAAGTAAATTGCATCGTCATGCGGTGGTCAAGAAAGCCACGGAAGTGAATCAAATCCCAAGCAGTTTTGTTGTCGCCGAGACTGGGGACGTAATCGATTCTGATTTCGCTATGAACATCTTCGCCAAGGATTTGATGAATCAACTCTCCCTTTGAGGCGATTTTGCTCGAGCGATTTTCGGGGTGGGAGAGGATCTCTCCATCCCGATCTCCGAGCATGTTGTAGCTTTGCCAGGTCATCACTTTAAGAGCGCGTTGGGCAAACATGGGTGCCAATGCGGACTTGACCAAAGTTTCGCCAGTTTTCCCATCGCTTCCACAATAGGCACAGTTTGCTTCTTGCAAGATTTGACGAGTGGCTGGAGTCAGGGCAGCTGTGGATGGAGTGAAGTTAACGAATGATGCTCCTACAGCAGCCGCGGCCAGTGAGTAAAGGGTGCTCGATCGAAAAGCGGATTCTTCGTTTCTTTCGAGAGCAGAGCGTAACGACTCCGCCGATTCGTGTGCAAGGTTTGGCGGTAAAGGTGGCTCTGTTGAGGAAAGATTCACGACGACGAGACCACTCAACTGATGTTGGCGTTGGAATTCTTGCAGGTCAGTGGTGATCTGTCGGAGCGCGTCTTGCGGGGAATCAGGGGTGACTGCCATGGAGTCTTTGTCGAGTGAGTGAATCGCTTCACCTGAATTGAAGAGGATTCCAGGCTTTATACATTGGTCAATCTCATCGAGATCTTCGCGAACTGCCTCGAGGAGGTGGTGTGGAAGGCTGCCTGAATCGGCTTCAATCACTCGCGCGCTCTCGAGGAGAGATCCTCGACGAATTTCATGACCACCCAGCACAAAATCGGAGAGTGGGGGGAGCCCGCAATTGGCAAACTCAGGATGTTCAGTGATCAAGCCTGTGGCTGTAGAAAGGCCTTTCGCCAGAGCGGAAAGCCCAACACTGACAGTCGTGGAAACTCCGCCACGTGCGCCGACCAGCCATAGACCTATCTTGCTCATCCCTCAGCCTCTCAATGACAGGAGATCAGTTTTCGGGAAAGTGAGGACTAGGAAGTAAATCATTCAGTCTCAAATGACAAAGCGCTGATTTACGTTCACTGATCCGGAGTTCAGGGGCAGTAGAAGCAGATATCAGGGGATCAAAGATGCAGTATGCAGGATTACTCAAAGCGGCCTTATCGCAATCGAGAGATTGGTGACAGTGATGGCCATTTCCTCAGAAGTGGCCATTCCCGCGTCACCGAATTATTCTCTGACTAGCGGCGACGATGCTTCCGGCGAGTCTCTTTGATACTGATCTTGCGATCTTTTTTCCGCATCAGCTTTTCGAACTCACGTTGTTTGCGACGCTTTTCTTCTGAAGGCTTCTCGTAAAAACTTCTCTTTTTAATTTCCTTGAGAAGTCCTTCTTTGGCGACGGTTCTCTTGAAGCGTTGCAGTAACTTTTCGGCGGTTTCCCCGCCTCGCAGTGTCACTCGAATCAAGTCTGTCCTCTTTCTCTCACCGGGGTGAGAAGCGGGAACTTTCCCGCAGCTGCTCCGGACGAACTCCAGTGCGTCCAGCTCTATCTCCCATCCCGAAAACGGTTTTCGAGAATCAGGGGGTAAACAGGAATTGTAGAGGATCTACGATTGTGTGGCAAGGGAAGCAGGAATTTGGCGATACTGGCATACCATGGAGGAGACGATCGCCACTGGACAGGCCTCCAGGGAAGACTCAGGATCCCCCTGGAGAGCGGTCCTCCACAGTTTGTGGGTGGGAAGCTGCATTGTGGATTAGACGATTCAGAGGGAAGTAGGAAGGAGAGCATGGTGAAATTGGGTGAGGACGGACCCGATTCGAGGGCAGGAATGGCCCCTGCTTCAGGCTCATCCCAGCAGCCAAATCTTCGCTCTCGCCTGGCCTTGGCAGCACTTGCCGGCGCGATGGTCCCTTTGGGATTCGAACCATGGGGAATGGCGTTTTTGATGCCATTCTCTTTCATGTTGCTGGCGCTCGTCACTGATCGTTGTGGCTTTCGCAGGTCCCTGTTGGTCGGCTGGTTTTTTGGTCTTGGGATTCAGGGCGCCTCATTGCCATGGATCGCTTTGGCTGCGAAAAATTATTTGGGAATCTTCGTTCTTGGAGACGCAGATTCGGTGGCCGCATGGCTGGCCGGATTCGGCTTGTTTCTATTGTGGTGGCCCCTCTCTAGTCTTGGCTGGGGACTTTGCCTTGGCCTCGTCAGCCTCGCTCCGGAAGCGCCGGGAGCGAGACAGCGTATTTGGAAGTGTCTGGGAGTCATCATATTTGTCTCTCTCTATGAATCGTATTGGCCGCGTCTTTTCCCATGGTCGATCGGCTCAGGATTGGCGACGACAGAACCGAGTGCTGCCTGGATTCTGCTGCGCCAGTGGGGCGTTGAAGTGTCGAGCTTGGCCATCGCCGGTTCTGGTTTTCTGGCTGCTCATATCTTTCCTCTCGTCTTCAATCTCTTCGACCGCAACAAAAGGGAGATTCAACTGTGGGGTCGGGTTTGGTTGCTGGTTCCATGTCTCACCCTCGCTCTTTTACCGACCCTTCCATTACCGCTGGAAGAATCCAGGACTGAAGTTGGGAATTTGGAGAGGGACACTGTCGTATCGCTGATTCAACCCGCACTGCCTCTCGAAATGCGTCATGGACAGTTTTTCACCACGATCGATCGAGAGCTGCGTCTGCTGATCGGTGAGGCGCAGGATTCTATCGAGGAAGACTCAACCAAAGATGAACTGATCGTGTTACCGGAAGGGGCTCTTCCGGGAGCGCATGATTTGACCACCATCGGGATGTGGGCGCGGGGGTGGCTGAAGAAGCCACTCCTCACGGGGGTCATGTTTCAGTCCCCAGAGGGATACTCCAATGCAGTGGCTTTGATCGTTCCTCCAGAAGAAGATTCCACCTCCCGAAATCCAGCGGTCGCTGTCGGGCTCAAGAAGGACTTGGTCCCATTTGGTGAAAGGATCCCCGGAGAGGCTCTCTTTGAGAAAGTGGGTTGGAAGCCTCCGATCACCACCATGGTGGCAGGGAAGGAGCCGATTCTTTTCGAATCGGACCAGATCGGTGACCCTTTCGGGGTTTCGATCTGCTACGAGGGCCTCTTGCCGTGGACAGCCCCGAGTTTGCAAGCGCTGACTGCTCGTTGGCACGTGAATATTACGGAAGATCTTTGGTATGGGGATTACGTTGAACCGGCACAGCATCTTCAGCTGCAAAGATCTCGGAGTATCGAATCCGGCTTACCTTTGCTTCGTTGCACCAATGCGGGGCATACCGTGGTCTTTGATCCCAGAAGTCACGGATCGAGGACATTCATCGCCAGCCGCCGCTGGTTTCCGAATCAAGGGTGGTCGGGGTGGCAGCCTTGGAGCGCACCTGGGGAAGTGTCTCTGGCTGGGGACATCGGTGTGAGGGGGATTCTTCAGGTTCGCTTACAGGGTGCCCTAGACCTACGAGAGGGGCCCTCTCTCAGTTGGCCACCGGGGTGGGCCTTGATTCTGGGAGCCCTCTGGCTATTGGCGGGGATATGGAGACGATCCCAAGATATTGGGCGGACCTCTTCGACACTTGACTAGCATAAACAATGCCGTATCATCGAGAATTGTCGTAGATTCCCAAATTTTCTTAACTTGCGTCGCTAAAAAAGGCCTAAATTTCGTCAAAATGGGATCTAGAGCAAGTTTTAGGCCGTTTTTGGTCTAGGGCGCACAATTTTTTCCAGTGACGGATTCATAGGTCGTAATCCTACGTTCATCGAGGACTGAGTTTCAATCGCCTGTTCGCTGTCACTGATACCGATGAAATGACTCCAAATGAGAGGAGGCTGCCGATGAGACTGGATACCGGACTATTCCAGCAACAGACACAAAAGCAGATCCTCTCGCCACAAATGATCCAGTCGATGGAAATCCTCGTTCTCAATCAGCAGCAGTTGGAAGAGCGGATCAACGAAGAGCTGGAGTCGAATGTCGCCCTTGAAAAACTGGATCGAGAAGGCTCAGAAACCTCTTCAGGGGGAGAGGATTCGACGGAAGCTTCGACAGAAGCGGCCGCAGATGACGTCGATCTATTCGACGATTCCAAAGAGGTCTCTGATCTCGCAGAGTTACGAGATCTCGGCGAAAGGTATGAGCAGCTGCACGAACTGCAGCAAGCAGACTTTTGGGCAGAATCTTCTCCAGGGCGGAAATCGAGCCTCGCTGGAGGGGAAGACGAATTTGAATGGGTTGATCATGTCGAAGGTCCTGCTGAATCGTTGTCTGAAAATCTTCTCGGTCAACTGCGTTTGAAGCCGATCCCAAGCGATCGACAAAGGGCGCTTTGTGAGGAGATCATCTTCAATTTGGACGAGAGAGGTTGGCAGTTACACTCCCTCGCCGAAATCGCTCGGGGTATCGCAGAAGGGATCCATTCTTCGGAGAGCGATCCTCGATTGGGAGAGGTCACCCCTTCAGAAGCTGAATGGGAAGATGCTCTCCATATGGTTCAGAGTTTAGATCCGGCTGGAGTTGGCGCTGAAAATCTGATCGATTGTCTGTGCCTGCAACTCCAACGAGACCCCGGTGATAATCAGTTTGAGGAGATGGTCGTTCGATTGCATCTCGATGATTTGGCAAAAAACCGTTTACCCCACATCGCCAAATCGACAGGGCGAAGTATTGAAGACGTCAAGTTGGCCATCGAGGTGATTCGTTCATTGGAGCCGAATCCAGGGCGTCATTTCGTTAAGACTGTGAACCCCAGAATCGTCCCGGACATCGTGATCGAGAGGGATACGGATGGGATCTACAGTGCAGAAGTGGGGGGGCAATCGACTCCGAAGCTACGGATCTCGCCTCACTACAGAGAACTCCTTGAGGGAGCGAAGAAAGACAAAGAACTGCGAAAGTACCTGCGCAAGCATATTGAAAATGCGGAGTGGTTGATGGGCGCTGTTCAGCAGCGTAACTCAACTTTGCAAAGGGTTGCGGAGGAGATACTGAAGCGCCAACAGAAGTTTTTCAGTGATGGGGATCGTTATTTGGCTCCGATGCGTATGCAGGATGTCGCTGATGCGATTGGCGTCAATGTCTCCACGGTCAGTAGGGCCATTTCGGGGAAGTGGTACCAGTCCCCCGGAATGCTTCGCGAGTTGCGTAGCCTTTTTAGTGGCGGAACTGTGCGGGATGACGGTGCTGAAGAATCGCGCGGCGGCATCATCGCTCGGATCAAAGAATTGGTGGGTGCGGAGGATCCTCGCAAACCAATGAGCGATGCCACCATCGTTAAGGAATTGGAGAAGTCGGGCGTGCGAATTTCCCGCAGAACCGTCACGAAATATCGGGAAGCGGAAGAAATCCCATCTTCCCGGGAGCGCCGTCAGTATTGAGCCTGATTCGATTCCTTTGATCCCCTAACCGATCACGCAGAATCCCACCCTCAGAATCCCACCCTCTAGCAGAAATCTTGCTATGCTGTTGTGATTCGGTATTCGTTTCCTTGGGGAATTTGAAGCGATCCAGGAGCACGTCGATAGCATGATCGAGATTGAGGAACTTTCACTCTCCTATGGTGACCGCAAGGCACTGAATGAAATCTCATTGAGTGTCCCACCAGGCGCGGTCACAGGATTTATCGGCGAAAATGGAGCCGGAAAAACCAGTACTTTCAGAGTCTTGACCACTTGGCTTTTGCCGGATCCTTCAACTCGTAGAGTGATGGTCGATGGCATCGATCTGCTGAGGAATCCTCGGGAAGCTTGTTCAAGAGTCGGGGTCTTGCCAGAGCAATTGGCATTTCCCGGAGAGTTGAGAGTTCACGAATATTTACGTTATCGAGCAGGTTTGAAGAGGGTCGCCGCCAAAGAGATTTCTGCGGAAACAGCAAGGGTGTTACAAGCGGTCAACGCCGCTGATATGACCCAGCGACGACTCGATACGCTCTCCCAAGGTTATCGTCAGCGTATAGGGTTGGCAGATGCCCTACTCGGATCTCCGCCGGTACTATTACTCGATGAACCGACACGTGGACTCGATCCTCGTCAAATCACTCAGTTTCGTCAGCTGATCGATGAGCTTCGTGGGAATCACACCTTGCTATTGTCGAGCCATGTTCTCGGTGAAATCGAACAGTTATGCGATCGCATCTGTGTCATTAGCCAGGGGCAGATTCGCTTGGAAGAGGATCGCCAGGCGTGGACCAAGAGACTTAGCCAGGCTGGGCGCTGGCATTTGGAACTCTCCGAAGAAGTCGATCAGGCAGAGGTCACACGCTGGCTTAAAGATCAACCTGAAATCGTTGCGGTACAGAGAAGCGATCACACTTGGAGCTTTAGATCCGATTCTTCCCTAGGAACCCGCATCGGTGAGCATGCTCTCGAATCGAAGTGGGTGATCAAAGAACTGCGCAGTGAGCCTGCGACTCTTGAATCGCTCTTCCTTGAATGGACTGGGACTGAATCCGCTGACGAGAGGCGGGTTTCTTGAATCGCACCATCGGCCTTTTACGTAGGGAGTTACTCTCTACTTTTGTTTCTCCAGTCTCTTGGATCATTCTGGTGCTGTTCCTATTGGTGATGGGCGCCAACATGTACCTTTCGGTGCTCGCTGTACAGGGAGATTTACGACAGTTGGTCGTCTCGTCGTATGGCGGCTTAGTTTTCTGGTTCATGTTCTTGGTGATACCTCCGTTGGTGACGATGCGAAGCCTTGCTGAGGAACAACGCCAGGGAGCGCTGGAAGTACTGATGGTCACTGGAATCTCAGATGGCAGTGTGATCATCGCAAAGTGGGCCGCCGCTTCGATTTTCTTCCTCACGTTGTGGATTTGCCTTTTGCCGCTCTGGGGTGCTCTTTCATTCGTCTCCCAAGTCGAGGTGGGGATCCTTTGGACGACGAATCTCGGGGTGCTTTTCATCGGCTCCGCATTTATTGCCAATGGGATTTTGGCTTCAGCGCTGACGGCCCACCCCTTGGCTTCAGCGGGACTTGCATTCACTTTCAACGTCGCTCTTTTCATGATGCACTTTTTTGCCAATTTGTTTCGCCCTGGAGATATCGAACTGTTGTGGATTGAGCACGTCAGTGCGATCCACCACATGGTCGATGAGTTAGCTCGAGGGATCCTCGATCTACGCGTGTTGATTTTCTGGGGAAGCCTTACGGTCTTATCCCTTTTCTTAGCGACACGGGTTCTCGAAAAGAGGCGTTGGTCATGAGTGTGATCGCAGAGCGAAAAAAGAAAGCTCGTTTGCATGTGATCGCCCAAGTGATCCTGTCGATTTGGTGCGTATTTGTCATCAATGCGTGGATCTTTCATACATCGATTCGCAGCGATTGGACTGAGGACGGGGTTCTCACCATTACCGAATCTGATCGTCAATTGGTCGAAGGCTTACCAGGGAAAATCGAAGTAGTTCTTCCCCTCAACATGAGCCCGGGAATCGAGAATCAGCTCAAGACCAGAATTCTCGTTAAAGCGGCTCGCTGGCTCGAGGAGCTGAGCCATGTCGATCCCAATAAATTGTCACGCCCTGTGATGATTGAAGTGAATCGAGATGGAGAAAAATGGGAGCGTGAGCGAATTCGCAGGGTTCCCGTTCTCGAAGAATCGGACGTCGATAAGATTCACTTCTTCTTCGATGATCGGCGCATCTCCGTCGCCCCCGAAGAGCTGGCGTCTTTCCGCTTCCCAACGGTGCTCGAACCGGAGGGAAATGCAGAGATTCTTCTCGATAAGAGTCGCGAAGGGATTGAGGCGGCACTGAGGAGATTAGTGACCGAGGATTGGAGCAAGATCTACATCAGCCAAGGGAGCGGAGAGCCCCTCTTGGAAGAAAATCGTCAAAGTTCAATGGCAGCATTGCGCGACGATCTCGAAGCAAGAGGTGCGATCGTTGAGCCGTTGAGATTAGCGCAGACCGATGTGATTCCCGAGGACGCTGACCTTCTCTTGATCGTCGCCGGCGGAGTGGGCGGTTTCGAGCCATTAGGGGCTGCTGTCGTGCGCTCCATCGATCGTTATCTGGAATCGGGGGGTGGTGTTGCGATTCTCCTTCCTGCAACTGGAATCAGTGGCTTGGAAGATTTGATGGCGAGGGCAGGGATCTCCGTTTCACCGGGATTGATCGCGGAAGAGATTCCTTTGGAGCAGGGGTTTGTGAGACCGGCATTTGTCGCCGTCGGTAGAGATGTGAATCCAGATCATCCGGCAACGGCTTCTTTTGGCCTTCAGATCATGGATGCACGATTTTCACCTGCCCGTGCTTTGCAAGTCTCTGGTGATGCCGAAGCGCTTCTCTACACAGGTCCAGGGGCGTGGATTGAACGGGATGGGCAGATGGCTCGCCGCGATCCTGCTGAATCACCCGGTCCGCGCATCGTCGCTGCAGCAAGTGACGTGGGGTCAGGGCGCCTCGTCGTCGCCGCAAGTTGGACCCCTGTCTTGACCGAGTTTTGGCGAGGCGACAGTCGTCGTTTCTTGCTCTCTTGTTTCGGCTGGGCCGCCGGTGACTCGTTACCTTTGGGGGCTGGTAGGGAACCGGTATCGCGAAAAGTTGAGCTGTCACCCCAGTTCCGAAACTCCTTCTTTTGGACCGCTATCTTCGTACTGCCTTCTTGTGCATTCATCGGTGGGTTACTGGTGGCAGCGGTGCGAAGGAGGAAAGCATGAATCCACGGACGACGATGATTCTGGCGATTCTTGCGGTGATCTTGACCTCTCTCGCGTATCGATCGATTCGTGATTCCCGTCCCACTTACGTGGTCGGCTTGGAAAAGCCTTTGAACTTTTCGATTCCAGCAGTGAATACCCTGGAAATCATCAGGGGGAAGGGTGATCCGATTGAAATCGTACGCCAAGCCTCTGATCAGTCCCAAGGGCAAAGTTTCTGGCGAATTGAAAAGCCGGTCTCTGATCCCGGTCGATACTCCGCCATCGAAGACTTGTTACTGATGTTAAGGGACATCGAGTCTTATGGTGAGGGTCCTAAGAACCTCGCCCAATGCGGCCTCGATGATCCTCTGGTGAGTGTAAAAATTAAAACGGGATCAGAAACCCACGAATTGCTTCTAGGGAAGGATCATCCCTCCCTCAATCGCGCATACGCTTTGATCGATGGCCGATCAGTCTTGGTGAATCGGTTACTCAGGGAGGTTCTGCAGCAGTTTCGCTTATCAGAGATTCGCGAAGATGCGGTTGTGGGGATCTCTCCCGCGCGAATTCGGCGAATCAAATTGGAGCGACCCGGCGTTGCTGAAGTGGAACTCCGAAAAAGTGGTGCGTTTTGGTCGATGGAGCAACCTTATCCAGGGGATGCCAATTCGAGCGCCATCGAATCCTGGTTACAGAAATTGAGCCAGTGGGCAGTCATCGATTATCTCGACGACGATGCGGCTGTCGCCGCTGCACTGGAAACTCCGCGGGCAACACTGACCCTTGAGACGGACGACACAACGAAGGTCATCGAGGTCGGCCCCGTCTTTGCCGTCGAAGGTCAATCTGCGGCTGTCGCAGTGAAAGTCAGTGATCGATCAGCGATTTTGATCGTTGCCGGATCAACTGCCGAAAATTTGGTTCAGCGCAAGGCGGAGAGCTGGGTTAGCCCTTATCTGATTCGCTTTGACGACCCTCGGATCGAGGCGATGGCCTTGTCGCGGGGATCTTATGGGCCGGTGGAAATCATCAAAAAAGATGGGGGCGGCTGGAATCTGAACTGGGCTGGTGAACAAGGATCGCGTGAAGCGAATACCGATTTGATCGATTCGTATCTCACCGATTTGTCGACTTTGAAAGCAGAGAGGTGGCAGCGAGTTGACCGGCAAGCTCTGCAAAAGTGGGGGTTTGACCAACCTCTCCTTGAGATTCGACTCGAATCCCCCGGTGGCGAATCGGAGTTGTTGTTGATCGGTTCATCGGTACCTGAGAACCCCGGATTGCATTACGTGTGGAATCCTCGAAGAGAGTCATGCGCCTTAGCCTCGTTGGCTCCATTAGAGTCGCTGCGTAGGGCGCCATTTTCACTACGATCTCTGCGATTAGCCCCTCCTGCACAGGAGGTCTTCCGTTTGAAGCTGTCCGCTTCTGGGGTGGGTCAGGTGGAGCTTGTCAGGCCGAGCCAAAACTGGCGTGTGGTTCCAGGATCTGGCGGCTCTGTCGAGGATGCGCCGATCGAGCTGGAAATGAACCTTCTCAGTGAGCGCTTAACCCAGATGTCGATCGGACGCTGGCTCGACCCGGGAGAAGAGGCTCCGAATCAGGGAAGACATCGCTTGCGCATCGACTGGCTTGCTCCAGATTCTTCGACACAACCGCTCAGAACCATTTACCTTGGTGGAAGAACTGCAGAAGGCTGGATTCGTGCGAGACTGGGTGATTCCGATTGGGCTTTTGCCCTCGCACCGTTGCCGGGAGCAAACCTGGAGGCGTTGGGCCTCGAAGTGTTGCGTCAGTTGACTGTGACAGAAGAGGAAGATTGATGAGTGGAATGCGTGGATCCCTGATATTGCTGATCCTGCTCGTTTCCGTGGTCTCATGGATTTTCTTTTTGCCCAGCGATTCGGTTGTTGCCCCAGGAACGGATGAGTCGGGCGACGATAATCAGCCCGCAGATTCTTCTTCAGTGACTCAAACCTCTGATTTAAACCCCATCGGGGTTGAAAAGCCGATAGACCCGCCAAAACAAAATCAAACAAAACAAAATCAAGAAGCTCAAGTTGGAGAGGTCTCGGATCCGAATCCCTCTGAGGCCGATGGATCCAAGACTGAACTGACAGTCAGGGTCTTGAGCGCGAAGGGGCAGGTTCTCCCCATGGGAAGTGGAACTGCTCTTCTCAGAAATGGTGGTACTGAGATCCTTTCCAGTGAATCTCCTGAGGTCGTCGATGGTTCTGATCTTGCTGCCGGGGGCGGTGAGTTTCCGATTCATAAGATCCCTTCCCTAAGAGGAGCTTGGATCGTCGATTCGACGGAACAAGGCACCCCGGAGGGTTCTGGGGGACAGGGTGTCACGGGTAAAGCACTGATCCGTGTCGATCGACTGACTCTGCTGCGTCCTCAGGATCTGGAGCAGCGTCCACTGTTGGTGATTCCTGCAGAAACACCCCTTCCCCAAGGAAGCCGCCTGCGCGTGCAGGTGATCGGTGATGGCAGAATTCTAGATGGTGGGATTCTCAAGGTCGAAGGGCCTTTTAATACTTGGGTCTACCCCCTTCAGTCACGTCAGTGGTACGCCGGTTTATTAAAGGTTCAGATCACTTGGTCGTGGGAGGCCGCCACCGATTCGCGGCACGATCAAATCTTGGCACTTCGCGGTGATCAGTTTTCAGATCAGGATTGGACATGGGACGGAGTTTTGAGTGTCGACACCGCCGAGGAAGCTCAACGGCAAGGGGAATTGATTCGTCGCTGGTACAAACGAGCCCTCGACGAGGTTGAAATGACCCGGGACCTGCTTCTCGTCGCCGGGGCCCATGCCCGTGGTAAGAGGGCTCGGTTGGTTCGCGATGATGACCGTATGGGGCGTCTTTTGACCCATCCTTTGGCTCCGGTTCTTGACGATTTGGGGCGCGGAGAGAATTTCGACGAAAAGCGTTGGCGTCAATTAATCGATGAAGATTTACCTGAGAGGTGGAAACCGTGGGTCGAAGAGGGTGCGATTCCTTGGCCGGATCGCTATCCGGGCCCTGCGAGAAATATTCCGCTACTTTTTCATACCCTCGTCAAATACAGCCGCCTCGAAAGTACCGTGATTTATCTGGCACTTGGCAAGGAACGTCACCGCAACGATTTCGTCGCCGATTTCGACTGGGATCCGGCCACCGAAAGAACTCAGACCCTCGGTAAGCTGCGCAACTTTATCAATGCGATCAGAGAGAAGCTTGCAGAGCTGGATAACTGAGCTCAGATCGGCAGGGAAGAAAACAGGAGCGACTTGCGGGAGATTTAGCGATCCCTGTTTACACTGCTTCTGATTCTTTGAATCTCTACTTCCCCTTGGCGATAACGCTCAACTTCCCCTTGAGGGCCGACCCATAAACGTGCTTCGAAATCCTTGGAAGTGATATGCCACCGCTGTACTGCAAGATCTGAGATCTGCTCTTCGCGTTCTCTTCGGCACTTCAAATCGAGGTATCGATACTCTCCAGGGATCAGGGCCGAAAAAGTGGCTTCGTCCTTCCCTTCTTGGTGGTGCTTTTTGAGGTGCATGGCGATCAGAAGCCAATGTTCAAAGGACTGATTCCCCAACAACACGAAGTTCTCGCGGAGTGGGATGACCCGATCTACCTGAGATTCAGTATTCGGATTGCGCACGACGATACGAACGTCTTCTTTTCGAAACTTGGCAGCAGTGGTGAGTGCGCTAATTCCACCCAGTGCAGCATTGACTTCTAATTGGCGAGTGAGAGCGATCGGTCGTAGCCCCGACGCCTCAAAATCAGTGTTCTGACGCAGGTCTAGGGCTCTTCCTTCTCGATTCCACAGCATCCTGGAGTCCAAACGCCAAGAATCTTCAGCGGCCCTCTGCAAGCGCGAGAGGCGGGTTCTGGTCGTTCCCACCGGGGCTCCGGCATGGACCCAGCGCCACGTCAGATCCGCATCAGTCACATATGGGAGGGGAGGCGTCGCTTTATCGGGATTGGGAGTGACAGGTTTGGGGTCATCGACCACAAATGTCAAAATTGCAACCGTCAAAAGTAGTGTGATCATGTTTGATTCCCAATCGTGACAGATCTTCAAAGTTGTCGAAGAGGACCCGTGCAATTTTGATGTGGTTTGTGGTACGATCACATCTTGGTTGGAGTGAGGACATCTGGCAAGACACGATGCGCTTATTATTTTGTTTCGTGCATGCTGAATGACCCAACTTTTTCGGGACGAGGAGGCCTCATTGCGGGGCGTCTCGGTTTGGAACGGGAAGTGATTTCCGTTTCGTATCAAGGGAGTGACGTGTACCTGTAGCTTTCAGGAACACGCGGGAAAGGAATGCTGATGCGCAAGGATTTGTCGTTGATTCGACGTCTCGAGAAGATCGAGAAGGAACTGGGGTATTGCCAGATCAAGCTCGAAAAAGAGCAACGCCTTGCGACGCGAGTCCATTTTCTGAGGGCGCACAGAGATCACATGCGTGGTTCTCTGAGCAGCTATCCAGAAGCCCACAGTGAATCGCAAAATTCTCTAGGTGGCATCGCCTTTGTCGAAATCTCTCGCAAGATGATGGAAGAGGAATCGAGCTTTTCCTATGAGGATATTCGCCTCGAATTCATCGCCATTGGAATGCGCCCTGAGATTCTCCAA
This sequence comes from Planctomycetia bacterium TMED53, assembly GCA_002167285.1. Taxonomy (GTDB): domain Bacteria; phylum Planctomycetota; class UBA8108; order UBA1146; family UBA1146; genus UBA12191. Next base: position 33,710 of record NHDG01000062.1, read on the forward strand.
GAGCTGGACTTACTCGATCAGGACATCACCGATACCACCGATAAGTTGCTGACCTTCCGTGTGTTCCACGACAAGATCGCGGGTCTCCAGTCTGAGAGAACTCAGGCTTTGAGCAGCTTTATTCTCGAAGAGGGTGAGCCGGTTCTCAAAATCTCCGAGAATTTTGAACAAACCGAATCTCGTTGGAATGTTTTGACGGAAGATTTAACCAATCTCGATGATGCTCTTTTCTGTGTTCAGCGTGCCAATGACTACCTGGCCTCAGCCAGGAATTTTGTTTTGCAGGCTCGCAGTCACTACTCTGTGCCGGATTGGTTGGAGAGCGGTTACCTTGTAGACCTCTTCAAGCATTCATTGATCGGTCGAATCCGAGAGATGCTCGAAGGAGCTGAACGAAATCTCAAAACCGCTCTCGGCGAATTGATCTGCCTCAATGATGAGGATTACGATCTCTTTGAGTTCACCGATTTTGCTCCGATCCTCTTGCCCTTCTATAAGCATTTGTTCAGCGACGTCTTCAAGCAGACCAAGTTTCAAGATGTTTTGAATCTCGCCGAGGAACGGCTCGACAGAACTGAGCGTTTGCACAAGCGTCTCGAGGAAACTCGGGAGCGAGTCTTCAACAACCAGATGCAACAGGAGGGCGAGCGGGAAGACCTCTTCCACCAGATCGGTGAAGAGCGCAGAAAGCTACGCCTGAGCAACTGATTCAGTCACCGACAGGTGACAGTCAGCTGATTTGCTGGCGGTGAATCAATAAAGCTGGCACAGATCCTTAAAAATCAAGGATCTGTGCCAGCTTCTTCTTTGCGGTGGTTGGTTCTTTTGCCAGATCCCCGGTGATCAAAGCTCGTCCATCCCGATAGCAAGTGATCGCACCAGCTGGATCCTCGATTCGCAGAGAGAAGGGCGTTTTGCGCCACTTCTCCAACGGACTATTACTGATCAAGTGCTGCTGAATCGTATCGATGTCTTTATCGATCCACACCTCCAGTGATCCACTTCCGCAGAGCCTGCGCATCGGATAACCGGCTTCACGCTGATGCCCGGACGCCATATCCACTGATTTTTCGAGTGCGCTCGATGAGCATGTTGGGCAATTCGGATCGGCGAACAGTTCCACCCAGCGCTCTCCTTCAGCCAGTGAGCCACGTAAAATTCTACGACTCGAGTTTTCTGGGTGTCGTGGATCTGTGCCGCCGAAATCTAGTGGAGATTGAAGGGTCATGGTGAGCAGTCTGAAGACGGCGCTCGCTGCGGCCATGCAAGTGGCCGGCAACACGCCTACAGTTTCACAGGTGCCGATGGAGACCTCGTTCAATTCTGGCGCAACCCAACAATGGTAGCAGGGGGAGCCGGGCGGCGTGAAAGATGCGGCGATCCAGCGATCAGCGATGGCTGCGGAATGGAACCAGCCAATTGCGGACTGAAGAGAAGTCTCCTGAATCAAAGATCTGGCTGCGATGTGGTCGGTCGCATCGATGACGAAATCATGGCCCTCAAACAGCTCCAGTGCGTTACGCGGCGTCAACATCCCGGCGTAACTCCTCAAGGAAGTTCTACCGCCGATTTGACTGAGAAATTTGTAGGCTGCTTCTGCCTTGGGAATCCCACTGATGACGTCTTTGTCATCGTAGAGAAGCTGTCGATGTAAATCGGTGTCATGAACCCGATCTCCATCCACCAGTGTCAGTTGACCGATTCCGCTACGGGTAAGGATTTGGGCCAGGGGGGTTCCGACACCGCCCAGGCCGACGAGGAGAATGGAAGTTTCCGCCCAAGCCTGATCGAAAGACTTTCCGTCTTCTACCGTCCGCTGGCGCAGGTATCGGTCCAAGGGGCCTCTTTCCGCGATGACAAACCCCGTTCCAGCTGAACCTTCTCTGACGGGCTACTGAAAATCTAGCCGAGCGCGGTACATGACTCCAGCTGCCCCTGCAGATCTCACAGAAGTTACCGCTCTTTGAGCCATAGAGCGGGGCTGAGGGAGCGGGGCTGTGGGAGCGGGTTTGGGAGAGCGGGGTTAGGGAGGAGGAGTGGCGAAGGTGGGTTGCATGTGGGCTCTCCCGGGTTTGTACTGCCTGTTTGATTCTCAGGGAAATGGGGTAGGGGTGTTTCAGTTCGAGCGGGTCTTCGATCTACTGATTTCCCTTCCCTGCGCTTATCTCATCGGGGCGATTCCATTCAGTTACATCATTGGCCGAATGAACGGTGTCGATCTTTTGAAGGTCGGAAGCGGTAACCCCGGGGCGACAAATTTGAGTCGCAATTTGGGCAAGAAGATCGGCGCATTCGGATTAATTTTGGACCTCTTGAAAGGGGTCGCACCGCTCTTGATCGCCCGCTACTACTTCTGGCCCGAAGGAAATCTTCCAGTGATTTGGGCCATGTGTATCGGCGCCGCGGCAGTGGTGGGACACTGCTTTTCTCCTTTCCTTCTTGGCAAGGGAGGTAAAGGGGTTGCGACGACTGCGGGAGTGTTGATCGCCTATGAACCGTTTTTAGCGTTGGTTTTGCTGGCCTTTTGGGGCGTCATGCTGCGCTGGATTGGGAGTGTCGGCATCGCTTCGGTGGTGGCAGCACTCGGAGGAGCACTCCTGGGCGCCACATTGATGATGCAGGCATTTTCGTTGGACTTCCTCTTGGTCAATTGTAGCTCTGCCGAATATCAGCGCTATGCCACAGATCAGCGCCAGCTGGGAGCGGCACTGGTGCTGATTTGTTTGTTGATCGTGATCAGGCATCGACAAAACATTCGCGAGTACCGTGAGGCAAGATCGGGGGCTACCGAATGAGGATGCTCATCGTTGGCTCCGGGACTTGGGGAACTGCTCTCGCCCACGTTGCCAGACGTGCCGGAATCGAAGTAGCGATTCATTGTCGCAGGGCAGAGCGCGCCGCAGAGCTTTCTCGCGGAGAACACTCTTTTTTGCCGGATTTGGCCCTCGAAGAGGGATTCAAAGTATGCGTTGCCGATCAGGATCCCATCCCCGAAGTGGACTTGGTGCTATGTGCCGTGCCGACTCAAAAAATCCGCGAATATCTGCTCGGGCCCGGTCAGCAGTTACCAAGGGAGATCCCTTGGATTTCAGCCTCGAAGGGGTTGGAGAAGGGGACAGGAGCACTCCCCAGCAAAATTCTTCAGGAATGCGGAGTCAATGCTGAGCCGGGGGTGCTGTCCGGCCCCAGTCATGCGGAAGAAGTTTTACGAGATCTTCCGACCGCTGTTGTTTTTGCTCATCCTGAAGAAGATTTTTCCAACCACATTCAGAAGTCTTTACGAACTCCCGAGTTCAGAATTTATCGCAGTACCGATCGAGTCGGAGTTGAGTGGGCTGGAGTGTTGAAAAACGTGGTTGCTCTAGGGTGTGGTATTGCGGTGGGCCACGGATTCGGTGACAACACTATTGCTGCGATGGTGACCCGTGGAAGCGCAGAGATTTCGCGGATGGGTTGCCTCTTGGGAGGCCAGCGGGAAACCTTCTCCGGGCTCTCAGGGATCGGCGATCTCGTGGTGACGTGCTTCAGTTCTCATTCTCGGAATCGGCTCTTTGGGGAAGCCATCGGCATGGGGCGATCGGTTGCGGAGGTGATCGGTGAAATGAAGCAGGTTGCCGAGGGGGTTCATACCAGTAGCGCAGCTCATGAAATGGCAAAATCGCTGGCGGTCGAAATGCCGATCGTTGAAACGGTTTCCAGGGTATTGAGCGGCGAAATATCGGTGGAGCAGGGGATCGAGGGACTCCTTTTGCGGGTGCCTGATCAGGAATGAGGAACCGGGTGATTTACTGGGTCGTTGCCACTGTGCCTGTCGACGTCTTAGATCTCGTCAGGGAGCGCTTTGAAACCGTCGGAATCGTCAGGTTTACCGCTGCAGAGGTTGAAGTATTGGGCCCAGAATCCACGGGAACAGCTTCCCAAGGTACAGCGGTGGGTTTGGGTGCAGAGTCGGGCTCAATGGACAGCGTCCACTGCATGAGAGTGGAGGTCGCGGTCAATGAGGAGTTTCTGACGCCGACCATCACCGTTTTGGAGGATCTCACCTCAGAGGGCAAGAGGATCGATTTCCACGTCGGTGAACTGAAGGATGCCCGCAGAATCCGAACCGGGGAGTCCGGACCGGAGGCAATTTAGATTTAGATGGCGGCTTCCTGCGGAATCGGTGGTCGCGGGTGGGATTGGCACTTAATTGTAACGGTTATTGTTCGGCACGAATCATGTGCCGGAAGATATGAGAAATCGAATCATTAGATTCAAGGTTTAGAAGAATCAAGGCTCATGGGGGGGCCGAGGCGAAGGGAGTGGCTTTGACAGTCAACGAAATCCTGGAACTTGTCAGAAACAAAGGGATCGAGGCGGTAGATTTCCGCTTCATGGATTTCCCAGGACTCTGGCAACATTTTACGATTCCTGCATCCGGATTGGATGAAGGTACGTTCACAGACGGTTTGGGTTTCGACGGTTCGAGTATGCGTGGCTGGAAAGGCATCGAAGAGAGTGACATGCTCGTCGTGCCCGATCCAACTACTGGATGGATCGATCCGTTTCCTAAAATGAAAACTCTCGTCCTCGTGTGTGATATCAAAGATCCGATTACGCATGAAAGTTACTCCCGTGATCCGCGAAACATTGCACGCAAAGCCGAGGCTTACTTGCAAAACTCCGGCTTGGGTGATCAGGCGTTTTTCGGTCCTGAGGCAGAGTTCTTCATCTTTGATGACATCCGCTTTGACCAAAACGAGCACAGTGGGTTCTATTTCCTCGACAGTGTCGAGGGACGTTGGAACACCGGCCGTGACGAAGGCCCCAACTTGGGTTACAAGCCGCGCTACAAGGAAGGCTACTTCCCGGTACCGCCGACCGACAAGCATCATGATCTTCGTAATGAGATGATGAAGAACCTCATCGATTGTGGTCTCGACATCGAATGTCAGCATCATGAGGTGGCTACCGCAGGTCAGGCTGAAATCGACATCAAGTTCAATACCCTCTTGACTGCTGCAGACCAATTGATGGCATACAAGTACATCGTCAAGAACACCGCCCACCAGAATGGCAAGACGGTCACCTTCATGCCGAAGCCGGTTTGGAATGACAACGGCAGCGGCATGCACATTCACTTGTCGATCTGGAAAAATGGCGCAAATCAGTTCTCAGGGGACGGATATGCCGGGATGAGTGAAATGGCTCTGCACGCCATCGGGGGAATCCTCCAGCATGCTCCCGCGCTCGTTGCGCTGACGAATCCGACCACAAACTCTTACAAGCGTCTCGTGCCAGGCTTCGAGGCTCCAACTCGCCTTGCATATTCTTCACGCAATCGATCGGCAGCTGTCCGAATTCCTGTGGGTGCTTCCAATCCGGTTGCGCGCCGTTTCGAATTCCGTTGTCCTGATCCGTCCTGCAATCCATACCTTGCATTCTCTGCGTTGTTGATGGCTGCCATGGACGGCATCAAGAACAAGATCGATCCGGGCTTGCCTTTCGACAAAGATCTTTACGATCTCCCGGCGGAGCAGCTCGCAGAAGTTCCGAGTACTCCAGGATCGCTTGGAGAAGCTCTCGATTGTCTTGAGAGAGATCATGAGTTCCTTCTCGCCGGTGATGTTTTCACCGCTGATGCCGTGGCCTCTTGGATCTCTTACAAAAGGGAGAGGGAAGTGGATCAGTTGCGTCTGCGTCCCCACCCCTATGAGTTCGCACTCTACTACGACATCTAGCCTGTCCGGTCAGCCGGCGGACGGGTTTCAAAACCCGTCCGCCGGAGTTGACCAGACTCCAGCCGAAAAGACTCCAGTCCAAAAGATGGAGTCTCTCCATCGATGGCTCCATGAGAACTCGCCAGTGGCCGTCGCCCTCTCCGGGGGAGTCGATTCAGCACTCCTGACTTGCATTGCATTTGAAGTTCTCGGCGAGAATGCCGTCGCAGTCACAGGCATCTCTCCCAGTTTGTCGAGTCAAGAGTTGGACTCGGCACGACAACTGACGCGACAGGTAGGCATTCGTCATCTCGAGCTGGAAACTCACGAGCTCTCCAGGGCTGAGTACCGGGAGAATTCAGGGGATCGCTGCTATCACTGCAAATCAGAATTATTCGACGTGATTCTTCAGGCTCCGGCCTTGGAAGGTTTCACGGCTGTCGATGGGACCCAGGCCTCCGACCAGTTGGATGATCGTCCAGGGGCGATCGCCGCTTCAGAGCGAGGTGTTTATAGCCCCTTGCGTGACTTTGGTTTCAATAAAGAGCTGATTCGAAACCTTGCCCGTGAACGCAATCTGGCAAGCCATGATCGTCCCGCGCGTCCTTGCCTGGCGAGCAGGATTCCGGTGGGGACCCGAGTCGATGCCGATTTGTTGCGCAGGATTGAAGTCCTCGAATCGGTTCTCTCTGGAGAGGGATTCTCCGTCTACCGCGCACGCTGTGAAGAGCAGAGGCTGGTGGTCGAAATCGCTGTGGAGGAGCTGGAATCAAAGTCGGATTGCGCCTGGCGAAACCGGCTTGACGCGATTGCACGCCAACAGGGTTTCAAGGAGAGGCTTGTCGATTTGAGGGGTTACGGAGGGGCTGGTGAGCCTCGACTGGAGCCGTTGGTAGGAAACTAACATGTGGGCAGAGCTGCTCCAGATTCTTCTCTCGATATTGCTCATTCTCATTGGCCTTCATCGCACGATACTTTTATGGGAAAGCCGTTATCGACCCCTCTCTATTTCACCGGATCCTGCTGACAATGCTTTGGAACTTGAGTCTTCATTGCCGGTGCTCATTCAGATTCCAGTTTTCAATGACTCCGACGCTTTAGTCGGAATGTTACCGCAACTGCCACAGTTCAATGCTTCAAGGTTTAAATTTGAAATCCAAATTTTGGATGATTCCGATGATGGCAGTGCGCCACAAAATCGTTCTGCAGTAGAGCAGTTGGCTTTGACTGGATTACCGATTCGTTATATCCATCGGGATCGTCGAAAGGGATATAAAGCGGGAGCTCTCGCTGAAGGTTTGGCGCTCTCTGAAGCGCAATTCATCGCCATCTTCGATGTCGACTTTCAGATTCCAGCAGATTTTCTCAGCCGAACCTTACACCACTTTTCCGATCCTCAGATCGGTTGGGTCCAGTGCCGCTGGGGGTTTACCAACCGAAATCACAACTGGTTGACCCGTGCCCAGGCGAGGCTCCTCGATGGGCACTTCAGAGTTGAGCATCGTGCCCGCGCTGCAGCGGGTCGGTTTTTCAACTTTAATGGCACTGCTGGAATCTGGCGCCGACAAGCCATCGAGGATGCGGGTGGCTGGAACGGTGACACCATCGTCGAAGATACCGATCTGTCACTGCGTGCATGGAACAGGGGGTGGAGGGCTGTCTATCGCGACGACATCGTTTGTTGCGGCTTGCTGCCTGATCACTTTTCAGCATTCAGAACTCAGCAGCGCCGTTGGTTTGCCGGAGGAATGCAGCTGAGTTTGCGTGAAATCACCGGGGCCGGCGCCGTCGATTCGACAAAACTCAGTTTGTTGGAGCGATTCGATCTGTCCGCTCGATTTTTTGCTCCACTGGGGAGCATAGTGGTGGTGTTGTTGACGCTTTGGGCGCCATTAAGGCGGATATTTCCGCAGTTTCTCGGACCTGATCCATGGGTATTCAAGTGGTTGGGGACTCCACACTTTGAAGGAATTTTTCTCTTCTTTGCATGTCTCAGTCTCATCCTCTACTACTCAGCAACGGGGGGTGGGCTGCTGGCTCGTTTGTGGGAGTCGCTCTTGGTTCTGATCCTCGGGACAGGGTTCGCCCTTTACGCCGCGATCTCCTGCTGTGCCGGCCTTCTTGGACAGGTCACCACCTTTGAAAGAACTCCCAAGGCGAGATCCTCAACCGGGGGGCGTGGGGTCACCGGTTGGGAGATTTTGTGGGCGCCTCTCCTTTTGCTGTTGTGGGGAGGCGCGTATCAGTCAGGTGCTTGGTCGGTGCTGCCTTTGGTGTCGATGAGCCTGGTGGGTTTGCTGTGGAGTTTTAGCGGAAAATCTGCTTCGTAGTCGGGCTAGTACGACTTTCCAAATCTTGTTCACTTTGTTCCTCTTGCTGGAACCGGAGTGATTCCTTAGTTTGAATCCATGAATGGGATGATTTGTATCGAACTGGAGGCCTTCGATTGAGCAGGATCTTAACGCTAGATGGACCTGCAGGATGTGGCAAGAGCACCGTCTCGCGCTTAATCGCGAGAAGTTTGGGTGGCCGCATGTTTTCAAGTGGCCGAATCTACCGAACCTTGACTTGGCTCGGCCTTGAGAAGGATATCGATTTTACCGATGCAGAAGTGGTCGCTCGCCTCGCCCTCGATCACTCACTCTCCATCGTCGCCCCGGGATCTGATTTCAAGGTTCTCGTCGATGGGAATGATCCCGGAGATGTGTTGGATTCGACTAGGGTGACAGGAAGCATTCACTACATCTCGGGTAATGCCGCTTTACGCCAAAGCGTCCTCCCATTGCAGAGGAGTATTCCCCAGGATTTACCAGTGGTCGCAGAGGGACGTGACATGGGAACCGTGGTTTTCCCCGATGCCCCCGTAAAGGTGTTTCTCACCGCGAGTTCCCATCAGCGAGCAGTACGTCGTCATGCGGAGTTGCGCCAGCGTCTCTCTGAAGATTTGCCCTTCGAGGAGGTTCTTCAGCAAGTTGAGCAACGTGATGCAAGGGACCGGGAGAGGGACGTCTCACAGATGCGACCCGCTGAGGGTGCATGCATCGTCGATTCTACCGAAATGTCCATCGAGGAAGTTGTAGCCACGGTGCTTGAAAGGATTCCCGCAGATTGGATCCCGGAAACCGACTCTTCTACCGAGTAATCCGTGCCATCGCATGGTTGATTTGTAAGACCCTATTTCGGCATCGAGTCGAGGGTCACGAACTCCTGCCCCGTTCGGGCCCGTTTTTGCTCGCGGTGAATCACGCCAGTAATCTCGATCCAGTTCTTGCCGGAATTTCGATGCATCGCCCGCTCGCATTCATGGCAAGAAGTTCGCTTTTTAAACCTGCTCCTATCGGCTGGTTCCTAAGCCAGCTGAATGCTCTGCCCCTTGAGCGGGAGGGGGTGGGAATTGCAGGCTTTCGTGCCGTGAAGGCCCACTTGGATGGTGGAGGAGCTGCCCTCGTCTTCCCAGAGGGGACTCGTAGTGCCGACGGGAAATTGCGTCGCTTCAAGGGGGGAATCGTCCGATTGGCCAAGATGGCTCAGGTTCCGGTGGTCCCGGCTTACATTTCCGGTAGTTCTCGGGCATTTGGCCGCGGAAAGTGGCTTCCGCGCCCATATCGCACCCAGATCTCCTTCGGAGAATGCATCGACAAAGAGGTGTTCTCAGAGGAAGATAACGGGTTGGAAGTCTTGCGCAGGGCCATGGTGGAGTTGATCCCCGAAGGGGAACCCTCTCCCGAAGAGTGATTCCTGCATCGATTTCAAAATCTGAAATTCCTTTCAGGGATCTGCGACGGTCGTAGATCTTGGGGAAGTTCAGCGAACCAGGATACGTGTGCCGCCGTTTCAGGATCCGGAGGTCGGATCTGCGCGGTAACGATCCGTGACCCACTGAAGGGGCCTTTTTCCATGGCCAAACCAGAACTGCTCAAGCAGTTTGATCTCCGGGGAGAATCCCTGGATGACAAAGTCAACGATTACCTCCAGGGCGACTCCATCGATAAAGTCGATGAGATTCTTCGCGATTCGGTCATCGATTTTGAAGAAGAAAAAATTATCCAAGGCAAAGTGGTGAGCATTTCCGATGACTGGGTCATCGTCGATGTCGGCTACAAAGCCGAGGGTGAAGTTCCGAAGAGCCACTTTGAAGGTGCAGAGATCTCCGTTGGCGATACCGTCGATGTGTTGATCGAGGAAGTCGATGAAGAAGACGGCCGCATCATGCTTTCCAAGCGTAAGGCGGACCGCATCAAGGGCTGGGAACAAGTTGTCGATACCCACAATGAGGGAGATGTGGTCACTGGCCGTGTTCTCCGCAAGATCAAGGGTGGCTTGTTGATCGACATCGGCGTTCCCGTATTCCTGCCCGCTTCACAGATCGCAATCCGCAGGGTCGGAGATGTGTCTGAGTTTGTTGGTAAGGATCTGGAGTGCAAGATCATCAAAATCGACGAACCTCGTATGAACATCGTCGTCAGCCGTCGCAAGCTTCTCGAGGAGCGTCGTGATGAGCTGAAGTCAAACTTGATGACTGAAATCGAACTGGATCAGGTTCGTAAGGGGATCGTCAAAAACATCACCGATTTCGGCGCATTCGTCGATTTGGGTGGAATCGACGGTCTGCTTCACATTACGGATATGTCTTGGGGCAGAATCAATCACCCCAATGAGATTCTCACCGTCGAACAAGAGATCGATGTCAAAGTCCTCAAGGTCGACAAGGATCGCGAGCGCATCTCTCTGGGACTCAAGCAAACACAACCGAGCCCCTGGGATGACATCGAGGCACGTTTCCCGATCGGAGCAAAAATCTCCGGCAAAGTGGTCAACGTTCTTTCCTACGGTGCGTTCATCGAGTTGGAAGAGGGGATCGAAGGTTTGGTCCACGTCTCAGAGATGTCATGGACCCGCAGAATCTCCAATCCACGCGAGGTAGTTGAGGAGAATCAAGAGGTCGATGTCGTCGTTCTCGAGATCAAGAAGGACAAACAAGAGATCAGCCTGGGCATGAAGCAGGTGGAAGTGAACCCCTGGGAAATCGTTGCTCAGAAGTACCCTGTTGGTCACTACATCAGCGGTAAGGTTCGCAACCTCACCAATTACGGCGCATTCGTCGAGTTGGAGGATGGAATCGATGGACTGTTGCACGTCAGCGACATGTCATGGACCCGCAAGATCATTCACCCCTCCGAGAAATTGGAAAAGGGTCAGGAAGTTCATGCGGTGGTCCTCGAGATCGACCAGGAGCGTAAACGAATTGCCTTGGGTCTGAAGCAGATGGAAGAGGACCCTTGGGTTCGCGACATCCCAGATACCTATGCCATCGGAACGGTGGTACGGGGAACCGTCACCAAGACGACAAACTTCGGAGCTTTCGTCCAAATGGAGGACGATCTCGAGGGGCTGTTGCACATCTCCGAACTTTCGGGAGATAAGATTGAGAGCCCAGAGGAAGTCGTTTCGATCGGACAAGTGGTCGATGTCAAAGTGATTCGCGTCGATGATGAGAATCGCAAGATCGGTTTGAGTTTGAAAGAGGTGACCGAAGAGGAGAGTGCTCAGCTCGCTGCTCTCTATGCTGAGGCTGCCGAAGGGGAATCTCCGACAACGGTGGGATCGGTCCCAGAAAACATTCCGGACGAGGTCCCCGATATCGAGGATCACACTGATGAAACGCCGGTCGCTGAAGAAGTTGCCGAAGTTTCAGAGGGTGGAGAAGCCTCAGAGATGGAGGCGTCCGCCGAGGCTGACCCAGCTCCCGAAGCTGAGTCGGAAACCGAAGCGGCAGAAGGTGATACGGATACGGGTGATGCAGAAGAGTCCGAGAACAAGGAGTAATTCTGTTCCAGTGAGCAGGATCGTTGAACATTGCGAGGAGAGTCGGGGGATCCCGGCTCTCCTCGTGATCGTTTCTGCTCTGCTTCTGGGGATTATCTGCATTTGGGTGAACCCCTCCGAAGTGGTCGCTGATAATTCATTGGATGATCCCGCTGTTTTGAAGTTTCTCGAGGGAAGATATCGAGAAGCCATCTCCGCCTACAGAGATGGACAGTTTGAAAAGGCTTGGAAGATTTCCGAGGCGATTCTCATCCTTGCTCCCACTAATTTTCACCAATTTGATCAGGTCAATGCATTGCGTCGACGTGCGCACGGTCGTTATCTCAGCCAAAGCACGGTGGCGGTGAGGTTTTCCATCGCCGATGAACCGGGTGGTGAAGGTGAAGAAGCAGCGCTGAACGACGGTCCATCTGACGATTCCACCGATTCGAACCGGGGGCCTGATTTTCCTCGGGCTTTTCTGACAGGCATCGTTCTGTTGGAAAATTTATCGGATAAGCCGATTCAATTTGGTACCGGAGCAACTGAAGAAGACATCCTTGGACAGGTCGTTTGGAGTGTCAAAGACGTTTATCTCGATGGAACAGAACGGGTCATGTCGGATACACGAGTGATTCGCCTTGAGGGAGGATTCCGGGTTGAACCGGGGGAGAGTCGAGGGATCCCTGTGCAGCTGCCGCTGCCGATTTCCCGCTCTCGGCCTGTTTTACAAGATTGGATCGTGACAGGGAGCACCCGACCTTTGAAGATCTCGACTCCTGAGGGAGAGGTCACACGGGGGTTGCCATGGATCGAGGAGAGAGGCCGATTTGCCGCTCCAGAGTTGACACCTTCCTCCTTACCACCGAATGAGGCTTTACGTTGGGCAGCCGCCAATGGCGATGTCGCCGAGTTGGTGCTCGCCAGACATCGTTGGTTGGAACGACGCCGGGAAGTGCAAGCAGGGCCGGATTTGACAGATCCTCTGATAGACGAGATAGTTTCACGTCTTGGAACTCACGAGGGTAAGCTGGACCACTTGCTCGTCGGAATCTTGGAAGAGATCACGGGACTGGTCAGGGAGCGTTCAGCACGGGCATGGAAAATATGGGGCCTCTCTCGGGATGTTCGCCGGGGGAGCGGCAAAGGGGAATAGCATGGGCTTCACACCGGATGAATCCTTTGAAGAAGTGATTCGCGGCACGATCACCATCGATACCGTCGAGGAACTGCAAAAGAAGTGGCAAGCTTCACAATCCAAGAAGCAACCGTTGCGTATCAAGTTGGGTGTCGATCCGACCAATCCCCAATTGCATGTGGGGCACGCTGTACCCCTCAGAAAACTGCGACAATTTCAGGATGCGGGTCATCAGGCGGTTCTCATCATCGGAGATTACACCGCTTGTGTAGGTGATCCTTCCGGCCGTGACAAGACACGACCCACCCTGACCCATGATCAGGTCCGCGAAAATGCGGAGACATACCTTCAACAAGCTTGGAAAATCCTCGACAAGGATCGTACGGAGTTGTGCTGGAATGGCGACTGGTTCAGGGAGATGTCATTTTTGGATGTCATTGCTCTCTGCGGACGCACGACTGTGGCACGTCAGTTGGAGCGGGACGACTTCCAGAAGAGGTTCGGATCAAGCCTACCCATCAACCTTCACGAATTTATCTACCCACTGATGCAGGCGTGGGATTCGGTTCAGGTGAAAGCGGATGTGGAGTTGGGGGGGACCGATCAGACCTTTAATCTTCTGTTAGGGCGGGATTTAATGCGCCAGGAAGGTCTCGAGGCTCAAGTTTGCATGACTCTGCCATTGTTGGTGGGAACTGACGGCAGTCGCAAGATGTCGAAAACATATGGCAATTCCATCGGTATTACCGATTCTCCAGAGGAGATTTTTGGCAAGACGATGTCGATCCCGGATGAAGCGATGCGGGACTACTACACACTGGCAACAGATCTCAACCTGGCCGAAATCGAAGAGAAGCTTTCTGCGAGCCCCAGAGAATGTAAGGGCTTCCTCGCTCGTACCCTCGTGCGCCTCTACCACGGCGAGGTGGCCGCTGAAGCTGCCGAGCAACACTTTGTTCAGGTCTTTTCAAAGGGTGGAGTCCCCGATGACATCGAGGAGTTCCATATCCCTGCAGATCTCTTCGAGGAAGACAAAGTTTGGATCGTCAAGCTCGTCGTCGAAGCCGGATTGACTCCGAGCAATAATGAGGCTCGGCGGAATGTTCAAGCGGGTGGAGTCAGGATTGACGATGTCAAGATCGAGGATCCGGATGCAAGAGTGGAAGTGACCGATGGCATGATCCTCAGGGTCGGCAAACGCAAGTTCCGCAAGCTCTGTCTTGGCACTTCAGACTAGTTGCTCAACCGAACTGTAAATTACCCCTGACAAGGGCTGCCACTGCTTTCGGCAGGGCAATCTTTTCTGCCTCAAAAACGCGGGTGGCGAGTTTCTCGACATCGTCCTCAGGCAAGACGGGTACTTCTTCTTGCAAGATGATGGGCCCGCGATCGTATTCGTTATCGACGAAGTGTACCGTGCAGCCTGAATGGGAATCCCCTGCTTCGAGTACCCGGCGGTGCACCCGATCGCCGTAGCAACCTTTACCACCGTGTCGCGGAAGCAATGAGGGGTGAATATTGATCACCCTTTTTTCCCACGTAGAAGGAATCTCCAATTTTCTTAACCAGCCACCGAGAATCGCATATTGGCATCCTGCGGCTTCGAGAGATTCGAAGATCACTGCTGAATCTTGTGGGTCTCTACAGGAGTGAACCTCGGTGGGAATGCCGGCTTTCTTGGCTTTATCAATGCCGCCGATTCCAGCCTTGCTTGCGATGACGAGGGCAATACTGGCGGGGATTCCCTGAGCTTCGATTTGTTCGATGAGGTTTTCCAGAGTTCTACCACCTCCGGAAAGCAGGAACCCGACGGAGACCGTTGTGGTCTCCGTCGGGTTCAAGATTGGTTCTTCCAACGCTGGCATGTCAGCTCTAAAGGTCATTCAGGCTGGTCAAGATTTCACCGATCAACCCGTATTCGCGAGCCTCTTCCGGTGACATCCAGTAGTCCTTGTTGGTGTTTTTCTCAACATCCTCAACACTCTTACCCGTCTCTGAAGCGATCAACTCATTGCAACGGCGACGCAGCTTGAGAATCTCATCAGCAGTGATTTCAATCTCTGAAGCCTTACCGCGAACTCCACTGGAGGGCTGATGGATCATGATGCGGGAATTGGGCAGTGAGAATCTGCGTTCCTTTGGAGAGGCCAACAGAATCACTGTTCCTGCAGAAGCATTCAAGCCATTGGTGATGCAGTTCACTGGGCTGCGAATGAACTTGATGGCGTCGTGAATGGCGAAGCCGTCGTCTGCCGATCCCCCTGGGGTGTTGATAAACAATCTGATCGGATCGTCGCACTGGGAATCGAGCCAAAGAAGAGCAGGAACGATTTTGCTCGTCAACTTTGGCGAGACCTCTTCTGAGATGAAGAGAGTTCTTTGCTTCTCCATCAAATCTTTGAGGTAGTTCGTTCCTCCTGGTCCGTTTTTGCCCTCTTCCTTTTCAGAGTCTTCGGACAATCCGTGTACCATGTATTCGCTGGGATGATTCATCCTATGGGCCCCTTTCTGGGCTTTGGCTCTTTCGAACCCCTCATTGTAGAAACTGGACGACCAGTCTCGTTAGGTGGGGTTCTGCCCCCGCTGCGACTTCCAAGATCTCTTCTACGGAAACTTTCTTCAAGTCATCTGGGTCACAGAGATCGGTTACCACGGAAATTGCCGTAGCTTTGATCCCCTCATGGGCACAGATGATGACCTCCGGAACGGTCGACATTCCGACGACATCGGCCCCCAGACCCCTCAGCATCCGATATTCTGCCCTTGTTTCGAGGTTCGGACCTGGAACGGCAACATAGACGCCACTGGAGGCTCGAATATCGCTCTCTTTTGCCAGATTGAGCAGTTCTTGAACCGAATCCCGACAGTATGGCTCGCTCATATCTGGGAAGCGGGGGCCCCAATCCTCGTGATTCAGACCTGTGAGTGGATTGGCTCCGAGGAGATGAATGTGATCGTCAAGGATCAGTAGATCTCCTTTTTGCAAATTTGATGCAAGACCTCCACAGCAGTTTGAAATGATGGCGGAAGACACACCAAGGCGTGCCGCTGTCCGCATCGGCATGACCACGTCTTCCATCGAGTATCCCTCGTAGAGATGGAATCGACCCTGGAAGCACATCACTCTTTTCGAACCGATTTGACCAAAATGGAGAGCTCCAGCGTGACCGGGTGCTGTCGATTGAGGAAAGTCAGGGATTGAGGCGTAATCGATACTCGTTTTGTCGGAGATTTCATCGACCAATCCCCCTAATCCTGTTCCAAGGATGATGACCGTATCAGGAGGGGAACCGG
Organism: Planctomycetia bacterium TMED53; assembly: GCA_002167285.1. Lineage (GTDB taxonomy): Bacteria > Planctomycetota > UBA8108 > UBA1146 > UBA1146 > UBA12191. The sequence goes on from NHDG01000062.1 coordinate 49,646, forward strand.
GGTTCGCCTCGGCGATGGCTGCTGCAGCGGTTTCAATCCTTTGTCGCTGCTTGAGGCCGTCTTCTTGAATCGTTGCCATCTGGATCGATGCCTTTCCTTCAAACTTGAATCAGAGCTTTGTGCACGTCTTCAGGGCTCACACCGGAGACTTGAAAGATTTTATCCCGGTGATGTTCCCCCCGAATCAGTCGGACACTGCTTTTGGGAACACCAAGGGTACCTGAAAGCACTTCGCAGATGGTGACATTTGCCTTCCCCTTTTCAGGTGCAGTGGTCACCTTGATCACTAGCGCACCCTGTCGAACTCCAGTGATCGCTGTCACCGAAGATCCGGGAATCGCCCGCACTGGAATCTCAACAGCATCCCCTTGGTGCCTGAAGTGGGGGAGCTCCTGGTCAGTCAACGATCTTCCCTACTTTGGGGTTTCAAATCACTGAGTAATGCTTTCAAGGGGGAATCTCCCTGTTGTTGCCAAATTCCCGCTGCTTCTGCGCTTCTTTGATTAAATTCCAACAACAGAGCGATGAAATCGGCCCACTCTCCCTTTGGGGCAGATTCCTGCCACAGATCGAGGCGTGATTGGGGTGTTAACTCGCTCCATAGGAGATAACGCCTGAGTCCCTGCGCTGAATCCCTGAATATCACCCGATCTCCCTTGAGAGTCGCAAATGGAGCAGAGATCTCCTTAGTCGGAGTGAGAATTTTTCTCTTTGATTCGAATTCCAGCTGAACGTCCGGTTGTTGGGAGAGGAGGCGGTCAAAGAGTTCAAAGGATTCCGTATGCCGCTCTGCGGTTTTCAAATCTTCAGCTGAGTACCTGTTCTCAAGGAGTGAGGCACGCACCACCCTTGCTGCTTCCAGGCCACTGAAGTCGTCATTCCATTTGTTCCAGCCCGCGATCAGCACCGGTGACAATTGGGAAAACTCGGGCAGTTGAGTGGAGTCTTGACTGGTGGAGATCTCTTTTCGCAGTTCCTCTTCAAAGGCTGTGGTTGCGGGAATCAAAGCTCGGGAGATCACCTGATTGAGGCGGTCGTTCGCCTCTGCTTTTCGATTTTTCTCGAGCAGGCTACGGATCTCGACCCTTGCTTGTCGCCACATGTCGATCGCTTGCTGATCAATCTGTAGGAGCATCGCTTCACGTTCCTCCCAAGACTCGGTATCGACGTGTTGGTCTGAAAGCGATAGGACTTCTTTCCGAGCCCTGCCTGGCTGTTCTGAACGAAGCCAACCTTCCGCCCTGGCGCGAAGAGTATTCCAGTCTCTTTCTGCGGCTTGGTTACGAAGCTTTTGCTCAGCAATCTCAGATTTTAAGTTCTCCACGGTTTGGCCGGCCATCTTGCTAGCCCGGGTATCCGGGTACTTGGCGATCAATGCTTCCAAGGGAGGGATTCGATCTTCAGAATTCTTACTGACCTCAGATTCCATCATGAGGTCAGCGAGAAGTTCTCTGGCTTGCGACTCCAGCTCCAGCTCTTCTCGACGTTCGTCTTCTAAATGGGTTGCCCGAAGAGCCCGCTGATAATTTTCTCGAAGAGATTTCAGATCGTTTTCCGATCCTTCGACTTTTTTAGATTCCAATTTTTCGATAGCCAGTTGGATTCGATCCAAGTCTTCAAGTAACTGTGCCAAATCTGCGGAGCTGGATACCCGAGATTCAATCTCTTCGACTTCGGGCTTGAGTTGTGAAATTTGTATCTGGATCTGTTGCAGAGGTGAGGGCTCATCATTGTATTCGCCACGATCTTGATTGAAGAAGAGAGCCCCTCCAACAAGAAGGACGAGGAAAGCCGCTACGACGAGAGGAACTGGGGGCTTGTTCCTGCTTCCTTCTGGATACCGCACCATGAGATGATCGAGGTCCTGGGCCAATCGCTGCGCATTTTCCTGCCGTCGATCTTTGTCAGGGGACATCATCCTTTGTAGCAAGGAGCGAACATCCGCGGGGATAAGTGACTTCGGCACGATCATCCATGGATCCGGAGCTTCAGTAGCATTCATGTGTTTGAGAATGACTTCTCGAGCTCCACCGCCTTTGTAGGGTGTTTTGCCCGTCAGGCAGTGGTAGAGAGTCGCACCGAGTGAATAAATGTCTGCCCTTTGGTCGATCGCTTCACCTCGAGCTTGCTCTGGAGCGATGTAGTGAGGGGATCCACTGACCCCTTCCTTCTGAGAAACGACACCGGAGGAATCTGCTTTACGTGCGATACCAAGGTCGCCGATCTTGACGACCCCTCCTTGGGTCATCATCAGATTTCCAGGTTTGATGTCGCGATGAACGATTCCTTGCTTTTCAGCGTAATCCAAGCCGAGGGCCGCTTGTCGTGCAATATCCAAGGCATCGTAGAGGGGGAGGGCTCCGCTTTCATCGATGCGCTTCTCAGCACTTCCTCCATCCATCAGCTCCATGGTGAAGTAATGCAGCTCTCCTTCGCGTCCGACGTCATATACTTGAACGATATGTGGGTGGCTCAACAGGCCCGCTGCTCGGGCCTCCCTGATAAACATGTCGATGAAGGATTGATCGCGGGTGAACTTGTCTGAAAGAACCTTGAGAGCGACGGGGCGATCGAGAGAGATTTGTCGGGCTTGGTAAACGGTTCCCATTCCGCCTCGACCAATTCTTGCTATTACTAAACAGCCGCCGAGAGTTTTTCCGATAAGGGGGTCTTCTTCGAGCAGAAATGTCAGTCGTGTAACCCCTAAATCGATGTGATCATTGTGCTTGAGCTTGACGCGATCAGAGGCCACTTCGCCGTTGATTTGAATCCCATTCGTGCTTTCTAGATCTCTGATCCACCACGATGAATCCCGGAATTCAATCTGACAGTGCCGGCGACTGATTTCTTCGTCACGAAGACTGATCTGGGCAGAAGTATCCCTGCCGACGAGGAGAGTCCCATCGGAACGCACCGACCATGATCGGCCCCGATCGGGACCTTTTTCGGCAACAATCCTCGGCATCAGTCGTCGGCCTCCTTAGGGAAGAGAGATCGGCCGATTCGTAGCAAGGTCGCTCCTTCACTAGCGGCGACGCGCCAGTCAGCGGACATTCCCATCGACAGGTGGAAAAAGAAATTTGCCGCCTCATCCGAGACTCGTTGTCGAATATCGTCGCGCAGCTTTCTGAGAGAACGAAAGACGGGCCTACATTCTTCCGCTGCGACGTTGGGGGCCATCGTCATCAATCCCTGAAATTGCAGATTTTGAAATCGATCGATCCAATCGGGGATCGATTCTAAGGCCTCCAAAGGGTCGAGGCCCGACTTCTGCTTTTCCCCGGCGATGTTGACCTGGACGAGAATCGCCAATTTCCTGTTCAAATGATCCTCGGTCCAGCGATCGAGAGATTCAGCGAGGCGTTGAGAATCGACACTGTGAATTAAGTCTACTCGGGGTGCAACGACAGAGATTTTGTTACGTTGCAATTTGCCAATGAAGTGCCAACTGCCCGGGTCTTGGCCTGGGTCAGTTTTCTGTTCCAGTTCTTGGGCTCGATTCTCACCTAGAGGGGTTTGGTCATGATCGAGGAGAAGCCTGGCATCATCTCGCTCCAAATACTTTGTCACTGGTACGACTTTGATCGGAGCTTCAGGAAGTGAGTGACCCGATTCAGCAGACAACTGGGAGGCTTCCTCTTCGATCTCATTTCGCATGCGGAGGAAGTAATCCAAATTCAGATTGAGGAACTTCCTCATGCACGCTCCTTGGGGCGGGAAAGATCGAGCCGGATGGAGTTTTCGCCCAACAGCGATCGTATTTCTCCAAGGAAGTTTTCATCTGCTGCGACACCCTGGCGATCTCCGCAAGGAATACGCCATGAGTGTTCATCGATGGAATCGAAGATCAAGGTCACAGGAACCTTACCCGGGAAGCGTTCAAGGATATCCCTGGTTTGATACAGCATCTTTTCGGTGACGTCCGTTGGGAACGAGATTCCAATCTGTCGTGCCAGCTCAGAGAACGCGGATGTCAGGGTGAATGCTCGATTGACCCTGATTTGGTCTTCGCTGCGTGCCCCTTCCTCACCGGAGGAGATCTCAGCAAAACCCTGAACGATGAGAACTTCATCGACGATCAGGTCTTCACTGTGATTTTGGTACGTTTTCGGGAAAAACACCGCATCGATGGAGCCACTGCGGTCTTCCAGAGTGACGATAGCCATCTGGTCTCCCCGCTTTGTTTGTCGCTTTCGTACCTTCGAAACCATCGTTGCCAAGGTTACAGGTTTCCCATCGTGGCTCGAATCCAGTTCCGAGATGAGATTTGTTCTCAGTGGAAGCAGTTCGTTCTCTCTGCGTTCAAGGGGATGCCCACTCAGATAGAAACCGAGAGCGGATTTCTCACGGGTGAGTTTCTCTCCTTCAGACCATTCGGGGACTTGTGGCCAGTTCTCCTCAGCAGTGGGTTCACTGCCACTTCCGAAGAGAGAAAGTTGCCCAGCCTGCTTTTCAGCATGGATTCGCTTACCCTCTTCAAGTGCATCTCCGATTGCCGCGACCATCGTCTGGCGTTCTTGGTCAAGTCCATCAAAAGCACCGCCGTTGATGAGCTGCTCGAGAACTGTCTTGTTCACCAGGTCTGGTTTTACTCTTGTGGTCAAATCGTAAAGGGAGGAGAAGGGACCGCCCTTTTCACGTTCAGCAATGATCTGATCGATGACTTTTTCTCCAACCCCTTTGAGCGCAACAAGGCCGTAAACAATACGATCCTGGTTCAGGGAAAAGTTGCTTTTGGAGAAATTGACGTTGGGCGGAATGACCTCGATCTCCATCTCTTTGCATTCTTCCAGATACGTGACCATCGTATCTACCGTTGAGATGTAGCAAGACATGACCGCAGCCATGAATGCTTCGGGGTGGTTGGCTTTGAGATAAGCGGTTTGATAAGAAATCAGTGCGTATGCGGTCGAGTGTGATTTGTTGAACCCATACTTTGCGAACTGTTCGATCTGCTCGAAGATCGCTTTCGAGGTTTTTTGTGGAACATTCGATCTTTCTGCGGAACCGGAGATGAACTGATCTTTGAACTTTTCCATCAGTTCGACTTTTTTCTTACCCATCGCTTTCCGCAGGTTGTCTGCGTCGTTCATCGAGAAGCCGGCGATTTGGTTGGCGATCCTCATCACTTGTTCCTGGTAGAGGATCACCCCGTTGGTGTCATTGAGAAGTTCTTCGAGGGAGGGGTGAAGGTACTCGACCTGCTCGCGACCATGCTTTCTGTCGCAGTAAAGCAAATGCATTCCCGAACCGAGTGGGCCCGGACGATAAAGAGCGAGAACCGCGATGATGTCTTCAAAGCAATCGGGTTTGAGATTGCGTAAGAGTTCCCTCATGCCGGAACTTTCCAACTGGAATATCCCGTGGGTGTCCCCTTTGCAAAGAAGCTGATAGGTCGCTTCATCGTCGAGGGGAAGTTGGTCGAGGTCGAGCTTTTGCCCCGTTGACTGCTCTACCAGCTTGGCAGCCCGATCGAGGATCGTCAGGTACCGAAGCCCAAGGAAGTCAACTTTGAGGAGTCCGATCTTTTCAAGGATCTCCATGGGAAATTGGGTAACGACATCGTCACCATTTCTCGAGAGGGGAATCAATTCGGTCAATGGCCTATCGGCGATAACCACTCCAGCTGCGTGTGTTGAGCAGTGGCGGTTCAAGCCTTCTAATTTTTGCGCAACCTCAAAGAGTTCCTGGTAACGGGGGTCGCGGGTGGCCTTCGCCAGCTCCGGCTCTGCTTCGAAGGCTTCCTCAAGTTTGATGCCGGGCCTGTCGGGGACTTTTTTGGCGAGCTGATCCACTTCTGAGAGCGGTATGTTGAGCACCCTGCCAACATCCCGAAGAACCGCTTTTGCAGCCATCGTTCCGAAGGTCACGATTTGGCAGACTCGATCTTCTCCGTACTTTTGTTGCACGTATTCGATGACTTTTTCCCTGCCGTCTACGCAGAAGTCGATATCGATATCGGGCATTGAGATACGATCACTATTGAGAAACCTCTCAAAAATCAAATCGTATTTCAGCGGGCAGAGATTTGTGATGCCCAGGCAGTAGGAAACGATGGATCCCACCGCGGATCCTCTTCCTGGACCTACAGGGATGTCATTTTCTCGGGCGTGTCGGCAAAAGTCCCAGGTGATCAGGAAATAGGAAACGAATCCCATTCGGGTAATGATGTCGATTTCATACTCGAGTCGATCTCTGGATCCTTCCGGCGGATCGGGATACAGGCGCTCGAAGCCCTCTTCGACCAATTCGCGGAAGCGACCGAGGTTTTCTTCCTCAGCTTTTTCTGCGCTGGCATCGTCGAAGTCTGGGGCCTGATCCCCTTCGAAGAAGACAGGGAGGAACATCTTGTCGGTGACCAAGTCGAAATCGACCATGGCCGCAATCTCGTCAGTGTTGGTGAGATACTCTGGGTAATCCCCAAAGATTTGTTCCATCTCTGAACCGGATTTGAAATAGAACTCTTTGGACTCAAACGTCATTCGGTCAGTGTCATCAATCTGCTTGCCAGTATTGATACAGAGGTGCACCTCTTGGGCACGTGCATGTTGGCGAGTGAGATAATGAACGTCATTGGTAGCGATGATGGGAACACCTAGTTTACGCGCGAGATCTGGTGCCCTTTCGATGATCCGCTTCTGTTCAGGGAGCCCATGGTCTTGCAATTCCATGAAGAAGTGCCCCGGTTCGAAGATGTCGATATATCGGCGTGCGCAAGTCTCTGCCTTTTCGGCTTCACCGTGTAAAAGGGCACGATTGATTTCTCCTGCGAGGCATGCACTGGTAGCGATGAGACCTTCGGAGTGGGCTTTGAGAATCTCATGGTCTATCCGAGGCTTGTAGTAGAAGCCTTCAACGTAGGCAAGACTGGAAAGCTTGCATAGATTTCTGTAGCCGGCTTCATTTTTTGCCAACAAAACCAAATGGAAATGCGGCTGTCGTCCACCTTCGCGCTTACGATCATGACGGCTGCCATCAGTGATGTAGGCTTCCATGCCTACGATCGGCTTAATTCCTTCTTGGACACAGGTTTGGTGAAACTCGATGGCGCCATACATGTTTCCGTGATCTGTCAGGGCGAGGGCTTTCATGCCCTGATCCTTCGCTAGGCGAACCATGTTCGGGATGGTATTGACCCCATCCAGGAGGCTGAAGTGGCTGTGAACATGAAGATGGCAGTAACGATCAGCAACTTTGGACAAGGGACCTCCGGTGGAGTGGAATCTTTCATCGGGGGACCGCCCCGCCTCCCCTCGTTTTAGGGGGATCAATCCCCTTGGGCAAGGGCTGCGATTCCTTGATGTGAGGTCCCGGGGGTGAGAGTCTTTGGAAACTGGAGGTTCAGCTTGAACGAAGAGGCGCAAGAATCAGAAAATATTGTCCCTGAAGAGACCTCATCCTCAAATGGGGAGGTTGCAGGGGCTGGTGGTGGAACTGGCAGTGAAGATCGGGCTGAGAGCTCTGAGCCTACCAAGAGAGCGACCTTTGCGCGTCTGAGGGACGAAGAGCAAAGGGTTGCAGGGGGCGGGCGCTGGAGTGTGGATTCCAGTCGAAGATTCTGTGCCCTGACGGGGGAGGAGATCCCCAGAGGAACACCCTTTTGGACAGTATTAGCCCCGACTGACCCAGATTCAGCACCTGAGTCGGCGGGCCCTCTCACGGCCTTCTTTTCACGGAAAGATTACTGTGACGAAGCGATGGATAAAGTTGATCAGGGGAACTCCTTCGCGCGCTGGCGTACGGTGATTGCAGAGGAAGAAGGGCCAGCCAAGCGAGTGGTGAATATCGCCTCTCTGTTAGCGACCTTTCTGGAATTGGCGGATTCGACCCGGGTCCAGCCTGAAGGGCAGGGGGAAGAGGGCTCCGGTGAGGATTCCCCCGCAAACCTTGCCGAGACAGCAAGCCTTGCCGAGACAGGGGCAGACGTCGCCGAGGATCTTTCAGTCCCCATGAAGGGGCCCAGCGGACTCACCGTAGACAGCGGAACCGATCGCCTGCGCCTAGCTTATCTTCTCGGCCTCTTCCTCGTGCGTAAGCGCTCACTGATCTGGGAGGATCACGACGAGAATCTTTTGATCCTCCGCGAAAAGGTCAGTGGGGACCTCTATCAGCTTCCCGCTCCGGATCTCGATCCACAGACTTTGGAGCAGGCGGTGAACGAGATCGAAGCTCTCTTCAGCTGAGCAAAGTCGCGCTTTCCTGATTTAAATCTCGGAGCATTTGTTGCTTCATGGCTTCCCGGTCTCAAGGGGTTTGAGATCGCGGTGGAGGTTGGGTGCGGGAGGTTGGGTGCGACGTTCGCCTTCCAGCATGACCCACTTCAATTCCCCACTTCCTCCCACTGGCCTTGAATTTTGGCATAGGGTGTTATTGGGGGGCGTTCTGCATATTCTGCCCGTTTTGCGTGAATCCGCATAATTTCGTTTGAATTTAGGCATATAGAAATAATTTCGGCCCAAAAAGATTCGTGAAAAAATATTTTCTGCTCAAAGCCCAAGATGTGGGGGTGCCTCTCTCGCGCACCCAAACCTATTGTGGTTGCTCAGTCATAAGTACTTTATTTGTAATAATATGTGAAAAGTAGTCCCTTGCGGGGGCGAGAGGCGCCCATAAAGTGGGGCCAAGTGGGAACAAAGGGGGAGGGGTTCCACGTTGTGGCCCCAGGTGTTGCACCTTTGTGAAACCATGAGATTGGTTTTCAACCCAGAGACGTGGAGAGATCTGTGACAGCGCATTTCAAGGGACAGTTCGAGCTGACTCTCGATGACAAGGGGCGAGTGATCATCCCTTCTCGTCTGCGCGCAAGGATCGACCCTCGTTCCGACGGTGAGGGGTTTGTCGCCACCGCCGGAACGGCTCCATGCCTCTGGGTCTACACCTCTGCGGAGTGGGATCGGATTTCAGAAGAAGTTCGCCGCTACGAGAGGGGTTCTGCAGAACTGCATGAGCTTCAGCGTGACCTCTTCGGTCGTGCCGAGGATTTGAATCCGGATCGTCAGGGTCGAGTGTTGTTGAATGACCGATTGCGCAACTGGGCACAGCTCGACAAAGAGTTGGTTTTCGTGGGTTGCTTCGATCGGATCGAGATCTGGGATTCAGCGGTCTGGTGCGAGCGCAATGAGGATCGTGAAGCTTACCAGGGCAGATTGGATGTGTTCCTAGAGGAGCACGGTGATTACGCAAGAAGAATGGATCGATTCTTCGGTGGTGGGTTCACCGAAGAGAATTAGGGGGAAGGGTTACCGGAGGGGAACCGGTAGTCCGGGGGAAAGTAACAGGGGGACGAAGATGATTTCATTGCTAGATCAGCATGTGGATTCGAACCAGAGACAATCGCAGGTGGTCAGCAGGATTCGTGATTTCCTGCAGACCGGTCAGTATTTGGATGAAGCACCGGAAGCAGTGCTTCGCGATTTGGATGAACTCTGGGATCGTATTCAGAGGGCTCAAGTCAAAGGATTAAAGAATGTTCGCTTGTCGAGAAATCTGCATCGGGTTGCCCGAGCTAGAGCTCTTGGCAAGTTCATCGCGCCGACGCTTGATCATATTTGATCGAGTCGTCGCTGATGGCTGGGCATGTTCCGGTCCTCCTCGAAGAAGTCATCCAGGGGATGTCTCCTTCGCCGGGGGAGCACTTGCTGGATCTGACCCTCGGTAGGGCAGGTCATTCTGTAGAAATCCTGCGTCGAACCGCTCCCGGTGGTCGGCTCGTGGGGGTCGATCGTGATCCGGTCGCCCTCGAAGAGTCTGCAACGAGATTGCCAGCGGAGAGGGTTCTACTGATCCAGGGAGACTTCGGTCACTTGCCTCGCTTAAGGGAGCAGGTGGGGCACGATACATGGGATCTGGTCTTGGCTGATCTAGGAGTCTCATCGCCCCAGATTGATGATGGGGAGCGGGGATTTTCTTTCCGTTTTGATGGCCCCCTCGATATGCGAATGGATCCCACTGAAGGGGAGACCGCAGCAGAGTACCTCGCTCGTATCGAAGAAACCGAGCTCGCGAGGATCATCCATGAGTACGGGGAGGATCGCCACTCCCGCAGGATTGCTGCAGCGATCATTCGAGAGCGAAAGATTCAGCCGATCGAAACGACGTTGGTGCTGGCTCGATTGATCGAGGCGAATACCCCGAAGAGTTCAGATCACCATCTACATCCGGCGACTCGCACTTTTCAGGCATTGCGCATTGAAATCAATCGCGAACTGTCAGCATTGCAACACCTTCTCGATCGCACAGGTTCTCTGCTCTCTCCGGGTGGGCGCATCGCCATCCTCAGTTATCACTCCCTGGAAGACCGCAAGGTGAAGCAGTCATTCAAGGACCTGGTTCGTGAAGGGGACCACGAACTGGTAACGGTAAAACCGGTGCGTCCCGGTGAAGAAGAGATCAGCAGGAATCCCCGCTCCCGATCTGCCCGCTTACGAATATTGCGCAGGAAGCTGGGGGTGGAGAAGTGAGTCGAAGCTCTCTACTGATCATCCTTTGGATTCTGATTGCCGGGTTTGGCCTGGCGTGGATCGGATCACAAAAGATATTGGCGATCTATGAGTACTCTCGGCAAAAAACAGAATCGAGGGAGCTTGATGAAGCGACCCAGGATCTCGAAATCGAACGTGAGCAATTACTTATGGAGTTGCTCCGTGAAAGTTCTGACGCAGAAGTGAGACCCCTCAGCGATTGGTCCAATATTGATTGGACGAGAGGGGCGGACGAGGCCGAGATACCAAACTTTTCAATTGAGGCCACAAGGAGCTCTATCGAGGAGCCACAGAAGTGGTGAATCGGAAGATTTAAGCCTGCCCACAGAAAGGAAGATTGGCACATATGTTTGACGGCAAGATGACGGATGCGGGCGGTGAGGGATTCAAGTTTCCACAGTTGGATGATCAAGTTTCTCCAACACGATGGACTTCAAGGCTCGGGTCGGTGGTTTATTACGGAATCATGGCGGGTCTGATATTAGTGCTCGCACGGGCCGCTTGGGAGCAGGTTTTCAAAAAAGATTATTGGACGATGCAGCAATCGCATGCTCAATCACGAACAGTTCTCGGGAATGAACAGAGGGGAAGAATCCTCGATCGTCACGGTCGCTTTTTGGCTTTAGATCGGATCATCCAACAGGTGGCCATCGATCCCGATCAACTCTCTCGCCGATATCAAGAGTTGGATTTTGCGAGTGGAGTAAAGGTTGTTATCGAGGAGTTCAAAGAAGTTCTTCCCGTTCCTTTGCAGCCCGAGTGGTCGATTAAGGAAATCTTGATCCGTCTCGAAGATTCGGGAGTCGAGTTCCTCAGAGCAAGAGAGGAAATGGAGCAGGAACTTCTCAACGCGGTTCGAAACAACCTACTGATTCGCGCTGGAGTTACTAAGGTTTATGAGGAAAAAAGCTCAAAGAAAGATGAGCCTATTGAATTGCCTCGTGTCCGATACCGGATGTTGGGGACGATTCCAGATCGTGAATCTCGAAAACAGGTCACCGAGGCCATCTTGGAAATCGAATCGAAAGAAGCGGGGTTGGGGTTAAAACTCTTCCCGCCAAGAGGGCAAAAGTTGCAACGCTTTTACCCCTATGAAGACATTGGCCTGGTGGTGATTGGCGAGGTCGATCGCAAGAATCGATTCGGTTTGTGGGGGATGGAGAGTTATTGGGATCATCAATTGAAGATGCTTTCAAGTATGCGCAAGCATCGAGCGACACCAGGTGGGCAAAGCCTGGGTTCCGATCGATTCGCGATTCCCGGTAAAGAAGGTACCGATCTACGTACCACCATCGACATTCAGCTCCAGGCGAAATTGAATCATCTCGTCAAGGCGAACCAGCAGCGGACTGCCGCAAGACGAGTTTCTGCGGCGGTGGTCGATCCTTACACCGGTGAGATCCATGCGTGGACCACTTATCCAGCGCTGAAGAGAGGGCAACTCAACGAGCTGGCCACTGAGGATTTGATCAACGGATCTGATGAAGGCATGAAGCAGGCGTTTTCACTGATGTCTCGTTTGCAGAGGGTTTCGATGGCACCGGGTTCGGTAGTCAAGCCACTGATTCTCGCTCGAGCCATCCAGTTGGGGGTTCCCCTCAAACTGCCCCTCGATGTCAGAGGTGAAAATCAACGGATCGAAGGTCGTTCCCGATGGTTTCGTGACAGCAGCCTGCTCAGGGAAAAAACGCCAGAGGGAGCGGTCGTATTCTCCAGCAACATCGGAATGGTGCTTCTCGGGGTCAAGCTTATGCGGATGCAGGATGTGGAATCGATCCTGCGTCAATTCGGTTTCGGTTCGAAAACTGGAATCGAGTTGCCCGGCGAAGAGCGCGGCCTCCTCAAGCCCATCCATCAGTGGAACCGCTACACTTGGGAGTCCGCCTGCTTCGGTTATGAAATGATGGTGACGCCGGTTCAGGTGATGCGCGCTTACATGGCCATCGCTAACGGGGGATATCTTCTTCGCCCGACGTTTTTGGTGAAGGAGCAAAGCGATCCCGGGGAGATCATTCTCTCTGAGGATGTGGCGCGGGAGTGCCGCCGAGTCTTGCGCCGTGCGGTCAAAGATGGAACCGGTCGTCATGTCGTTCACCATGTGGGGCCGGAATTGAAATCGTTGATTCGAAGTAGCGAGCTGGAGATCGCTGGAAAAACCGGTACCACAAAATTGATGAAAGAGGATGGAAGCGGATTTTCGGAGAACCGTTACAACTCCAGTTTTGTGGGATTTGCTCCTGTGGAGAATGCCCGCTTCTTAACGATCGTTCTCGTCGAGGAACCCACCCCGGAAGGCAAGATGTACTACGCCTCCAAATCGGCGGCTCCTCTGGGGGCGCAGATCCTCGCTTCTGCATTGAACTTGCGCGGATTTAACCCCCTTTCAGTGCCCATCGATGAGTCCCTGGATTCGGCGACCGATTCTGCCAAGGGGAACTTGGCGATCTCTGGTGAGGCCGGTAATGTGGGGCACGGTGGTTTTGTAGGGGGGCAGACGCAGACTGCTGCAAGCGCCTCAGAGGATCAGGGGCAGGAGGGGGAGCCGGATCGGTGGTAATGGGGAATGGAGTCTCACTCTCTCACGAAAGTGTCCTGGATCTGCAAACGATCCTTGGATCTCCCCTCCATCCCGGTTCCGTGGATACCCGCTTCTCAAGACTGATTTGGGACGACCGGCAAGCGACTGAAGGTTCTGGTTCTGGAGATCTGTTCGTCGCCATCCGGGGAAGTCAATTTGACGGATCAGCGGCGATCCCCAAGTTGATTGAGCGAGGGATTCGTGGAGTCGTCACTGAGACTGCACCACCTTCAAGCCTCTCTTCCGAAGTGACTTGGTGGCACGTGGATAATTCGCGGCAACAGTTTGCCCGTCTCGTCCACGAAGCCTATCGACAGCCAGGTCATGAACTCCAAGTTTTTGGAATTACCGGCACCAACGGCAAAAGTAGTACGGTGCGTATGCTCGCGAATTTGTTGGATCAACCAAAGCGGACCGCAGGTTGGGTGACGACGGTGGATCGATCGGTCGCCGGATTGATATCCGAGAGCAACTGCACGACCCCTCCGGCACATGAGTTGGCAAGATTACTGAGGGATCACAGTGACGGAAATGGTGGTCCGATGGTGTTGGAGATCTCCTCCCACGCCATCGACCAGCATCGGGTGACTGGGATCCCTCTCGCTGCTGCAGCGATTACCCAATTGGGTAGAGATCATCTCGATTACCACGGGACCGAAGCCGCCTACCACGAAGTCAAAAGAAGTTTGCGCCATCAAGTCAGAGATGGGGGAGTCTTTTTAACTCCCAGTGCGGATCATTCGACAAAAGAGACCGTTGCATTTGCAGATTTTTTCAGTAGAGAGGTTTGGACTGCGAAGATATTAAGCCAGTCTCTTCAAGGTAGTCTCATCGAGCTCAAGGGCTCGGGGTTAAACTTCAAATGCAGATTGCCCAGAGCTGCTCGTCATGATGTTTCCAATGCTTTGTGCGCAGCCGCACTGGCGTCTTCTGTCGGAACATCCGCTGATCAGATTCTTCAGGGGCTCGAAGTGGCCAGCGCTGTGCCGGGTCGCTTGGAGCAGGTCTTCGATGGTGTTTTCGTCGATTATGCCCACACCCCCGACGCCCTTGAGGCGGTTTTGAAATCATGTCGCGAACTTTGCCAAGGTCGTCTTCGAGTCGTCTTTGGCTGCGGTGGGGATCGAGATACGGGTAAGAGGCCCCAAATGGGTCGGATCGCCAAGGAGTATGCGGATGAGATTTATCTCACCGACGATAATCCGAGGTCTGAGCCCTCTGCAGAGATCTTGTGTCAGATCCGTTCAGGTATCGGCGACTCAGAAGTGGTTTACGAAGAATCAGATCGACGCGAAGCCATCGCCATGGCTCTGCGAGAGCATGGCTCGGAAGATATTTTGGTCATCGCTGGTAAGGGGCATGAGACGACCCAGGAAGTCTGTGGTGTGAAGACTCCATTCGACGACCGGTTAGTGGTTCGAGAGATCATGGGGGTGACCTCATGAGACCCTTGAATCTTGTAGAGCTCGTCCACTTGTTACAGAGCCCGACAAAGATCCGCTTTGATTCTCATTCTGGTTTAACGGTTCATCCCCAACGCTGTGAGGAGTTGTTGAAAGACCCTCACTTCCGTATCAGGGGCGTGGCCATCGATAGTCGCCACGTGAAGAACGATTTTTTGTTTGCTGCCCTGAAAGGTGAAAACTGCCACGGGCTCGATCACGCAGGAAGCGCATTCGATTCAGGGGCTTGTCTTCTCATGAGTGAGAAGGGCAAAGCGGCAGATCATCCACTCCCGGTTCTCGAAGTGGACGATGTGCAACAGGCATTGGTTCACCTGGCGACTTCATTACAAAGTTCTGAGTTTGATCCACCAAAGACTGTTGCTGTCACCGGGAGTGTCGGTAAAACCACGACGTGCCATTTGGGAGCACAGCTTTCAAAGGGCACCTACTCTGTGCACTCACCGAGGGGCTCCTTCAATAACTTTCTCGGCTTACCGGTGACGATTCTGGAAGCCCCGGAAGAGACAGATTTGCTTTGGCTGGAGCTGGGAACCAATCAACCCGGTGAGATTTCAGCTTTGGCGCAAATCAGTCAACCCCATGTGGCGATCGTCACAGCAGTGGGTGCGACCCACCTCGAGGGACTTGGCTCTGTCGAAGGAGTGTTAAGGGAAAAGTTTTCTATCTTCGATTCCAAAGTGGCAGAGCTCGCCATCGCTCCTGTCGATTTTCGTGAAGAGACGATCCCGGTTCCTTGTTGGTGGACTGGCCCCGGTGGTGACGTGGTCGTCACGGCAGACAAAGATGTGAATGGGATGTGGAGGGTCGAGCATCGGCCTTTGGGATACTCCTTCGAAGTGAGGACGAATCTAAAGGGACAGGGAAGCCTGCGCTGCTTTGAATCAGCAGTGGCAGCTCTCCTGCATCTGGGAGTTTCCCCGGAGAGAATCCAAGAGCTCGCTCCAACAGTGGGTCTTCCCCGGCTTCGTCAGGAAGAGCACTCGGTGGCTGGAGTCGACCTCGTCCTCGATTGCTACAACGCATCTCCGCCATCGATGATCAGCGCTCTTACCGATTTGAAGGAGTCTGCTGCAAAAAGCCGAGTTGCGGTATTGGGAACGATGGAGGAATTGGGATCTGACGAGGTGAAGTATCACAGAGAGGTGGGGCGATTCTGTTCTGAACAAGGCATCGACCACGTTTTCTGTTGTGGACGTGGCGCGGCTTGGCTGGCTGAAGGTGTCGCAGATGGAGGTGGAAGCGCGCAGATCCTCTCACAAGGAGCTATTGATACAGCAGCATTGGAGGAAGTCCTCGACTCGGGTAGCCGAGTTCTCTTCAAAGCCTCGCGCAAAGTTGAGCTCGAAAAGTTCGCCATCGTTTTGAAAGAAAAACTGGTCCAGCGAGAGATGGAGTTGGGGGAAAGGGGAGTTGTTTCATGATCGCTACCCCTGAAACCACAACTCTGAGTCGGCAAGGGGAAGAGAGGTTGCAGCCACGCAAATATGGCCAGCCGATCTTCTTCGCATTGGGACTGTTATTAGTGATTGGCTGTTTCACCTTGTATAGCGTGACCAGTTTTCGGTCAGCGGTGGGAGAGTCGGGGGATCAATGGAGGATGTGGGCGGGACAATTCAAAGGATACGTCATCGGCTTGTTCCTGTTTATGGTCGGATATTACGTCTCGCCTCGTCGTTGGATCACCAGTTACTTTGCTTACCCTACCGCAGTAGGACTCGTCCTATTGCTGGGATTCACGGCCTTTTC
>NHDG01000063.1 GCA_002167285.1 Planctomycetia bacterium TMED53
AGACACTCTGCTCTGCGCCAGCGGGCACGCTGTTCCATCTCCTCGTCGCCCAATTCTCTGGCAGCCTTTTCGTGCCATTCATGCAAGTGAGGATCCGTGTTTTGGACCCCGACACCCTCTGCGAGCTCGGCGAGCGCTCGCCACTGTCCACATGCACTCAAAGCCCCAGCGAGCTCGAAGCAGGTTGTGAGATCCGCACTGGGCTCCTTGATCCATAGTTGAACAGCCCTATCGACGGCCTCCGAATGCTGAGGGTCCAGAATCGCGAGCTCTGTCCATGATTCACGCGCTGCCGCAAACCGGAGCTGTTCCATGGATTTTCTCGCGTGTTGTCGAAGTCGTATCATTGCTTCGGTATGACGATCGCTTTTGGCACAGATCTGCCCAATCCTTCCCGCCAGATCAAAATCATCGAGTCCCTTTTCCTCTGCGCGTCGCCAGTGACGAAGAGCGACCTCCAAGTCTCCAGCTGCAAGTTTTTGCTCTCCTAATTGGAAAAGATGCATCGCACTTTGAAATTGCAGATGGCCAGCCCCCAAAAGTTCTAGTGCCCGATCAAGGGCTCTCCAGGGATCGGCTCGATGACTTGTCAACGCCGACAGATCCTGAAGCCCGTCAGCAGATTCCAAAAGAGATCGAGCTTCCGCTGAGGTTTTTGGATCGGAGACGAGGCCAAAGGCAGAGGGAGACGCGGTCACCACTTCTCTCAATAAAGGCAATTCTCCAATACGATCCCATAATCCATTTTGCCTGGCACTTCTCAGCAAAGCTTGCTCAGGCGTCAGGCCCAGATCGACAAATTCACGCAGACCCGATCCTATGGAGGAGAGATGTGGACCACGCCAAACCCCCTCCCCTGCATGAAGGACAGAGAGTAAATCTGCTGAAATCTCTAGCGCAATACTCTCAGCAGCGACCGTTGAGTCGATCTTGCCCTCCTCGAGACAGAGGATTCCCGGACATTGTTGCTGCTCCAGACCCCTCCTCTCAAAACGTTCAATTTCCTTCGATTTCAGCAATGGTTCTTTGAGTAAAGCACGGTGCAAAACCGACCTTCGCTGCGGAATCTCCAGATCCACCAAAACTGCTGAGGAAACTTCTAGCGAAATGAGCGGGTCCTTTTCCCCCAACGGATAAAAGCGCCATACCCCCTCACCAAAACGGTTCAGGGCATGAACCAAAGCTCGCGAAGTATCGCCGGGATGACCAGAAGCGACGACTTCAGCGAGGGGAGCAGCTGCCGCTGAGTCGATGAACCTGTTCTCTGTCATTGAGGAGACCTGTTTTACCCCAGGAAAATGAGCGGGGACCCTTCAGTGAAGATTAGCATCTCCTCGCTCCTCTAAGCCTCCCGAGACCCCCTCATCCGCTCAGAATCGATAGATTTACGCAGAATTCTCCTGTCACGGGAAAAAATGCCGAAATCCCTGTCCGATGATCGACCAGATTCGGATCAGGGTGGCAAATGCTGTGGTCGAAACTAGAGCCGAATCTTGTCCGGTTTTCGGACATTTTTCCCCGCTTTGGCTGTTTCCTAACTCCTGAAATCTACAAATGTTCTGTCAGCCAATTATCTGGACCTCGACCACTGCAATAACGTCCAACAAAGGTCCGCAGAAAGGGGATCTACACTATCCCCAAAGCCTCTTTGGAGCCGTATAATGGGCTTATGGACTGGGGATTTTTCCAGGACATTTTTCAATCATTTCGCCCGTGAGGGAAATGTCGGCACCGTTCGACATCATGAGGCGAATGTTGATTTCTGGATGATTGCATTTCACCCCCACTGGAGGTTGCTTCGGTGAAAAACGGTGGAAGGCGGTTTCCAAAATCAAATTTATCGAGCTGCCCGGGGGGGTAGTTCATTTTTGGGTTTAAAGGGTACTGATCGGGAAAAGGTCCATACCTGTCCCCCGGATTTAGGGATGGTCAATTTTCCATTGGGTGACTTCAGCGCTTGCCTGCCTGGTGAGAGCTTTGATCACTCTGCGATCAGGGAGATTGAGGTTCGGGCATATCGACCCGGACATATTTGGGAAGGGAGTGTCCCCATAATGCGCAACTTGCCGTTTACCTCCACCATTGCAGGAGCAGTTCTCCTGATCATCTGTGGAGTTTTTGTCGTTACCCCCGTCTCCGGCCAACCGGATTGGGTTCAGTTTACCAACGAAACTGCAACCAGAATTCAAGCGAGCCCCGACATTTCGACCTCAGATGCAGAGGAAAAAGATTACATCTGGGGCGACGTCGACAATGACGGAGATACCGACTTGATTTGTGTGCGCAAACAGCCGTTCACCAGCGGTGGCGTCACAGCATTCAAAACCAATGTGTTGTTCATGAACGAAAACGGCGTACTGGTCGATCGTACTTCTGAGTACGCCAGTGCTTCCGATGTGGCGGGAGACAACGGATTCCTCACCCCCACGAATGACCGTGACGTCATCCTCGGCGATTTCAACAACGATGGTTGGCTCGACTTCGTCACTGCCGTCACCCTTGCGGATGGACAGCCAAAGCACATCTCCTATCCGCGAATCTACATGAACCTAGGTCTCGTCAATGGTACCTGGGCTGGTTTCCTTCACGAAGACGCACGAATGCAGCAGTTTGAGGGGAATGCCCCGAATGGGTTCCCACACGCTCCTCGCTTCTGCTCTGTCGATGTCGGAGATATCGACGAGGATGGCGATCTCGATATTTACATCGGAGATTACGACAGCGGTGGAACTCAGACCCTCGACTTCAACGATCGTATTCTTCTCAATGACGGCAACGGCTTCTTCACTGACGGAACCACCACCGTGTTCACTGGAAACATCGTCGTCGGTGGTAGTCCATTCCCATTCCCCCAGTCTGCGTTCGGAATGGCTTCCGCCATTCGGGATATGAATGGTGATGGCCACCTCGACATCGTCAAGGATACGGCTTTGAACCCACCCCAGTACGTCGGAGTGGCTTACAACAATAACGGCAGTGTCGGTAGCTTCGGGGCGCACAAAGAGAGTTTCCCGAGCATGGCCCCCTACCACATCACGATCGGTGATCTGAACAATGACGGTGCCAACGATATCGTCGTGACCGACGATGGGGCTGATTCATACCTTCTCAACAACGGTAATGACGCCAATGGTCTCGCCAATTTCAACCGCTTCCTTTACACCTTTTCCGGTGGAACGGGAGCTACTGGAGATGATGGCTTTGGTGGCAACTCGGTGATCGCCGACCTCGATAATGACGGCTGGAACGACGTCATCATTACCGATGTCGATGTGGATATCGCCGGTTGTAACCGTCGCATGCACATTTACCACAATCTGGGTAATGCTCCGAACGTCACACTTCTCCAAGAGGATGACGGTGCCGCTTGGCGCCCCAATGGTGTTCATGACGTCGCTGTCATGGATATCAATGGCGATGGTTGGCTCGACATGGTCATCGGCACATGCACCGGTACCGAGGTTTGGATGAACGAAGCCCCCATAGGACTGAACATTGCAGGCGCAGGGACCAATCCCAGCCAAGTGCCATGTACTGACACGGCAACTGTTCAAGTCTCTGTTGAAGCTTTTGGTGGCGGAATCATCGATCAGCCCACCGTCATGCTTCACACCTCCGCAGATGGAGGGGCATTCGTGCAAACTCCGATGACCTCTGCGGGTGGCGCCAACTACGAAGGGGTCCTCGACGGCAACAGCGCCACATCGACGATCGCTTGGTTTGTCACTGCTTCCTTGACCAATGGAATCTCTGAATCCATTGCAACGACAACTCTTCCTGTTGCTGACAGCCTCAGCCTAGATCTCAACGACTTCGAATCTGGGGCAGCTGGCGGCTGGACAGTGGTCAGCGACGCAGCTGTCACTGCAGGGGCTTGGGAATTGGCTGACCCCATTGGCACCACGAGTGCTGGAGTCACCTCACAGCCTGAAAACGCAGCGAGCGGTTCACTTTGCTGGATCACTCAAAATGGAGTCATCGGAGGAGCTGCGGGAGCAGCGGACCTCGATGGTGGCCCCACCCACCTGATCAGTCCTAGCTTGAATCTTGCCGGCTCCGATCCGGTGATCAGTTTCAATCTCTGGTACGCCAACATTGAAACGGACCCGAGCCAGCTCGATAACTTTGTCGTCTCCGTCTCCAATGACGGTGGTGCGAATTGGACCACTGCCCTCATCGTTGGTGGAGCTCTTGGAACATCAGGAACTTGGCAGAACTTCTCGTTTGCCGTCAGTGATTTCGTGACTCCAAGTGCAAATACCCAGGTTCGTTTCACAGCCTCGGACTCACCTAACAACTCATTGGTTGAGGCAGGAATCGATGATTTCACCATCGAGGTCGCAGAGTGCAACGGTACTGGTGGCATCACTTTCCAGCGTGGAGACGCCAACCTTGACGGAAGTCGCGATATCAGTGACCCGGTCAATATCCTTCAGCTGCTCTTCAACTCAACTCCTGTCGGCTGTGATGACGCCGCGGATGCGAATGACGACGGTAGCTTGGATATCGCCGACGCTGTTGCTGCACTGAGCTTCCTCTTCGGAGGGGCTACTTTGCCGGCACCGATCGATTGTGGTGAAGACCCCACCACCGATACTCTGGATTGTGCTGTTGGTTGCCCCTAAGGGGTAAACTCACCACCAAAATGCTTTAGGTGGTGATCAAGTTTGAATCCGATCCCGGTACTCCACTTCAAAATGGAGTGCCGGGATCAGATCGAACCAGGGGGCTTCTTCCTTTTGAGGGAGGCGCCCCACTTTTTTCGAAGTGCTTTTCGAAGTTACTTTTTGCAACGATCGAGGCTCTTCGAGAGTGATTTATAAAAGGGATTGACCCGATTTGATTTCGGGTCAGGGAGCTTGCCCGCAAGGCTCGGATTCCAAGGAGTTGATTCTCGGTTAACACCGAGGGATCCGTTTTTAGCGGTCAAGAATAGAGGGAGAAAACATGTACAGAGGATTCATATCCATGCCAGCATGGCTGATCTTATTGAGCCTGTTGCCAGGATTTTTCCTTTTTAATCCGGTAGCCGCCCAATCTCCGCAGCCAAAAGCGGGGGATCCACTGCCATTTTTGAACAGTGCACAATTGGAGCGGTTCGAGTTGGGCAAGGTACAATTCCTTCGTACCTTTAGCGAAGCGGAAGGGCTTGGACCAGGATTCAATCAGGATTCCTGTGCTTCGTGCCACGCCCTGCCCATTGGTGGAACCAGCCCGATCACCGTGACTCGATTCGGAGCCGCCGATAAGGGAGCGCCGTTTGATCCTCTCGATGCTGAAGGTGGCTCATTGCTGCAGGCAAATTCCATCGCTCCTGAGTGCCTGGAAATCGTTCCTGCGAACGCGACGATCATCGCAGATCGAATCACTCCTTCAATTCTTGGAGCGGGCTTAGTTGAAGCCATCGATGGCTCGGTCATCGTGGCGAATCAATCCAATGGAGGGACTGTTCATTGGGTGCCTATCCTTGAAGACCCCACTGCTCCCCTTGCGGTCGGCCGCTTTGGTTGGAAATCACAATTGGCAACACTGATGTCTTTCAGTGGTGACGCCACGCTGATGGAGATGGGAATCACAAATAGCGTCCTCCAAGTGGAAAATGCTCCTAACGGAGACACTTCGTTGATTCCCATATGCGATTCGGTGACGGATCCGGAAGAGCCCGTCGATAATGGAGTCCCCTACCTTGAACGAATTACGGACTTCCAGAAATTCCTGGCTCCTCCACCACAAACTCCCAAGAGTGGAATGTCTGGTGAGGCGATTTTCACGAGTATCGGCTGCGCGGATTGCCATCGTCCGGAGTACACCACTGGAACCAGTCCAGAACCGGGAATGTCCGGAGTCACATTCCGCCCCTACAGTGATTTTCTTCTCCACGACATGGGAGCCTTGGGAGATGGAATCGCCCAAGGAGATGCTCTCGAAACTGAAATGAAAACACCTCCTCTTTGGGGATTACGCATTAGAGGACAGTTCCTTCACGATGGTCGTGTACTAGTTCAAGACCTCTATCAGGGGGTCAACGATGCCGTCGGTTGGCACTTCGGTGACGCACTTCCATCATCCCAAGCATGGAACAATCTTGATAAGAGTGAACAAGATAAGGTGGTCGCTTTCCTCAACTCATTGGGACGCTCTGAGTACGACACCGATGGGAACAGCTTCATCGACGAAGCAGATCTACAAGGCTTCATCAATTGCTGGACCGGAGATGCTCCTGGGTCGTTTAACGCGGATTCTCCGTGTGCTTTACATGACCTCGATCAAGATGGAGATGTCGATGCCACCGATTTGGCAGGCCTCCAACAAGCCTATGAAGGAACCGTTGTCGATTGCGACCTGGATGGAACTTGGGATTTGATCCAAATATTGACCCTCAATGGTGATACCAACAGCAACGGTATTCTTGATGCTTGCGAAGATCCGTTCTTCCGCAGGGGAGATGTCAATTTGGACGGAACCGTCGATATCGGCGACGCGGTTTCTTTACTCTCCTCCCTCTTTGGTGGTGCTGGATTGCCAGAGTGCCTAGATGGAAGCGATTCTAACGACGACGGAGCCATCGATATCGGTGACGCCGTATTCGTATTGTCGTTCCTGTTTTCTTCAGGTACCGATATGCCTGCACCAGGAATTACGATCTGCGGCCAAGACCCGACGGCAGATGGCCTCGATTGTTCAGCTGCCAACAGCTGCCCATAAATTCTCAGGAGCATTAAAAAAAGAGCGGAGTGACCCATCGGGTCACTCCGCTCTTTTAATTTATTGAAGACGATTCTCAGATGGCCCATTCCAAAAATAGGTATGTTCCACCCAAATCTAGATCAGCAGAGGTTCCACTTCCGTCATCTTGAATATCAAGGATCAACGAACGATGACCGACACCGATCAGCATTCCCGACCCTTGGCGTAATCCGGCACGTAGAGTTGTTCCTTGATAGGTACCATCGATATCTCCGTAGCTGATCCAGAGCCCAGAGACCTCTGCATCAAGCTCAAGGCCCCAGTTGTTACCGATGGGCACACCGAAGGAAGCTCCGAGCCCGAAGGTAGGTACCCACTCATCCAAGGTCTCTGTAGCACTCTCTGAAACCCCTCCTACCGATCCTGAGATCGTGGAGTCGAGAACGAGGTGGTCAGCACCCCAGATGTATTTCAATCCGACAGGGCCAATTCCAAAAAGTGCACCTTTGTTCTTCAAAGAAGTGATGGAAAGATTGAAATCACTTGTGATATCAGCGGCGTCAAAAACTGTTCCACCAAAATCCAGTGACCCTGTGAGCGTGTTTGCTCCTGTGGATGAGAAATCGAGAGTAGTCGCTTCGACAGTACCCAATCCAAAATCACCCTCGACTGAGTAGACCCAAATCGACTCTTCTTCTCCAAGACCAAGATCTCCTTCAAGGTCTATCAGGTCTCCAGCGGAACCAAGGTCGGAAGCACGGATAGCACCACCAGGTGACGGTGACCAATTTTCACCGCGAAGCCGAATCGATCCAGCGCCTCCTGCTTGGCAACCGACAACGACCAACAACAGTAAAAGACTGAAACACCATCCAGCACCCCTCACAGTACTCCTGATTCTGATCCTGGACATTCCGTATCCCTTCTGAGAAAAAAAGATGGGCGAGCCGGGAATCGAACCCGGACCCCCAAACGGGGAGGGGATTTTAAGTCCCCCGCGTCTGCCAGTTCCGCCACTCGCCCCCACAGGAGAATGCTGCCAAGAGCAGAAAATGGCAAGTCTTCTTATCGAGGGATTTTTGTGGATTCACCAAAATCCTGGAACGGCATAATTTTAGAGCGCCCCCACAAATTGTAGGGAGGGCTGGATGAAATGTAGAGAATACGGCCCTAGAGATCAGAACCGAACTCCACTTAGGCTACTTGCAGGGGCACTCGGAGGAGCAATTTTTGACGGCACAGTGGCATGCGGAAATGGCTCCATGATGAATGCTGGGATGATCAGAAGTCGCCAAAAGGCAGCAAAAATCGACTCCTGGGAAGCAATAGACCGTAAAACTGACTCCATGCTTCAGCGGATGGATCCCTGAAGAAGTTTCATGCTCCATACAAACAAGAAAAAGGGACAGATGTGAACCTGCCCCTCTATAAAACACCTTCGGGATTTCGTGCTGTCCAACTTCCAAGACTGAAACTCCCCAGATACTAAAATTTTCAAATCGGGGAATGACGACTGCTCGATCGATCAGATTCGAGACATAACTTGAAGCAGACTCATGAGATTGAAATAAAGCTGTCGGTTGATCGTCACCACTCAGCGTCCTCAAGTGAGAATTAAAGACGGGATCGCTGATCACACTCGCGTCCAAAGTTCCACTGGATGCTGGTGAGTTAAAAAATTGAGGGGTTAAAAGTACAAGAATGAGCGCAGCAGTTGCCGCTAAAGGAAGAATCGTTATTCCACTCCAACGGCTTTTCGGCTTGGAAGACTCAAGGGCCAGCATTTGCTGTACCCCTTGCTTTAAATTATTTGGAGCTTCAGGTTGCCAAGCCTTGGCTTTGATTAATTGCTTCATGTGCCGAATGCCCTTGGCAGCATCAGCGCACTGGGGACAACGGGCCACATGAAGATCGATTTCTTCACTCGTGGGGAGATCTAATTCCTGATCTACCCAGTCATGAAGCTTATCTTGGAATCGAATGCAATCACTCATGAGCCCGGTCCCTCTTCTATGATTCTTTACCGTAACCTAGTTCCACGGCGTAACTCTCAAGTCTCTCACGAAGAAATGCTCGTGCTCGCGAAATTCTTGAACGCACAGTACCCACGGGAATATCTAAGACTTCCGCAATCTCATCGTACCGAAGACCTTCCAAGTCGCACAACAACAGTGCACGACGGAAATCTTCAGGGAGCTCCCTCAGGAACCGGTTCACTTCGTCTCCAAAAAGATCCAAAAAAGTCTCTTCATTTTCAATCCCATCCCGTTCAAAAACCTGAACCGAGTGGCGACTATCAGAAGTCGCGATCTCTGCGGCTAGAGGCTGATGAACCGGTCTGCGTACTTTGACGCGGTACTGATCAATGAAGTGGTTTTTACAGATTCTGAACAACCATGACTTGGCATTACTCCCAGCCCTGAAGTTGGGAAATGCCTTAAATGCCTTCATGAAAGTATCTTGGGCCAAATCTTCTGCCTGGGCCCTGTTTCGTGTCAGACCCAGGGAAAAGCGGAAGACATCGTCGAGGTATGGCAAAAATACCTCCTCGAACGTGTTTCTCATCTCTTCGCTTTGGTTCTTCATGGGAATCCCTTCTTGCGGATCAGGTGACAGTCCTGGATAGCGGGATACTCTCAGGAAATCTGCTGACTGGTCCAAATCACCTCCCGGAGCCCAACACTCCAGAAGACTGACATCCAATCAACGAGATCCTGGATCAGGGGGTTCCGACAATATTCTGGCGGATATGCCAATTCAGGACCTCAACGTCCCGATCGCATTCCTCCCAGATCGTGGCCCAGGGCCATGCCCCCGCATCGTAGACCTGCTCCATTAGTATCGTCGGTAGGCTCCACTTTCGGACAGAATTTTGCTGCCCTATTTGCGACTGCCACGACTCCATATGGAGCAGCTTTTCAAACGCCTTAATATCTGCGTTGATCGTTTCAGGGCTCCAGTTTTGGATTAACTGATGCAGGTACTCTCGAAGCTGAGCTGAATCTTCGATCTCTTTTTTGAGCTGCTTTAGCGAAGGACTATCTAAACCATCTCGAGCGATAAACCACTTTCTTGCCAGCTCGTCTCCTAAATAGTTAGCGAGACTCTCATTCAAGTCTGCTCGCCCTGGATAGAAAATTGTTCGGTGGACCAACTCATGAAAAATGACTCGAGCCCTATAAGTCTCCGAGGCGTAAAGAAGCCCTCCGGGAAGAGTTTCTGGAAACCAACCCAGACTGCTGAATGCGGAGACAGGATAGGTATCTGCAACCCAACCTTTGAGCTCCATTCTCGCGCGCTCAGCTTCGGCATGGCTTTCATACCTAAAGCCTTTGTACGGTGCCTTTCCAACAATAGGAAACTCCCACTGGTGCAGAGACAGTGTTTTTGGATCAGCTGCAACCACGATGTAGCTGACGGGATTGGCATCGATATCGATTCGCTGATATGCCCCACCCACATTAAGGCCAAAGCTTTGAGCCAGCTCTAGCATTGCGGGTAACTCTTCCAGAGCGATCTTCCAGTCAGAAGGAAGCTGGGTAGATTCCAGTAACTCTTTCCGCGATTTCGAGCCAGCCATCCTCGATACGACTCCGCTGGCATTCGAAGCCAACCAAGTCGTCTGGCAACCCACGAACCATAAACAAATCGAAACCCACAATAGGGTTCTCAATCGGACGAGCTTTCAGAAAAGAGGGGAAAATCCCGATGCAGAAACCCATCGAAGATTTCCGTGAACCCAAAGTAGTATTCCCCGAAGATCGGCTCGCCATTAGGCCCCAACCGGACATCCCCAGATTGCCCTAAAGGAATCATCGATTCGATCCTCACAGGCCCTTCTGAACCCACTTCGACAACCTGCGCATAGGTGGATCGGTTGAGCCAAGGTGAACTCCATACCGTTCCCAAGTTACTGTCGGCAACATAGTCGATGGTTGCCCGGGGTAGATTCCAAGGCCTCGTACCCAGATCGGCGAGTGTCAGATCGAGAGCAAGAACAACCAACTGTGCTGGATCCGTTGGCTTGAAACCGCCGGATCGATCCTCGAACCAATTGATCTGATTCACTAAATTAGGCTGACTACCAGGCAAGGCTCTTAACATCACATTGAAGAGCAGATTCTGACCTTGGTTATTCCAACCTAAAGTTTGAGTCTCTAACTCGTCTTCAAAAACTAGCTCCAGCATGTTTTTGATCCAGCGGTCTTGAAGTACCCATGCATCAGAATTGACGGTCGCTTCAACCCAACCCTGTTCTCCACCTTCGATGAAATATCCGTCCCATGCTTCCAGCAACTCTAATGCTGCGAGCCTCTCCGGGTTCAGATCTGCCTCCACTGATTGAGTGAAAAACTCATCGACGAAGAACCATTTGTTTCCGCCGTTGTTTCCAAGGCTGCAACAATCGGTCGCACTGATTTCGAGAGCCAAATCTCGAACGTATTCAAAATCGACTTTTCCCTGACCAACAGCGGACTCGAGACGGTCTTGCATTGCGTGAGCCCTGTGGAATCGGCCGTATGCATGACCAGGGTTCGCTCCACCCGCCTCACCAGCTCCCGCCTTGTTATTCCATCCTGCAATCCAACCCCTCTCAGGGTTGCTGGTAGTGACTCTCTCTTTGTAGGTCACTGGAGTTGTCCACTCCATGGAGCCATCACCTAATTGGGGCAACCTTGGATCTGCCCCCTCAACTCGAACTGGATCGAGGCCGGACATCCAATATCCCACATTACCGCGCCGATCTGCGTAACAGACGTGGAGACTGACACAGAACTGGTCCATCGCCTTACCAAAGTCCTCCATGTTTCGGGCGAGAATATAGTCGAGATTGACATCGACTGTCCTTAACTCCTTTTCCCAGTGAGCATATTTCCAAGCTGCTACGGGCCCTTCCAAATTTTCAGTACTGAGAATGATCGGAGAAACGATGGGGCCATGCACACTCCGGTAAATCGGTAAATTGAAGAACTGATCATTCCCCATTGCGATGACTTCGACGCGATGCAGGAAGATGTCCTCGACTTCTTCTAGGTATATATCAACAGTGTGAGCATGAGCCACCTGGCCAGACCATGCGTGACGCGGAGTGCGACCGATGATGATTCCTGGTAGTCCTGCCAAGGCCATGCCAGAGACGTCGATTCCGGCACCACGAAGTGAGCCTTCGACAACTAGGGCAGGGGCGGTAAACCCCATTTGTGGTCCTGCATAAATGATCGGCAACCCTGATTCGGTCAGATCACCACTTACGACCCATGCGTAACTGCCCATTTTTGGGGGTGTTCCAATCTGGGAGATACGCTCACGAGTCCCCTCGAAAATGTCGTGCACTCCATCTCGGAGAGCGCGCAAATTTTCTATCTTGTATTGTCCGGGCACTGGTACTGGTGCCTCAGGAATATCTCCAGATGACAAAAATCCGCTAGGGGTTTCCGCGGGAGGAATCATCGTCGGGGCTTCAGGGTCATCCAGCCAGCGAAGATCATTGAACATCGCCAAAGCGTCCTCGGGATGACTCTCCTCCAACTCGGCCAAGAGCACTGCATTATTCAATTGGTGCGTTGCCAACGCCTCTGAATCAAAATTTCTCAACAGAGTCACTTGTAAAGCCATGATGTCGATGACGGTCCATGGTGCTGGTAAAAATCCAAAATCATGAAACTCATATGGCAACAAATTGGGATCAGAGAGGACTTCCTCTATCCGACGATTGATCCCATCCAGGTATCCAGCAACTAGTTCTTGAGCTCTCTCTGAAATCGTCTCAAACCCGGCCAAGTATTCTTCGTCCGAATATCCAAGGATTCGAATACTAATATCTGTTGATAGTTGATCGGAACCAAAAACCTCAGAGAGCTGGCCTCTGCAAAGGCGACGGTAATACTCCATTTGCCAAAGTCGATCGACGGTGACTTCGTATCCAAACGCCTCGTATAGATCAAAGAGGGAACCCCCCTCAATAAACCAGACACCCAATTCGTCTCGTGAAACTGTCAATGGCGCGACTTCAGGGCAAACTGAATATTCTTGGCAATCACCGATGGCTGATTCACCACAATAGGGATATGGATGCGCTGGAGCTCCGCCATCCAGTAATTGAAACTGAATGATTGAAAACGCATCTGAGAGATCGACCTGCCCATCTGCATTGAAATCTCTTGCAGCGAAGCAACTGCCACCGGGACCCGATTGGAATAGGTGTTGTAACAGCCAAATCCCATCCGAAAGATTAACCGCTCCATCGACGTTTGCATCGCCTCGTACAAAAGGGATGTCCGCAGCTTTGGAACCCTGGTTACTGAGCCCAAAAATCAGGATTAAAATCAGGAATAACTTGGCTCCATGGCGATTGTAAATGGGGGTCATACACCCTCCTCCCGGAAAAATCTCCCGCTTGTGATCCTATCTTATCCTCTCAGCTCGCCAACTCGACCCTCGGTATCCCCCCATCTGGCAAGCCGCTATACTAGAGGGAGCACGATTTTACCGAAGAAGCTCCTCTGGCCCGATTCATACACTGCTGGGGAACAGCTTCTCTTGCCTTCAATTCAGCGACGGATTTTCAGATGAGATATTTACTCAAAATCAGCCTGATCTTGGCACTGTCGTCTTCTTTTACTCAGGCGGGAGAGCCGATTGAAGACGCCTTCGTCAATTCGGGAATCAGTATCACCGGCGGCGCACTGGCTCCAGCCGCAGCCATCCTCGATCCGATCTTGCAGCAGCAGCTGACAGCCAGCCCCCAGTTCAACTTGTTGGAGATTCGTGACCTCGACGATCCATTGATGCAAGACGATGCAGAAGTGGCGGTCGCCTCACTCCTTGGAATCGATGTGGACGAAGATCCCAGCAATAATTTTGACGGATCAAATCTGTTCGAAGTGACGCCGGAAAGCCTCGATGATTCCGGCGAACCTTTAGTGCTCTTCGGCTCGGGCAGCATCATTGCCGGTGAGCTGAGCGCGGGCCCCGCAGACCTCCAAATTCCGGGTGGCGGTTCACTTCCTGGAGTGCTTCTACAGTTGACGATCGAACCCGGTGGAACTGGGGCCATCAGTCCATCGATTCCCGCGTCGATTCCAGTCGAATTATTTGATGCGATTCCTGCACCATTTCCCTTCGACGGATTTCCTTTCAACTATGACACGATGACCCAGGTACTCGAGTTCGTCGGTATCGTGGTCGACACAGATCTAGATGGAGATGGAATACTCGATGCATTCAGCGTTGAGTTCTCACTTTCATTTGTCTCATGTGAATTGGTCTATCCTGATCTCACAGGAAGCCCTTTTCGCAGGGGAGATTTCGGCGGAGATGGAACCATAGATCTTAGTGACTCCATCAATATGCTCGATTACCTCTTTACCGGAGGTGCCGGACCAGGCTGTATGGACAGTACAGATATCGATGACAACGGACTCGTCGATATCGCCGATGCTGTCTTGTTGTTGGGTTACCTATTTACCGGTGGCGCACCGCCAGCAACGCCCTTTGATACCTGCGGTGAGGATTCAACCATCGATCCATTGGAGTGCCTCATACCCCATCAGGGCTGCTAACTCCTGAGCAAAGGTTGAATGACTCTATCCAGCGCCTGGAGAAAACTGGAGCGGTCTCTGGCATCGAAAGGCGCGGGGCCCCGGGTAGGAAGTCCCAAATCCCTGAGGTGTGTCGACAGATCCCTGCGTGCTAGCGCTTCTCCCACCGAATCTTCATCGAGGATACGCCCCCTGGGATCAACGACATGAGCACCAGCAGCCACACATCTCGAAGCAAGTGGAATATCACCACACACGACCACTGTCGTCGCGTCGCAATTTTCGGCGATCCAATCGTCTGCAGCATCGAAGAGCTCAGGTACCACTTCCAAACGAAAGTCTTGCCCCGCTGGGATTCTCATCTGGCGATTCGCCACAAATATGACCGGCAGATTTAATCTCTTCGCGACCTTGGCTACCTCATCTTTGACAGGACACCCGTCCGCATCGACGACTATTTTCAATCGGCTCGAGTGCAACTGATCACCTCCACCTGTTTGCATCAATCGTTCTGTGGAGAGCTGTTTTCATGTGGATCGGCTCTCTCTGCACCAGAGATTTTAGCGAGTCTCTCTTTCAAGTCGCCTACACTGGAAATAGGGACTTCACAAACCTGGTCGATGCATACGTAAGCCAATGGAGCTCCATCTTTTGAAGGACGTCCTTCCAGTACCGTTACCACATCTTCTCCGGATCCATCTTCTGTTCTCAGTGCCGTCAGGACAAATGGACAATTTGCCCCCCTCACAGCCTTTAACATCTCCTGAGTTTCTTGCTGCGCTGGATCTCCGCTGATGACGATGACCGGCACACTTCTCTTTTGAGCCTGAACCGCTAGAAGCAATTCCGCAGCGCCCATTGGATATGGGCCAACACGACTCAAAGACGCAGCAATCAACTGATCAGCGATCTCTTGGTAGTTTGTCGATCCGGTCAACTCAAACAATCTCAGTAGATTACGGGCCATGGTGGCATTCCCTGATGGAATCGCACCGTCGAAATAATCTCTACGGCGCCCTAATACTAAATCGACTTCTACTGGAGCCTCATGATATCCGTGGCCAGCTTCTAGTGGTCCGAATGACTCGGTGATGAGTTTGAAACAACTCTCTGCTTTCGAGACAAAGCGTGCATCGAACGACATCTCATACAAATCGAGAGCGCACTTCATCCACAAAGCCGCATCTTGCAAAGTTGCTGGATTGCCTTCGACCACTCTTTCATTGCCCTGATCATCCAAATGAGAATCCCTGCGCCTCAAAAATCCAGTTTCAGTGACGAGCACTCCGTCCAAAGCAGTGAATGCCTTCTGCGCAGCTTCTTCGAACCTCTCCTCCTCGAGGATGGTTGCTCCCCTAGCCAAACCAGAAATAGCAAGGGCGTTCCACCCGAGAATCACCTTGTCATCTCTCTTTGGTGCGACTCTAGTTTCCCGAGTCTTTAATAAAATCTTGATTCCTGCTTCGACTGATCTCTTGACCTGGTCGAGATCTTTGCCAACAGACTCAGCAAGAGCTTCCCATGTCAACGCTTGACGAGGAACGCTCGCTTCTCCTCCTTCAAAGTTTCCGCTCTCGGAGATTCCCAGATACTGGCAAACCATTTGTGCCGTCTCATGATCCAGCACCTCCTCAACCTGGTCCGGTGTCCACACGTAATAGGATCCTTCAACCCCGCCAGAGTCCGCATCCCATGATCCTGCAAAGGATCCATCTGAAAGTTGAAATTGCTCAATCATGGCATCGAGAGACTTCTCGCCAACTTCCAATAGCTGGTCATCTCCAGTGATTCGACCCACTTCAAGATAACTCTCCGCCAGGGAACCTTGGTTGTAGAGCATCTTTTCAAAATGAGGGACTTCCCAAGATGCATCGACGCTGTATCGGTGAAACCCACCCCCGACTTGATCATAGATTCCACCTCTGGCCATCTCCTCGAGGACAGACACCGCTCGCTGTACGGAGCCCGAATCCTTCAAACAATGCCCCTCACCCGCCAAAAACTGTAAAAGCCTTGGCGCAGGAAAACGTGGAGCATTTCCAAAGCCTGCTGGATCAGATGTGTAAGAGGTTGCAGCCGCTTGAATTCCTCCAGACAGGAACAATTCCAATGTTTGGCCCTCATGGAGTCGGCTATCCCGCCCCTCCAGGTGCTCAATCAAGCCGGTCGCACTCTCCTGCATTCGATCTCGATCCTCTCGCCAAGCGCGCTCGATGGAGGTCAGAAGTTCCAGAAACCCAGGTCTGTTGAATCGCTGCCTGGGTGGGAAATAGGTACCACCGTAAAAAGGTTTCCCATCTGGGAACACAAACACAGATAAGGGCCAGCCTCCTCCTCCAGTCATCGCTCGAACCGCATCCATGTAGACTTCGTCGACATGGGGAAGGTCCTCCCGATCTACTTTGATCGAAATGAAGTGGGCATTCAGAAATGCTGCAATTGCCGAATCAGAGAAGGACTCTCTGCGCATGACGTGACACCAATGACAACTGGAGTATCCGATCGAGAGAAAGACGGGACGATCTCCTGCTCTCGCAGCTTCAAAAGCTTCATCACCCCAAGGCCACCATTCGACCGGATTCTCGGCGTGCTCCCGCAGATAAGCGCTGGAACTATTTTCGAGACGCCAGCCACCGCTCGCCCCTGATCCGTCAGGCTCATTACCTGGGAGCCCGGCTGCATAAAGTCTTGTTGATTTCATTTTACTGACCAATCCTCTGACCCTCAGAACTCATATTTTGGACATCTCGTCTCTTAGTCTCTTCATCTTGGGACATTATCCTCCCAAGAGCGTTCGAGAACACCCTTCAGTCTAACTTGAAAGCTGGCAAAAATTCAGGAGACAAAAAAAGCCCCCCCGAAAAACGGGAGGGCTTCTTCAGTATCAATTTCAGCAAGCCTGATTCAGGCAGCGATTTGCTCCTTGTTAGCGGTAAAGACGTTCGAGAAGAACGCTCCGAAGAAGGCAGCAATACCGACAGCTGTGAACGGTTCAATCTCTGTCGCAACCTGGCCAACCAAGAAGTAAGCCACACAGCCAACCACCGCACCGATGAGTCCGCAAATTACGGAGTTTGTCCAGTTCCCCATTGTTCCCTCAATCCTTGTTCCGTCCACCGCGGCGACCGTGTCGGAACGACCATACGGTAATCGAATCTAGAATTTGTTGTCAAATGAACCCAATTCCCATGGGCCGATAACGACCATTCGAGGATTTCTCAAGTACTCTGTCTGGTTATCCCAATTCTTCGGATTGAACCTTCCTGGCGAGTTGCTGGGCGGTTATCGGGCCGAAGCACCCCGAGGATATTCTAGAGAAAGGGGATCTCATGTCCTCAACCTCAACCAAGCCCAAAGTGCCCGCAGCACCCCAAATCTTGGCGATTCTCTTGCTGAGTCTGGCAGCCACCTATCCTGTTTCAGCACAAGAACACATGGCAAACATCGGAACTCGACACTTTGAAATGTCGATGGAGATGATTCCCACTGCTGACGGAAACTATGTCACCGTCGCTCCAGTGGTCCGCACTAGTAGCCTCTCGGCTGGGCCTGCGGTGAAGATTTACCTGAACAAGATCGATGAGAACAGTAACGTGATTTGGTCACGTCGCATCGCAGAATCCCCCGACGGTCAGCATATCCCCCTATCTGTTGTAGAAATCATCGACCCCAGTGGCAATGCTGTGGGGTATGCCGTAACAGGATTCGATTTCCAGTTTGGTAAAACGGATCCTATTTTTGTGGTGACCACTGATCTGAATGGACACATCACAAATTTAAGAAGATACGGTGGGACCCTGCCGATACCAGGTGCGAATATCACCCCCATGGCTGGAGTCGGTAACAAGATTATTCAGAACAACCAGGGACAACTGGTCATCGTCGGTTCTCTCTTGTTGATCGATAATGTTGGCGTGGTGCCCTTCCTTCTCAATGTCGATACGAATCTTCAGCTGAACTTCCTACGTGTTTACCACGATGCGAGATACCTCAATAACCTCTTCGGATTCGGCTCTATGGCCAGCTTCGATGACATTGTCGTCGCTCCGGCAGTTGACGATCCACAAACAGGCCAGTTTGCTCCAGACGGATACCTGATTACCGGTGGAACAAAGCCAGCGGGAACCGCTCTCACTGCAGAGACTCTCGTGCTTCGCACAGATCTTGGAGGGAACCCCGTCGCAACAGGCGTTTACGGCCCAATGCCTTCAGCCTCCGTTGAATCAAAGGGACGTGCCATCGAATACACCTCCCTGGGATTGGTCAAAGTCGTGAGCCTTGTCGTTGACCCCACAGGTGCACCGCCCTACACACAAGTCTTCACTCTGAACCCCGGAAACTTGAACCTTCTCCAACAAGATCAATATTTCGGATTCATCTCTCACGGCGATATTCGTGAAACTGTGAACGGTGAGTTCATTCTTGCTGGTCGGGGAGCTTGGGATCGCGAAGGCGCAGTTCTCAGAATCAGAAATAACGGCAGTATTGTCTTCTACTACGGCTACGGTTCTACAAATGTGGAGCTGCTGACCGATGTCCACGAGCTTTACGATGGCACTCTATACTCGAGTGGTGTCACCACTACCTGGTGCCGTGGACCGGCGGATCAGTACATGGTCAGAACCAGACCTGACGGAACCTTGCCTGGCTGTCCTGTCCTTTCTCTAAACATCGATACAAATAGCCCGCAAGAGCCGAAGAGAAACACTGAAATGGCTGTCGAATTCCTCACCGAACACAACACCAGTGAAGGAATGGACATCACACCCAACACCGTCAAGAGGCATATCTGCCCCGGACCGATTGTGATTGCTGCCCCTTGGGATTGGTTCATTCGTGCAGACTTCACCAGAGATCAGCAGATCAATGTGGGTGACGCCATCGCCAGCTTGAGTAAACTCTTCAGTGGTGGCCCCGACGCCATCCCCGAGAATGCTGCAGATGCGAACGCTGATGGAGCACACGACCTCGGTGATGTCATTTACACACTGAGCTACCTCTTTGCAGGTGGACAAACTCCGGCTGCACCCTTCGAACAGGTGGGCCCAGATCCGGAAGCTGAAGAACCCAACATCTTCACAACTGAAGAGTTCTTCACCTACTTCGGACTCAATGCGAGATTCGGACAGACACAGTCTGACTTGAGCTTCGATCTCGAGTTTGAGTAACGCTCAATCTGTGAACTAAAAAAGCCCCACCGGAAAAACCGGTGGGGCTTTTTTTATGGGCATTTTGAGGCTTACTGGCGAAGAAAACCTAATCATCGCTGGAAGCATTACCGAAATGCTCAAGCATCGCTTCTTTACGATAATCAAAGATCCTCTTCAGCTCATTTTTGACATAGACCGCATGGGCGATGGATCCGAAGATTCCAAATGGCAATGTGTAAGTCACACGATCGAAGAAGCGGACCCCATCTTCAACCTCTTCGATTTTGTGGAAGTGATGCCAAATGCTATACGGACCGACTCTCTGCTCGTCGACGAATGAATGGCGATCTTTGATGTTTTTTATTTCGGTCAGCCAGCGCTGGGAACCCAATAGAGGAATTTGAACCCGATACTCGATCATCAATCCGTCGTACATTTCGTCGGGCACATCAGTCAGTATCGTGAAACCCATATCATCGGGGGTCAGTAAATCCAGGTTTTTGGGCGTACTGATAAACTTCCACGCGGTGTTTAAATCGGTCGGGACTGTCACCGATCTTTCCAAGGTATGTATCTGCGGCATCACTACTCCGATCGACAATCTTACATATCTGAGCTTAAGACCTTATTATCCCGATGAAGCCACCAATTACTTCTGATCTCAGCACGTCGAATGACGATTCTCAGTGACAATTTGTGGTCAACAGGTCTATTAATCCAGTTACCCTGGATCGTCAAAGGAGGCTGACCGATGCAACCAGCACATCTTAACGCCACATTCTTTCGAAGTCTCAACTTAGGCGCATTCCTGCTGCTACTCCTGTTTTCAATGGGGTCTTTGCATGCACAGCCACAGCCTGAACCTCCTCAAAAGCCACCGAATCCAAAACCTGTCGAAAACCCCCCTTCAGTAAAGTCCAAGAAGGTTCTCTTCATCGGAAACAGCTTTACCTTTTGGCGAGGCGGGCTCGATCAACACTTGAAGATCCTCTCCGATTCGATGTCTCCCCCACTCGGTTATCAAACCAAGGCGGTCACCCGTGGAGGAGCCTCTCTCGAAGTCATGTGGAAAAGAACTCCCGCTGTTGAAGAAATCAAAACAGGCAACTATGACATCGTCATTCTGCAGGAGGATATTCCAGAGACGACCGTCGATTCTTTTCGCACTTATTCAGAGAAATTTGTCAACTTGGTCAGAGAATCGGGAGCGCGCCCCATCTTGTTTATGGCATGGGATTACCAACGCTTGAACTGGATTTCGATGGAGGAGATCGCCGCCGCTCATCGAGAGATGGAGAAAAAGCTTAAAGTAGAAGTGGCTCCCGTTGGATTTGCATGGGCACTTTCCAAAAAACGACAACCCGCCCTTAACATGTATACCCGCGATGCAGAGCATCCCAGTGTCGCAGGAATGTACCTGTCGCTTTTAGTTATCGAATCAACCATGTCTGGTAAAAGTCCACTGACTCGCTCCCCCAAAGAGCTGAAAATCCGTGGCTTGGAGCAACTGAACGAAAACGGTAGAAAATTCTTGAAGGAAGTTGCGAGAGATGCCATTTCGCAATGGAAAAAGAAAAAATGAGCTTCAAGCTCAATCGATTTCGTAGATCAGCAAATCACAATCGAGATCTCCATTCGGTATGGGGATCTTCTTTGCCGGCTTCACCTTCATTGCCGCCTCGATCGCTGGGCTTCCAGCCAGTAATGCGATTTTCCAACCGTGCAACTTGCGAAAAACGGCGCCCATCCGATCCAGAAAATCCGGAGCTGTAGCGAGACGCTTTCCATAAGGTGGGTTGCTCACGAGGGTCATCACTGGACCATCCGCTTGCAGATCAAACACCGATTGCTCCTTGAAGGAGAGGCGCACGCCTGCTTTACGTGCATTACCTTTGGCGATCTGCAAGACCTCCCCATCGACGTCTCGGGCCACTACCGAAGGTCTTTGCCCCTTGGCTGCACTTCGCAGCTCCCCCTTCAGCGCTCGAAGCTGTGCTTCGGAATCCGCATCAAAACCGGCCCATCTTTGAAAGCCAAAACTCTGACGGAAAAGTCCTGGAGCCGATTCCTGCGCCCACTGTGCCGCTTCGATGGCTATCGTTCCTGATCCGCACATCGGATCGATGAGTGGAGACTGCCGATCCCAGCCAGACATTCGAAGAATCGCGGCAGCCAAGTTTTCCCTGAGAGGGGCTTCTCCCGATTCAGCTCGATAACCGCGCAGGTGCAATGGCTGACCAGATAGATCTAAATAAATCCGTAACTTGTCATTGGCGAGGTAGACGAAAACTTTTACGTCCGCATCATCTTTGTCGATGGAGGGCCGATCCCCCCATTGATCTCGAATCTGATCGACGATGGCGTCCTTTACCCGAAGAGCAACGAACCCACTATGGTTCAATTGACTTCCCACTGTCACCGCTTGAACCGACAGCGTTTTTTTCGGAGTGAGCTGCAAACCCCACTCCACTTTTTGAATCTCCGCATAGAGATCCTCTGCTGACTGAGCCGTCCCTCGTCCCACCAACACCATAATTCTTTGGGCGATGCGGCTCTGGAGGCATGCTCGCCAACCTTCACTCCAGTCACCCCGGAAAGGGATTCCTCCACGATTCAAGCGTACGCTTTTGAAACCCAGTTCCCTCAGCTCATCACAAAGAGCGCTCTCAGTGTTCTTACTCGCGGAGGCAAAAAATTCCTGCATTACTCGCCTTTGGTGCTTTCACCAGCAAGAGGCCAATCCGTGAGCCCTTCGGCTCCACCGAGGTAAAAGGATCTGCGATCCCAAGGTGTCAGTGGAAGATCCTCCCTCAATCTCTTACGAAGATCAGGGTTGGAGATGAAATCGCGGCCAAACATGACCGCATCGCATTTTCCAGAATCGAGGGCTTCCCTTGCGGTTTCCCGGGTGTAGCCTCCCCCGGCCACATAGAGCCCCCGCTCCTTGCCATCAAACGCCTCTCGAATGCGGGCGCAGATCCGGTCGAGGCCCTCTTCACGAACCCCGACGGAAAAACTCTCCACCACATCGATGAAAGCGATCTTCATTTCGGCCAGGTGATCCGCCAGAGTTCCGTAGGTCTCCAGCATGTTGTGATCATGCCGCTGCCCGTCCGCCTCTCCTCCAATCGGGGAGATCCGGTAGCCGGTTCTGTCAGAACCCACTTCACGGACCACCGCTTCGGCGACTTCCAGGGAGAATCTCATTCTCCCTTCGAGTGATCCGCCATACCCATCGGTTCGATCGTTGATGCCTGAACGTAAAAACTGCTCCAGCAGATATCCGTTGGCCCCATGAATTTCGACGCCATCAAAACCCGCCTCCATGCAACGCGCCGCTGCCAATCGGAACTCCTCGACGACAGCAGGAATTTCTGACTCCAGCAAAGCACGTGGATCTGAAACCGCCTTTCGTGTTCCATCCGCATCGATGTAGGTTTTTCCCCCACCATTCACGGCGGTTGCCGAGACGGGGGGTTGACCTTCCGGTTGCAGGCTGACATGGCTGACTCTGCCCACATGCCACAGTTGGCAAAAAATCTTCCCACCCACAGCGTGCACGGCCTGGGTCACTTTTTTCCAACCGGTCACCTGTTCCGGAGTGTGAATGCCGGGGGTGGCAAAATAACCATGCCCAGCGGGTGTGACCGGAGTGGCTTCGGAGAGAATCACCACCGCACCATTTTCGGGGTGAGCCCTCTGGGCGTAGTACTCCGCATGGAGTTCAGTGGGCAGATTGCCCGGCTGGGAAGCCCTCGAACGGGTCAGCGGAGCCATCCAGATCGGCCAGAAATCTTCATGGATTGCAGATTTGAACAAGATTCTTTCCCTTCAAGGCTCCCAGATTACCTCAAAATGGCCCTCAATGGCCTCAATGGCCCAACCCGCCCTCTTTGCAAAATCCTTATTCAAAACAAGCCGCAACCCTTATATCGCTTACCTAACCCTCAATCCATCTTCACAAACGCCCATTCCTTGGACGTTTTTTGGAGAAGTTTTTAAAGCAAGACACCTAATAGGGGGAAATCGACATGCCGTGTCAACTTCGATCACTTTTTGTTTTCATGCTGATTGTTACTTCAACTCTGCTGTTCACTCAGCAGCCTGCCTCCGGCCAGGACGCCATGTCCCCCATTTGGAAAAATGGACTCGGCTTCTCTACCGCAGACGGCAAAAACAAGATCAGCCTTGGAGGTCGTTTGCAGATCGATACCGGTTTCTTTTCTGAAGAAGACGGAGTCGATGCGGAAGAGGACGGCGTACGGATGCGCCGCGCCCGAATTGCCCTTTCCGGCCTGATCAATGGCAACGTCGAATTCAAGACCCAGTACGATTTTTCGGGTGGAGACGCGGACTTTAAAGATTTCTACATGGGCTTCCTCAACAAGGGTTCCATGCCCAGCGTGATCAGCAAAATCCGTGTGGGTCAGCAGTACGAGCCGTTCCGTCTTGAAACACTCACCAGCAGTAAATACATCACTTTTGCCGAACGCAGCTTCACCGACGTCTTCTCCCCAAGCCGGAACACCGGAATCCTGGCCTTCATGGACCCCTTCGAAAACATGGACAGTTCCTTTGCCCTCGGTGTTTTCAAGGACGACAACGGCTATGGAAATGCCCAGGGAGACAATGAGCAGGCGGTCACCGGTCGACTGACCCTGGCTCCCATCAACGAAAAAGACGGAACCATTCTCCATTTGGGAGTCGGCTTCAGTTCGCGTAAAAACCCGGGAGCAACGATCTCCTACGACGCTAACGCTCTTTCCAGCCTTGGTGCAGATATTGTGGACGCCAGTATCGCCAGCGAGCAGGTCGACCTGCTGGGATTCGAAGCCGCCTACAGTCAGGGCCCTCTGTCACTGCAGGCCGAAATGGTTCAGTCCTCCCTCGACACTGCAGAAGCCACCGCCTGGTACCTCATGGCCAGTTACTTCCTCACCGGCGAAAGTCGCCCCTACAAGGCTTCGTCGGGAGTCTTCAGCCGCGTCAAGCCGGCCAACAATCAGGATGACGCTGGATCGGGAGCTCTCGAACTGGCAGTCCGCATCAGCGAAATCGACCTGGAAGAGATGACCGCCGGCGAAGAGGCGGAAGCGGTCACCGTCGGTCTCAACTGGTACCTGAATCCGAACTCCCGAATCATGATCAACCTGACCAATGCATCGCCGGGAGAAGGCTCTGGCTATGGCAATGATGTCACCAGTTTCGTCACCCGTTTCGCTGTGAATTTCTGATTAAGATTCTTCTGATTGAGACGTTTCAGTTTGCAACTGCATCTAAATGTTGGCAGTTTGCCGAAAACATAGAATAGGATTTACAAATGAATAACAAAGGAATTGCGTCGCTTCTCGTTGCAGTTTCGATTCTTGCTGGTTGCACCAGTGAAGGCACTAACTCCAAAGAGGGTTTGTCGGGAACCGTCAGGGTCGACGGATCCAGCACTGTCTTCCCCATTACCATGGCGATTGCCGAGGAGTTTCAGAACCTGCACCCCAACATGAATGTACCCGTGGGTGTCTCGGGAACCGGTGGAGGATTCAAAAAGTTCACCATCGGCGAAATCGACATCAATGACGCCTCCCGTCCGATCAAGGACAAGGAAAAAGCCAAGTGCGTTGAGTACGGGATCGATTACATCGAGATTGCGGTGGCCTACGACGGTCTTTCGGTGGTCACCCACCCCGACAATGACTTTGTCGATGCCATTACCGTCGAAGAGCTGAACAAGATCTGGCACCCGGAATCCGCCGTCAGCAACTGGAGTCAGGTTCGTGCTGGATGGCCCGATCGTGACATTGTGCTGTTTGGAGCAGGTTCTGACAGCGGAACCTTTGACTACTTCACCAAAGTCGTCAACGGCGAAGAGCAGCTTTGCAGATCCGATTACATGCAGAGTGAGGATGACAATGTTCTGGTCAAAGGAGTTTCCGGCGACAAGGATTCTCTGGCCTTCTTCGGATACGTTTACTACAAGGAAAATGCCGAAAAACTGAAGATTGTTCCTGTCAGTTACAAGGGCGAGAGCGCCGTCACTCCTGATGAGACGACGATCAATAACGGCACTTACAAGCCCCTCTCCAGACCGATCTTCATTTACGTCAGCAGTGCTGCAGCAGTCCGCAAGGAAGTTCAGGAGTTTGTAAAATTCTACCTGAAGAATGCTCCCCAACTCGTTTCTGAGGTAGGATATGTGCCTCTTCCAGATTCTGACTACTCGCAGAGCCTGAAAGACTTTGACGCCTTTGTTGCCAAGTCGAGTGCAAGCAGCGGAGCTGCCCACTAAGGATCTGATGGCCGAAACAGCGACTTTTTCATTAGGGAAATCAAAAAAGAGATCCCGTTGGATTGAAGAGGCAACGCGCAGTGGATTTTTCCTCTGCGCGTTGGCCTCTGTTTTGACGACTTTTGGAATCGTTTTTGTTTTGATCCGTGAGGCGATCCCCTTCTTTCAAGTGGTGCCATTAACGGATTTCCTCTTCGGAACCCGCTGGAACGCCCTGATCGAACCTCGTTCCTTTGGTGTGATCCCCCTTTTAATGGGCACGATGATCATCGTCATCGGCTCCGGATTGATTGCGATCCCCATCGGACTGGCCAGCGCCATTTACCTCAGTGAATTTGCCAGCGACAGAACCCGAAAGATCGTCAAGCCTGTTCTCGAGATCCTCGCAGGGATTCCCACCGTCGTTTACGGCTACTTTGCCCTGACCGGAATCACCCCCCTGCTGAAGCTCATCAATGACGACATCTCCGTCTTCAATGCCCTTTCTGCCTCCATCGTCGTCGCCGTCATGATCCTGCCGATGGTGGCTTCTCTGTGTGACGACGCACTGAAGGCCGTTCCCAGGGCACTGCGGGAGGGCGGATTCGCTCTCGGCAGCACCAAAACCGAGGTCTCCCTCAAGGTCGTCGTCCCGGCAGCCCTGTCGGGGATCGTCGCCTCTTTTGTGCTCGCCTTCTCGAGGGCCATCGGTGAGACGATGGCAGTGACTCTCGCTGCCGGAGCCACACCAAAGTTGACCATGAATCCTCTGGAGAGCATCCAGACGATGACGGCCTACATCGTTCAGGTCGCCACCGGTGACATCGAACATGGATCCGTTTCCTACTACTCGCTTTATGCGGTCGGCGGGATGTTGTTCCTGATCACTCTGGGAGCCAACCTGTTGAGTCACCGGATTCTGAAGAAGTACCGGGAGCAATACGAATGAGTACCTCGCAGGCCACTCCCCCATCTGAATTCAACTCTGCGCTGGAGAGAAGAAGATTCACTTCCAGTCTCTTCAAGAACTGCTGTGCTTTTCTCTCATGGCTGTGCATTGGAATTCTCGGATTTCTTCTGGTTCATATCTTCAGCGCCGGCTGGGAATGGGTCAGTTTCGACTTCCTGAAAAATCCACCGTCGCGAATGCCTCACAAGGCGGGTCTTTTCTCAGCCTTCATGGGCACCATCTGGATCATCGTGACAACCGCCTGCATCGCCATCCCGATGGGTGTCTGCTCAGCTCTTTACCTTGAAGAGTACGCACGAAAAAACCGACTCAACACCTTCATTGAGATCAATATCGCCAACCTGGCTGGAGTCCCCTCCATCGTTTACGGGATTCTGGGCCTGACCCTGTTTGTGCGGTTCCTCAAGTTTGGTCCGAGTGTGCTCGCAGGGGCCCTGACGCTGACACTGCTGATACTGCCCGTCATCATCATTGCCTCGAGAGAAGCGATCAAAGCGGTGCCGCCTTCGATTCGGCTCTCCGCCTACGCTCTGGGGGCGACACAGTTCCAAACGGTCTTTCACCACGTGTTGCCCGCTGCTTTGCCGGGAATCATGACCGGGGTGATTCTCGCCCTCTCACGGGCCATTGGCGAAACTGCGCCCATCCTGATGGTGGGTGCTGTGGCTTACGTCCGCAAAGCCCCCTCCGGGATTCTCGATGGTTTCACCGCGCTCCCGATCCAGATCTACAACTGGGCTCGGGAAGCCAAGCCTGAGTTTGAGGGATTGGCCGCGGGTGGTATTATCGTACTTCTGGTTCTGTTGTTCACGATGAACAGCATCGCGATCCTGATTCGTAACAAAACCCAAAAGGCGCAATCATGAGTTCCGCTGAAAAAACTCACACTGTTTCTGAGGAAGAGTTTATGAACAAGCGTCCGGCAACCCCCGAACCCCAAAAGAATTCATCGGAAGCCTCTGATAAAGAGTCGGACATGAAAAATGCTCACCTCAAGGGTGACAACGTGACCATCAGTTACGGTTCGGAACAGGCCGTCAAAAACGTTGATATCCGTTTCCCGACCAACAAGATCACTGCGGTCATCGGCCCATCCGGTTGCGGAAAGAGCACACTGCTGAGAGCCTTTAACAGAATGAATGACTTCATTCCCAGTGCCTCGGTCGAAGGAAGCCTGATCTATCGGGACATGGATCTCTACGGTAAAGACATCGATCCTGTCGAGGTACGGTTGCGCATCGGCATGGTTTTCCAAAAGCCCAACCCTTTCCCAAAGACCATCTACAAAAACATTGCCTGGGCACCCCAGATCAATGGCTACAAGGGAGACATCGACGAGCTGGTCGAATCATCCCTGAGAAGCGCTGCGCTTTGGGATGAGGTCTCCGACAGGCTCCATGATTCGGCGCTCGGCCTCTCAGGAGGACAACAGCAGAGGCTCTGCATCGCCAGAGCCCTTGCCATGAAGCCAGAAGTTCTGCTCATGGATGAGCCGTGTTCCGCCCTCGATCCAGTCTCGACCAGTCACATTGAAGACCTGATGCTGGAACTCAAAAAGCAGTACACGATCGTGATCGTCACGCACAACATGCAACAGGCAGCCCGGGTTTCAGATTACACCGCATTCATGGACTCCGGTGTGCTGATCGAGTTTGACGACACCGGCACGATCTTCACCAAACCATCGGTTCAACGAACCGAAGACTACGTTTCCGGAAGATTCGGCTAATCGAAACGATCAGTTTGAGTCCGAAACTTAAAACCGTGATGTCACTTCTCTTCAGAATGGAGTTCGCGGATAACCTTGCACCTGCAAAGAGACCTTTAAGCCGTCAAAAGCCAGTTGCTCGATATGGGCGGTCTGGTGGAAAAAGTCTCCAACCAGGCGATCACCGCACTTCAGGAGAGAGATACAGAACTTTCTGCCGGTGTCCATGAACTGGACCTCACCATTGATCAGCAGGAAGTGAAGATCGAAGAAGAGTGCCTGAAGATTCTCGCCCTGCACCAGCCCGTGGCCACGGATCTTCGCTTTGTGGTTTGTATCATGAAGGTCAACAACGATCTGGAGCGAATGGGCTCTCTCGCCATCAACATCGCC
The DNA here is from genome assembly GCA_002167285.1 of Planctomycetia bacterium TMED53. Classification (GTDB taxonomy): domain Bacteria; phylum Planctomycetota; class UBA8108; order UBA1146; family UBA1146; genus UBA12191. Next base: position 28,712 of record NHDG01000063.1, read on the forward strand.
GAGAGAGCCAGTTACCTCTCCAGCCATGAACCTCTGGGGGTCCCCCTCGATTTCCATCGCATGGCAGAGCTGGCCCTTGAAATGGTCAAGGAAAGCCTCAGCGCACTTTTGAACCTGGATACGGATTTGGCTCGAAAAGTACTCGCAAAGGACGACGAGGTTGATGAGATCAATCGTCAGATGTTTGAGATCCTGGAAGAGATCATGCTGAAAGATCCGACGACGATCCGTCGGGCCATCCACCTGCTCTCTGCTTCAAGGCACCTGGAACGCATCGCAGATCTGGCGACAAATATCGCTGAGGATGTGGTTTTCTTGGTCGAAGGTGAAGTGATCCGCCATTTACCCGAGGATTACAATCGAACCTGAATAAAGCGGCCAATCACGGCCTTACTTCGAACTCGTTTGCCGATACAACCAAACCCAACCATGGGTGTTTGATTTTTCTCGGTCAAACTCACCCATCTTCTTTGCTAGAGGCCGCCAAACTTCGAGGACTTTCTCGATACGCTCTTCAACCTCTTTAGGGATTCCGCCCTCTTTTCCTACGTAGGAGTTGCGTACTTCGTAGGCGGCATCCAACTCTTCTGTGGCCTTCGTGTACTCTGGTAATATCTTTGCTTTCTCAGCTTCCTGCTCTGGTGTCAGAGGAGGCAGCGTGTAATACAACCACTGCACATCGCCCACTAAGAGGTCATTGAATCCATCGCCGTCGTAATCGGTGACAAAGACCTTGGTCCTTGAGCCAGCCCCCTCTGGCCCGTCCTCTTCTTTTCGCTGTTTAAATTCGGATTTCTCGATCAGGACTTGGCGATCACCATATCGGGGCTGTTCCGTTGACCCAATGTTCGGATACCAGTGAACACCTCCATATTCACTGCCCAAAACCAGATCGAGAGTACCGTTGCCATCCCAATCAGCCATATGCGCATTGCTACCTTTGACAGCAGCGCCAGCCTCTGTTTTTAAAGGGCGAGAATCACCTGCATATTCTGGGGAATTTCTGGTACCGATGTTTTCAAAAATTTCGACCGCCGAGGAACGAGTCCCAAGAATCAAATCGAGATCTCCGTCCTGATCCATATCCCACGCCTCAACAGTGATGGAATATGATTTAGACTTGAGATCTTCGCCCTTTTTGTCTTTTAACCTGCGGCCTTGTAGATAACTTTGAGCTCCATTGCATTCAAAGAAATAGATCTCACCGGTATAAGAACCACTCAGAATATCAAGATCACCATCTGCGTCGTAATCCACAAACTGTGGAGAAAAGCTGATACATCACGTGGAAGGAATGGAAGCGAATTCCTCACCGGCCTTGAGGTATTCGAATCCTCGGTATTCAGGTGAAAATTTGGATCCATAATTTTTGTAGATCCTCAATCGCCCTTGGGCGTATCCACTGTCTCCTTCAGATTTACGATACTTGGCCGGAAGGCGATCCCCAGGAAAGGACTCCTTGCCAAACTCTCCGACCAGAAGATCCTTGAGACCGTCACCATCAAAATCATGAAGATACGGAGCGGCATGTCCAACGAGGACATCGATGGGCTCACCGGAAGAAATAATCCTTACTGGAGAAGCGAACTGACTCGTTAATTCCTCCAAGGGCTCTATAGACTCACCTGCTCCAGATAACAGCAGAACTACCAGGGTGATATTTACCATTGGGCTTCCCTTTCCACCTTCCACCACTCGACGGCATCGGCCAGCTGCAGTGGAGAGAACGTCTCCAAGGCCAAAATACACCCGGGTATGAGGTCTGTGAAAAGAAATTAGAATGGCACGCCCGCCAGGACTCGAACCTGGAACCTTCGGATTAGAAATCCGATGCTCTATCCAGTTGAGCTACGGGCGCACTGATTAAGCCAGATCTGGATCCCACGAAGTATGCCTTGGTCGGTCTTCTATGGAAAGAGAAGTTGGGCGTTTCCTTCCGATCTTCCCGCTTGCACAGGGAGGACTCAACCAAATCAGCTATCTACGGTTGCAGCTCAGATAGGCTCCAAGAGTCCCCGATAAGATCATACTGAACCCTGTCGTGAACCCTCCCCGGCTGGCCTTGCCAAAACTCGAACCGAACAGGGCGTAAGCAATACCCTCCCCAGTTTGGGGGGCAATCGATCTCATTCACTCCACTGGACAGCTCATGAAGTTGATTTTCAAACTCTTCCCTGGAATCCATTGAGGAGCTTTGACGCGAAACAGAAGCTGCTGCTCTCGACAGTCGTGGTCTGCTATTAAAGTATTCTTCCGTCAGCTTACGATCCGTTCTCTCTACTGCACCTTCAATACGAACTTGCCTCTGCAAGCGAGGCCAATGAGACAGAATCGCCACGCAAGGATTGCTTTCGATTTCTTTAGATTTTCTAGATGTGTAGTCGGTAAAGAAGATAAATCCTTCAGCGCCAAACAACTTCAACAAGACCATTCTCAAGGACGGAATCCCATCTGGGGTCGACGTCGCCAAAGCAATCCTGTTCGGCTCCCCGTGACCAGCCGACTCTTCCTCCAGATACCATTGACGAAATTGTTCCACAGGATCGGGGTTTACATTGCCCAGGCGAATCGAGGAATCTGCAAAATTATAATCCTGCCGAGGAGGATAGGACTCGTTCAAGAAAGTCCCCTTCCGTATTCAGACCCAATGAATGACAATCTGACTATAAATCCCCAGAATCTGAAACATCTAACTTCTTCATCGATATACTTCTTGATTGAACGATTTTGGCCAAAGAGATCGCATAGAAGTCTTTTAGACGGCCTGAATATGTCCGCTGATCCAGAAAGCCAGATTCGTAATGAGATCCAATAGTAAGCCATTACTCGAGAGTTTTTCTGATCTCGAGTTAAAGCCGATCCTCGCTCAAGCGATTGCCAGAGCAGGGTACGAGGCACCGAGGCCTATCCAAGCCCAAGCCATCTCTCCAGCTCTCGAAGGCCGAGACATCCTCGGACTGGCACAAACGGGTACCGGTAAAACAGCGGCATTCGCCATTCCCTCCATAGAGTCACTTCTCAGAAAAAGAGGAAAAAGCCCAAGAGTCCTCGTGATCGCCCCTACTCGGGAACTGGTCTCTCAAATTGACGACGAGTTCAAAAAATTAACCCGAGGGGCACGACTGAAATCGATGACGATCTACGGCGGGGTCTCTGAAAAACCACAAATTGAGAAGTTACGTAAACACCCAGACATCATTTGCGCATGCCCGGGAAGATTGCTCGACTTAATGCAACAAGGGCATGTGGACCTCAGTTTCATTCGTAAACTGGTCCTCGATGAAGCTGATCACATGTTTGATATGGGCTTCCTCCCCGACATTCGTCGGATACTTAAAGAGTTACCAGAAGATCGTCAAAATCTCCTCTTCGCAGCAACGATGCCCAAAGAGATTAGGAAACTGGCGCAACAAATATTGAGAGATCCATTCGTGGCAGAAATTGATCACTCTGCACCAGCAAAAACGATTGAGCATGCTCTGTATCCTGTTCCCGAAAAACGCAAGATCGAACTTCTGAGAAAGCTTCTTAAAGAAAGCTCTTTTGCATCGGCCATCGTATTCACCCGTACCAAACGACGAGCACGACAACTGGCTGAGAAACTGGGAAAAGACGGCCATAAAGCCGTCGCACTCCAGGGAAACATGTCACAAAACCAGCGCGACAGAGCGATGACGGGTTTCCGCAAGGGCCAATTTAATATTTTGGTCGCTACCGACATCGCAGCTCGGGGAATCGATGTAGAAAGCGTATCCCACGTCATCAATCTGGACATCCCCAACACCGCTGAAGCCTACACTCATCGAATTGGCAGAACGGGAAGATCAGAACGAGAAGGCAAAGCGATGACCTTTGTGTCTTCGGCAGACATTGACATGGTCATGGAGATCGAAAAAATCATCGGTAAAAAAATCGAGACGATTCGAACCCCCGGGTTTGAGGCTCCTGATTTCGAACGCCCCAAGCCAGGCCATAGAAAACCTCAAAGTCGCAGACCTCAACCACGTAAAGAAGGAAGCAGGAACTCCACAGGGAGAAGAAAAAAACCGCGCTCTTCATCGGAATCGAGCTCTCCCTCAAGGAGGAGAAGAAACACCTCCTCTCGTACAAAGAATAATGCTGAAGGTTCAAGTAGTCCCTCCCAAAGAAGAAGGTCCAACAGCGGGAGGAATTCGAGCTCTCAAAAACGATCTTCCCGATCTCGCCATTCAGCAAGTTAGAGGCCTTGAATCAACGGCCTCCTGACCCCTACTTAGCCGCGCCTCCTTGCATTTAGCAATTCAATAATCCAAGCCCGGTGGCCTTCACAAATCTCCCGACTGCTGATAAAGTTTTTTAAACATTCGGCAAGGGAGCCCTTCTCATAATGCGTATTTGTCTTTTGACGACTCAGGATCTCGACGCGGAGCCATTTCCAGAAGACGATTGGCCCTGCGATCCCAGACCATTCTTTCCTGAAGCTGACTGGCACGTCGCAACATTAGTTGGTAAGCACGAAAGCGTTCTTCAAGTTGAAGAACTCATCTCCCAAGGGTTTGATCTATATTTCAATCTCTGCGATGGGGCTGCCGATCAAGACATTCCCGGTATCGAAGTCATTCAAACTCTTGAAAAACGAGGAGTTCCATTTGTTGGTGCTTCCTCCGAATGCTACGAGCCGACACGGGAAGAGATGAAAGAAGCATGTCGGAAGCAAGGAATCGCGACACCTCGCTACGTCTTTGCCAAAACTCCTGAAGAGGTCGAAACCGCAGCGGAATCGCTGACATTCCCACTCTTTGTCAAACACTATAGCAGCTACGCCTCAGTAGACATTAGCAGGAGATCCAAGGTTCAGACTCCTGCAGGGCTTAGAATCCAGGCGAAGAAAATTATTTCTCGCCATGGTGCAGCCTTGATAGAGGAGTACATCGATGGAATCGAGTGCACTGTTTTGGTCGCAGAAAACCCGGATGACCCCACCAATCCGACCACGTACACCCCTGCCCAATATCGATTCCCCAAAGGGGAAAGCTTCAAACACTCCGACATGAAGTGGGTCGATTATGACGGTCTTTCCTCGTTCCCTGTTGAGGATCAGGATCTAGCCCAACGTCTCAGGGATGAATCTGCTCGCTTTTTTGTTGAGTTAAATGGTGCAAGCTTTGGACGCTGCGATATTCGAGTGGCCAAGGATGGAACCCCCTACATGCTGGAATTAAATGCCAACTGCGGCATCTATTATCCTGAAGCCGATTGGGGAAGTGCAGATATCTGCCTCTCACTCGACCCGGAAGGTCATGAAGGGTTCACTCGTCAATTGGTTGCTGCAGCATTTGCGAGACATACCAGAAAGTGCAGCACCGAAGACGATTCCTCCCAATGCAAAGCGACCGAACCCTAGAAGCTCCATCAGGGGCACGCAGCGCCGTAGCTTTCACAGCCGAGTAGAGCACCCTCAGGATCAGGTCCACAACCGGGAAACGGCTCAGCAGGTAAAGCTCCGCCGCTAAATAACGCTGCAAGCTTGAATACCGCATCTGCGATATTTACGATCTCATCGTCATTGGCATCGCAAGCGTCATCGCAAGACACCGGTATTTGGCCGAAGAGATAATTCAATGAAACGATGGCGTCAGCAATGTTAAAGATCCCATTGCCACTGCAGTCACCTCTTACAAAGTCAGAATCCTGACATTCATCAGGGATTCCATTTTGATCCTGATCTTGACTTTGACCACTAGTGACATCGCAAACATCTAATGTCCCATTTCCATTGCAATCCAAACCACTTCCAGCAGTGATCTGACAACTATCGAGGGCTCCATCCAAATCACAATCGATCGTTGGATCCAGAGCGATAGCACACTGATCGATCCCCCCGTCTTGATCACAATCTACTGCGACACCGGAGTTGATTGCGCAATCGTCTGGGAACCCGTCAAGGTCACAGTCAACAGCAGATCCCGCTGCAACCTCGCAGCTATCCAAAAGGCCATCTTGATCACAATCGGTGGCGATTCCCTGGTTGACGGCACACAAATCAGGAAACTCATCCAAATCACAATCTGCTGCAGATCCAGTAGCGATCTCACATGAATCCAAAAGCCCATCTTGGTCGCAATCCCCTGCAACTCCCTGGCTAACCGCGCAAGAATCTAGCAATCCATCAAGATCACAATCCTGAGCACTACCCGAAGCTAATTGGCATACGTCTAAGGAGCCGTCTAAGTCACAATCACCCGATTGCAACTGGCATATATCTGGAATCCCATCCCCATCGCAATCATCCACGGCTCCGTTTGCGATAGAGCAGCTGTCGGGAATCCCATCCATATCGCAATCCTGCTCCTGGGCTTGTGCCACTTCACAATCATCAGGAATCCCATCGAGATCACAATCTTGACTTAATCCATCGGCAATAGCGCAGGAATTGAGTGTTCCATCAAGGTCACAATCCAAGTCAGGTTGGCAGACATCAGGAATCTGATCCGAATTACAATCCAACTCACACGAATCCGGGATCCCATCTTGATTACAATCAGGTGCGGTCGAACTGTAACCGCACTCATCTGGGACACCATCGAAATCACAATCTTGACTGGTTCCATTTTGCAAATCTTCGGCATCAGGAATGCCATTGAGATTGCAATCGGTGATGAATTCGATGGTCGCCGTGCTTGTTACTGGAACAACTTCTATTCCAGCCATCACCACTAAAATCTCGACTGCAGGAGTGTGAAGATTTGCGGAAAACTGGAGCTGAGTTGTGCCCGCTGCATTGGGATTGACATCGTAAGTTGCAATGATCAATTCCCGATCCGTGCCCGCAACAAGATCTGTGATGGGTGGAATCAGATCGAAGAGGCAACCAACGATGAATCCGCCTCCACCGATGGGCTCCATATCCATCATCAAATAATCGGGAGAAACTCCCCCAAGGGTCGCATCCTCCAGATGGATTCCTCTTTCGATACTCGTCATCGTCAATAATGCTGGATCATGGGAAACGCCGAAGGAGAACGCCTCGCAGTCCATGTCGTGATCGAGAAGGGCTCTGACGACAACTGGAAGTCCAGGGCTTGCTGTGGCGTCGGTCAGCCTCAGCTCTGCAGTTGGATTTTGCGCCTGAATCGGGGCTGCTAGACAGCAAAGCAATATCACCGACAAATACTTCATACAGAGCTCCCGGAAACCACACTTTTAATAATATGAGTCCAACCTCGCCTTTGATCATACCTACACAAGTACTAAAGGTGCATTCTCAACGTGGCGATAGAGACTGAATGTCAGGAAACTCAGGAGACAGACGAGTTACCTCGGACAAAAAAAATGAAGTGAAGAAAATCTCTTCACTTCATTCTTCCTAAATCTTTCATCGTGCTTCTGCTCAGTTCAGGCACTCTAGAAGGTCGGGGGTTAGATCAGGACCTTCAGATAGCTCAGATGGAGCAGGCAATGGCTCAGCTCCATTAAAAAGCCTTGCTAACAGGCGCACAGAATCAGCGATGTTGATTTCGCCATCATCATTCGTGTCGGCAGCGTCAGCGCACAAGATCACTTCATTATCGAACAGGTACTGGAGACCATTGATCACATCACTGATATCAACAGTACCATCCTGATTGATATCACCCCTTCTGAAATAAACAGGCATCGTAGGATGATCAAATGGCGGCAGTGCGTTTTCTGCTCGTGGATCTGTCAGAGATTCAAGAAACTCCACAAGATCGAGTCTTGCGCCCAGAGGCAAATTTAATGGTGGGGTTTGCGGTCCTTGTTCGGGATTCTGGAAATCGCCACCAACATTGTAGAAGTTGACCACGTCCAGCAAGGTTTCCTTGCCTCCGTTGTGAAAGAAGGGCGCCCGGAGTGCCACATTTCGCAATGGTGGAGTTTTGAATCGCCCCCTGTCGATTTCATTCCCTGTGACTTGGAAGCGTCCCACGTCCTCATTTTCAGGCCGCACGCCAATATCATGAAACACATTGTCGCTTAAGAAAGGGCCGCCATGGCAAGGAAGGCAGTTATTCAGAAAAACATTCAGGCCTTGCTGCTGATCCAGAGTTAGCGCATTGGGATTTCCATTGATGAACTGGTCAAATGGAGTCTGATCAGGAAGCAGAGTGCGCTCGTATGCGGCGATGGCAAAAGCAATCCGTTCAGCAGTGATATCGGGTGTTCCAAATGCCATTTCGAAAAGCGCTGGGTAATCGGGAAACTGCGCCAATGCGTTGACCATCGGTTGTGGAATATTGGTCGCAAATTGCAGAGGAATTGAAGCAATGAGCCTCGCTCTCACTTGATCCCAAGACCGGGTATCACAACCCATTTCAATCTCAGACAAAATAGGTTCCAACGCTTGCGCTTCGAGAGCACCACCTGCAGGAGTAGATCCCCCAGGTATGCTGACCGTACCCGTTTCAGGATCGATAAATTCTGGCCCAGATCTGCCATCCCAAAAAAGTCGTGGAGAGAACATCGCTCCGACCGTTGACTGGGATCTCCTTGCAGTAACCTGGCGCTCCATACCGAAGGCTCCCCCACCGAGAATAGCGCCATTACAGTCTTGAGCTTGGATGCCAATCGAACCAAACACATCATCAGCATTACCAAAAACCCCGTCACTACCGGGATGGCGGGTTCCCTGGATCAAGCTCCGAGGGTCACTACCTCCTGCTTCGGGAAAGTGGCAAGAGCCACATGAAACTGCACTGTCAGAGGACAACTGTGTTTCCCAAAACAGAAACTTGCCCAACAATTCCTTCTCCGGCGTACCCGGATTCTGTGGAGGCTGAGGAACTGGTGGCAGCGGAGGAATCGCTCCACCTGGTGGAGGTGGTGGCGGAGGAGGAGGTCCTTGGGAAAATCCATTTGTAGAGATACAAATCGAAAAGATGACAAAAGCCGTGACCCACGAATACTGTCTCAATTTATGAACGATTTCCCATGCCTGTAGTAACATTAAACCCCTTTTCTTTGATACTCCATTGTATATCGCTGGGATCCATTTGAAGAGGGCTAATCCCCCCATTTTTCGCATGAATCTAGAGATGCCCTCCTACTAGATTCAAAACAACGATAACCAACCTTGGTTTCGGGAATTTCTCCCTCCCCAAACTTTCATTTTTCTCAGGCAAAATCGGCACTCCGAAAAACAACTCCACTTGAGGAGGATCCCGTCTAGGGAATTTTCCGTTATCTTGTTGGGAAGAAATGGGGAATCTTCGATGGACAGCACTCCTCTGCGCCCAAAAGACACCAACCAACAAAAGCTCAGGTCTCCATCCCGTGCAAATGAGCATGTCTGGAATCTCAGCTTCCCAATACTACTCGCATTAGTTCTCACGAGCTGTACGGCCGATCCTCAAACTCCCAACCTCGAATCGGAAAGTACCCAATTCCTCTTATCCAGGGTCAGCAATCCTCAAATCGATTCCATTCTTCAACGCAATGGCTTCTCCTCTCCTGAATACATCACCGATGTCAAATCAACTGGAATGGCACTCATTAACCTTCGAGGTTCAGGGCCAAAATGCCTTCTACTCACTTGTGGTTCAAATCTAGACCGGTGGAAGAACGGGCAACCAGGGTTCGATCCTTTGCTCTTCGAATTTTCATCAGATCTGCAGCTCAAACCGATTCCTGAAGCTGCGGGAATTCCTGCATTACGCTGGACTTCGAGCTGCGCAGCCGCAGATCTGGATGCTGACGGAGATGACGACCTACTACTCACGGGCTTGGACGGCTCGCTACTGCTAGAAAACGTCGATGGAAGATTTCGACCTGTGATCGATTCGGGAATCATCACGTCTTCCTGGTGCACCAGTGCAGCATTCGCCGATCTCGACTTGGATGGTGATCTCGACATATTTATCTGTCGCTACCTGGATTTTCCTTTTGAAGCACCCCCAGTGAATGGAGAGGAATGGTCCTGCTTGTGGGAAAACCAGCCGGTTCTGTGCGGCCCAAGAGGACTTCCAGCAAACAGTGATTTAGTTTTTGAAAACCTGGGAAACTGGAGATTCGCTGATCGAACTGCTGATTGGGGATTCGACAAAGCAACTCCGGGTTACGGCCTGGCAGTCACAGCCATGAACATGTTTGGTGATGCCCATCCAGAGATCATCGTCGCCAACGACTCCACCCCAAATCACCTGTGGACAAGACGAGAGGATGGAACCTGGCTTGAGGATGGCCTTCTAGCAGGCTTGGGAGTGGACCAAGACGGGCAAGAACAAGCAGGAATGGGGATCGCGTTGGCTGGGATCTACCCACCAAACGGGCTCGATGTCGTGATCACCAACTTTGAAAGAGAGAGCGTTAACCTGTACGTAAATGAGGGATCAGGCACCTATAGGGACATCGCCACGAGCACCGGGATTTCAAATTTGACTCGGTCAGCACTCAGTTGGGGAATTGGAATCGCAGACTTCAATCTCGATGGACTTGCAGACATCATGATCAGTAATGGGCATGTGTACCCACAGGCTAATAGTGCTCCTGTTTCCCCTGGATACGGTCAATTCGATCAGTTGCTTTTAGGAATCCAAGATAATGATAAAAAGCTACGTTTCGAATCGGCAAAATCCATGATTCAAAATCCAAAACGTCACGTCGGTCGCGGTCTTATTCTCGCAGACTTGGATGATGATGGAGACGTCGATGCCATTTCTTCAACACTGAATGGCGCACCTCAAATTTACCGAAACAACTCAAATCCAAGATCCAATGAACTTCTCACCAGCGTCGTCATCAAATTAGATCAGCCTGGAAACAACCGTCAGGGGATTGGTTCTCTCGTAAAAGTCATCGACGCAAATCCACCTTTGAGCCTTCCAGTCCTAAGACAATCATCATTTCAATCTTCAGGAGTGGCTTCAGTGATATTCCCGTTGAAGACCATGCCCAATGAGAATCAGATTCAAGTCATCTGGCCTAATGGCACGACGGAAAATTTCCCTGTCACCTCTTCGACGATGACATTGAAAAAGGGGAGTGGTCAGAAACCCTAATATCAGAGTTTACATTTGCCGTCATCGGCTCTGCCTAACCTGTCATACCGACCAAATATCAACGTGTTTATTATGCCTAACATGACAATCAACACCTGTCTAACGTATATACAAATTATTCAATTCTCCCCCTTGAGAAGTTGCTCAACAACCGGATCATTACAAGCTGTATAGTTGATTAAAGCAGTGAAAGATCGGGATCAAAGATCACATAAGGCCATCGAGTGAGTGGCCAGGTGAAATCCGATTTAGTGCTGTTGCATATATTCTACTTAGCGAGTCGGAGAGTAATGTAATGTCCAAACCACTACGGATTAACAAAGTCTATGGATTTAGCATGAACAAACTATTTCGAAGCATAGCCTACCTGTTCGTTTTTACCTTTTTGCCCATCTCTCTTTTTGCTGAGAACCACAAATGGTTAATCAGTGAAATCTACTCTAATGCGGATGGAACAATCCAATTTGTGGAGTTGGTTGACGATGGTGACGATCAAGGCCACATGATGGCCGGCACCACAATGTCCACAAATGAAACGAACTTCGTCTTTCCAGCGAATTTGCCGGGTGGATTTAGTACTGCTGGCAGGCGTATCCTGATTGCAACAGCAGCATTCGCGGCACTTCCCGGAGCACCTACTCCGGACTACACAATTCCTGACAACTTCTTAAGGATTTTTGGATCGACGCTCGTTCTCTCCGGATCTGGCGATGAAGTGAACTACGGAACTTTGCCCACTGATGGTGTGACTTCGATCAGTAGAAATGGCTCGCAAGCAACCAACAGCCCGAGAAACTTCTTCAACCAGTCCGGATCGATCACCCCCCCCACGTCTGGCCCCGATTGCAACAATAATGGTGTACCTGATGAATCAGATCTCGCTTCAGGATCAAGCACCGACTGCAATGGCGATCAAATTCCTGACGATTGCCAAGTGGCAGGAAATGATTGTAATCAGAATGGTGTACCGGATGAATGCGAAGGCGACTCTGACGGGGATGGTGTTCTCGATCCTTGTGACGGCTGCCCCCTTGATGCAACGGGTAGCGTTGATAGTGACGGTGACCAAGTTTGTGATCACGTGGACATCTGTGCTGGTTTTGATGATCGAATCGATACTGACGAAGATGGCCTCCCTGACGGTTGCGACACCTGTCCATTCGACCCCCATAACATGTCAAATCAATCGACTCCCTGTTGGGATGGCACCAACGATGAATGCTGGGGAGCCACTGTCATAGGCTTGGGAAATACCCCCATCGATAATACCGGATCTACAACTAGCCTAGGTAATGCATACCCCTTAGATCCAACAATGTGTGCGCCTTCTGACGTGGACATACTCGGCAGGGATATCTGGTTTAGTTACACACCACCATCTCACGGAATAGCGATTTTTAGCACCTGTAATCTGGCGTCCTTCGACACCGAAATGGTCCTGTACTCTGGTCCTTGCAACAATCTCACACAAGTGGATTGCAACGGTGATTCAGCTGCAGCTTGTGATAATTTCACTGCAGAAATGCAATTTCCAGTCAGCGGTATGACGCGCTACCTGATTCGTCTTGGTGGTTGGAATGGGGAAGTTGGAACTGGTGATATCAACGTTACCTTTGTCAGCTCCACCGGTGGCTGCGCACTGACCGGCGATGCAGATAACGACGGCGTCTGTGACCCAGAGGACATCTGTAACGGCTTCAGCGACGCACTCGATGCGGATGGGGATGGGATGCCCGATGGTTGTGACCCTTGCCCCTTTGATTTCCTGAATGACTTCGATGGTGACGGATTGTGCTCCGACCAGGACCCTTGTCCTTTAGATCCTGACAATGATCTGGATCAAGATGGTGTCTGTGGAGATGAAGATCCATGCCCAAGCTTCCCATTAAACGACGGTCCAGACTTCGACCTCGACGGAATTTGCGACGAAGCTGATCCCGACGATGACAATGACGGTGTTTTGGATGGAGAAGATCTGAATCCGTTGGACCAGTTTAGCTGCCGAGACGCGGATTTGGACGGTTGCGATGACTGTGCGAATGGCCTCGATGACCCTGCTAACGATGGGGTCGATACCGATGGGGACAGCATTTGTAATCTGTCCGACGACGATGACGACAATGATGGTGTTCTAGACGCTTCAGACTCCAATCCATTAGACCCATTACTCTGCAGTGACCAAGACCAGGACGGCTGTGATGATTGCTCATCTGGTTCCTTTGACTTGGCAAATGATGGAACAGATACGGACTCTGACGGACTCTGTGACCTCGGAGACCCAGACCTCGATGGTGACAACATCGAAAATGCTTGTGATCTAGATCAAACACCTGGAGATGACTGCAATGCAGACCTGATTCTGGATAGTTGCCAACTAGACGGAAATGACTGCGATGGAAACTTAGTTCCGGATGATTGCCAAAGTGACTCTGATGGCGACTTGATTCCGGATATCTGTGACACCGACGATGACAATGATGGTGTTGAAGATTCCCAAGACTCCTCACCCAATGATCCGCTGATCTGCAGAGACGCAGATGGAGACGGTTGCGATGACTGTTCATCCGGAACAGACAATCCAGCTGCGGACGGCACAGATACCGACAGTGATGGACTCTGCGATCTGGGAGATCTTGACGACGACGGCGATGGCGTAGCAGATACGTCTGACTCTGATCCTCTCAATGGGACCATCTGTAGAGACGTCGATGCTGATGGATGTGACGATTGCTCTTCAGGAACTGACAACCCAGCCGCCGATGGTACTGATACTGATTCCGATGGTACTTGTGACCTCGGCGATACCGATGACGATAACGACGGTATTGAAGATTCTGCAGACATCGCTCCCACCGACCCATTCATCTGTGGAGACTCTGATGGGGATGGCTGCGACGACTGCTCTTCCGGTGTCTTCGATCCTCAAGCAGATGGAGCAGATACCGATGGCGATGGAGTTTGCGACGCGGCCGATCCGGACCTGGACGGCGATGGCATTCCTAATGAATGCGATCTCGATCAAACCGGAGGCCTGGACTGCAATGGCGACCTTCTCGATGACAGTTGCCAACTGGAAGGGAACGACTGCAACTCAGATGGAATTCCAGATGAATGCACCCTTGTAGGAAACGATTGTGATGGAGATCTCATCCTCGACAGTTGCCAACTGGACACCGACGAGGACGGAACCATCGATACTTGTGACGATGACGACGACGGTGATGGCCTCGAGGACTCTCTCGATTCAGATCCGCTGAATCGATTCGTTTGTCAGGATTCAGATCTGGACGGTTGTGACGATTGTTCCAGCGGAACATTGGATCCTGCCAATGATGGTGAGGATTTTGACCAAGACGGCCTCTGTGATTTGGGCGATACAGACGATGACAACGATGGCGTTGAAGACGCCTCCGATTCGGCTCCAACCAACCCGCTCGCCTGCCGGGACCTCGACGGAGACAGTTGCGATGACTGTACTTCGGGATTCGATAATCCCGCAAATGACGGTACCGATTCGGATTCAGATGGTCTTTGCGACAGCGGTGATCCGGATGACGACAATGACGGGGTCGAAGACCTCTCTGACCAGGCTCCCTTCGACCCGTTCCTCTGTCGCGATGCCGACAATGACGGCTGCGATGATTGCTCTTCAGGAACTGACGATCCTGCAAATGACGGCTTAGATTCTGACGGAGACGGCCTCTGCGATGGCGGGGATCCAGACATCGATGGAGATGGCATCGACAACGATTGCGACGTCGATCTCACTGCGGGCACCGATTGCCAGCAAGACAATATCGATGATAGTTGCCAGATTGCAGCCAATGATTGCAATACGGATGGGATTCCTGACGATTGCCAATTGGATACCGATCTTGATGGTGTCATCGATGACTGTGATTTTGATGACGACGGCGACGGCGTCGCGGATGTTGATGATTCTGCCGTACTCGATCCATTCCTTTGTAGGGATGCGGATGCTGACGGCTGTGACGATTGTTCAAGTGGCTCCGACAACCCTGCTGCCGATGGCGCAGATTTGGATGGAGATGGGCTCTGTGATCTTGGAGATTTGGATGACGACGGAGATGGCGTCCCGGACCTTGAAGACGAAGCGCCGACCGATGGAAACCTCTGTCGAGATGTCGATGAAGACGGTTGTGACGACTGCTCCAGTGGATTTGACAACACTGCCAATGACGGACTCGACAGTGACGGCGATGGAATCTGTGACGTCAATGACGGAGACCTCGATGGTGATGGTGTCCTGAACTCTTGTGACCCAGATCAGGTCCCTGGACCCGATTGCAATAACAATGGTGCCCTGGACGAGTGTGACATTAACACTGGATCGAGTTCCGATTGTGACTTGGACGGGGTTCCCGACTCTTGCCAAATCAATGCTTCTGCAACCGCGGACTGCGATGCAGATGGCTTGTTGGACAGCTGCGAGATCGCAGACGGAGTCGACGATGACTGTGATGGTGACGGACAACTGGATTCTTGCGCACTTGCTCAAGGGGCTCCAGATTGTGACCTCAACGGAATTCCAGATTCATGCGATATTGCCAGTGGAGCTCTGGATACCAATTCCAATCAGATTCCAGACACCTGTGAAGGAACATTCTTCATCCGTGGAGATGCAAATGCAGATGGTCAGGTCGATGTCACCGACGGCATCGTCATCATTTACACTGTCTTTGGCATGATGGCTCCGCCTTGCGGAATGGCGATGGACGTGAACTTGGATAACCAGTTAAACCTCGCCGATCCAACCTTCCTTCTGCAGGCGATCTTTACCGGTGAATACACGATTCCATTCCCATACCCAGAGTGTGGTCCAGATCTCAATTCCCTGCTGCCTTGCTCAGTGAATTCGAACTGCCCATAAGAGTGGGTAAAATGTTGCCTGAGAAAAGGCCTCCGCTGCGACTCAGCAGCGGAGGCCTTTATTTTTACAACGCTCTGTTCCGATGCCGGTCTTTGGTAGGAGAGAATTGGGCAAAAAAAAACGTCCGGTGCATGCACCGGACGTCAAAATTCAAATGGTCGGGGCGAGAGGATTCGAACCTCCGACATCCTGCTCCCAAAGCAGGCACTCTGCCAGGCTGAGCTACGCCCCGATCGTGGTATCTTATCTATCACGAGTCCCACAACTCACAAGACATCGGCAGGATATCCGTAAGCTGGGCCACATAAACTACACGGAAGTATAGCCTGTTGGCAGAAGACTGACAAAAAAGTCGAAGATTGTCTCAGAATAGAGCTCAAACACACTCTACGGTTGAAACGTCTCTCATCAATTCAGCGGTCTCGACGAAGATGGTCTGATTTTCCTTATCCCGGAAAAGCCAACCTTCGACGCCATCCTTGCGCCAACTTTCAACCGGAACGATTTCATGAACCCTGGCATATTGATGCAACTGCTCCGCCACGTTTCCCCCCAACGTTTTTACTCGCCTCAACTTCGCAGTGAAGGAGGTAGATTCCCTCACTACTGTTTCACACTTCACACCCTGTGATGTCGCTGAATTTTGGACAGCTGTTTGTAATGCCGGGATGCCCGGGATGCCAGGAGCAGGAGCAGAAGCAGAAGCAGGAGCA
>NHDG01000064.1 GCA_002167285.1 Planctomycetia bacterium TMED53
ATGATGGTGGCGGTGTTTGATGGCAAGAGAGTGATTGGGCTCGGTGAAAACAACACCCCTCAACTCGGTGATACGAAGCGATTCGCCGTTGGATTTTTTGGATCTCCAGACAAAATTTTTGGACATGTTCTGGAGTGTGAAGCTGACGACTGGGAAAACGCGCGTAAGTTCTTCGAAGAGTACACGGAAAAATTTAAGTACACCGGCTGAGCAAGCTTTAGGAAGAAACAGATATGAGAACATCTGAAAATCACACCACGATCGCCCTATTAGTCATTTGGCTAGGAGCGATCACTTGTTGTGGGCTCCACAGGGATTCTTTGCTGGCTTCTGAGTATGTCAGCTCTCTGGGGGTTCAACAGGGTGAGAGGATCATGATCATCCTTAAGGATGGGAGTGAAGTTCTCGGTGAGTTGGTCGAGGAGACGGAAGATAGTATTTCCGTGAAGAGTGTCTTTGGCGTGACCACCATCGAAAGTTCTCGGATCGAAGAGATTATTCGTGGGGCAGAGGTTGACCGAAGGGAATTCCTCAAGCGGGAAAAGAGCGCAAATCGTAGAGGATCTGCGAAGGCCTTCATCGATCTTGCTCGCTGGGCCAGTGAGCGAGGGTTGGAGACGCAAGCCACGACCGCCTATCAAAGAGCGCTGGAATTAGATCCCAATAATGAAGCTGCGAAGATCGGCCTGGGTTGGGGGCAGCTTTCAGATGGTTCTTGGAAAAAACCCGCCGAAGTCAAAGAGCTGATTGCAAAAGGCTGGACATTGAGCGGCGGCTCATTGACCGCACCCGCTTCTTCTGGAGTGGGTGAATCTCAAGGAGGAGCCAGAAAGAAGGACGTTGAGGATGCACCGACGCCAGACGCCCCTAGCACGCCAGCAGTTTCGGAAAGTGTGAGTGAAAAGCTGACACCTGACGCATTGAAGCGTCGAGAGAGAGAACTTGAGAGGCGGCGTAAGGATCGGGAAAAATTCGAGGAGAAGAAGCGACGAGAGTACGAAGGGGTTCCATGGCCTAGCCGAAGCAAGATCAAGTCCAGAAATTGGGTGATCGAATGCAACAGCACCCCTGAAGTTGCCAGGACTTACCAGTGGATAATGGAGGCTCTGTCGGCAACTTTGGGCAAATTCTTCAAGGCCAAAGATGTTCGTCGTCAAAAACCGGTCGTCAGAATTTATCGAAACCATGATGAGTTTATGCTGAAGACCGGAATGGGTGGTGGCGTCGGAGGTTTCTACCAACCTTCTAATCAAAATGTGGTCGCTTATCACGGAACATTTGGACTGACGGGAACCACTTATACCGTGCTTGCTCACGAGGGAACTCATGCATTCCAAGGTAAGAAGATGGCGAATATGGGGAACTACCCCAATTGGTACATCGAGGGCATGGCGGTTTACTTCGGCGATGGTTCTAAGCTGGACTATAGTAAAAAGAAGATCGTTTCTGGATTGATACCCAGGGACAGGCTCTTTCACATTCAAGAAAAGATTCGCGAGAACAAGCATACCCCGCTTTCTAAACTTGGCGGGTTGGCTAGGAATCGCTTTAGTGGAACGCATTACGCTGATTCGTGGGCGGTATGGCATTACCTCATCAATGGGCCCGAGAGCAAAAAGGGGCAGAGGTTTTTGGCCGAGTATTGGCTAATGGGCGAAAAGCGTAGAGTTGCTCAAAGACAGTTTAATGAACTGGCTGAGAAGTACTTTGGCAGCGTGAATGAGATGGAGAAGGACTGGCAAAAATATGTTCTCTCCCTGAAGCCTGACCCTGCTGGGGAGATCGAAGGCGATCGGTTTGTTTCGATGGATTTCATGTTCTCCATCGAGCGGCCGAATTCCGATTGGGAATTCATTCTTGAGGACATCGAAGATAGAGATCTCGTTCTTCTCAGAAGAGGGGATACTCGTAATGAGATCCGTGTCAGATTGCTCTCCAAATCGGACGAAACCCAATCGGCAGGAGATTGGATTGAAGCTGATCTGCTTCCCGGTCTCCGGAAAAAGTATGACAACGTCATAAAGCTGGACGGCGAACTAGGTGGTCTTCAGGCTTTCGTGTTCGAATTCGAGGATCGGGCTCCGAAGCCACCCAAGGAGAAGGAAGCTGGCGAGGGGAAAGATGAGGCAGAGGGCAAAGATGCTGGATCTGAGACCCGGAGGGTCGCGTTCCAAGATCCTCCCGATGGGAAAAAGGATGGTGAGGGTGTAGAGGACAAAGGGGATGAAAAAGAACCCTTCAAGCCTCTGAAGCATCGCTCTTACATTCTGGTGGGTGTGAGTAATGCCTATGAGTTACGCGGGTCATTTGAACTTGCTGAGTTCAACCAGTACTTGCCTGATCTGGACTGGGTCGCGTTTTCCTTCGAGAAGATTTTGCGGAACCGCTGGTAGACAGAAGAAGGACATGATGGCCCCTGGCGGACCTCACTGAAGTTCCACGGTGATTCCTTGGGGATCGTGCCGAAGGGTTTTTAAACCGGATGGCAGGAAACCTAATTCTACTAGTTGCTCAATGATTCTTTCTACGATCTTTCTTCCGGAGGCGTCTTCGATCACTTCCCCCGGCTGCATGTTGTAGATGTAGCCCCAGCTATATTCATCGATCCTAGAGTTCTTCACTGATCCGTCTTCGATAGTGATTTCCCCTGACAAAGTGAAGTTGATGTATCTACCACGGTTTAAGTAGCTATGGTTCGTTGCCGTTTCTGGGATTCCCAGGCTAACTTTCAAGGTGAGGCTTCCGTCCGGATTTGTAAGGCAGCGAAAGCCACTTCCAGGGGCCATCACTTCCTTCACAATCGATCTTTGGATGAGGGCATCTATGCTTTGTGTCCACGCCGCTGCAGAGCCTTGAATCTGTAATCGCTCTTTCTCCAAAACTTCTGTGAGATTGAGGGGGTCTCCGGTTTCTTCGAGCGGAGCTAATGGGAGTGGTTCACGTGGTAGGCCTCCAGAAGTAACCATCCACATTGCGATCAGCAATCCGACGGCGATTGTGAGGACTAATACCGTCAGGCAGCCAAGCAATTTGAATACAGGCCTGGGCGGAATTCCCCCTTGCGGGGGCTCACCAGCCGCCTCGATTTTTTCGGTCATTCAGCAGTCTTCCTTCCGTGGAGATCGCATGATGTCCTCTGTAGGGCTTCTGATAAAGAAAAGTGGGAAACTGAGGCAGAATTATCGGGCATTTTCCTCCCAGAATTGGGCAGAAATCGATATAAGCAAGTGTATGAACGAGGGGTCCCTGCGAGGTTGCGGGCGTACCTCTTCGATCATTGAGCAGCCATGTTCGAATCACGGGGGACCGGATGCAGAACGGTGAACAAAATAATCGCTTTCAGGGACGCCTTGCAGGCTTGGTTGATCCAACCGATTCCCAGATTGTGGACGAAAATCTCGCTCCCCTGCTCAGGGATTTCCTCGAGCAGTACGACGCTGTTCTGGATGAACTGGATGATGAAAATGTTCTACGTAGGTTGGCAGGAGATCTTCTGGCAACCTTTAATCTTTTCTTGGATCGGCAAAAGGATCAGATCCTTGTCAGGATCATCTCCGAAAAGAAGAGCGGGCGTAGGTCCGCAAATACTTTCATAGACGTCGTCTGCCAAGATCAGCCATTTGTCGTCGATACGATTCAACTCATCCTTGAAGCTCATTCTCTTGATGTGGTCAGTAAGCATTCTGCCAGCGCACCAGTGATCAGAGACAAAGAAGGGCGAGTTCAATCCATCGACGGCACCGATTCTGCAGCGGTTGATGAAATCATCTGTCACTTTGAAATTGCTCAATGCTCAGGTGAAGAAGTGTTGAACCTGCTTCAAAAAGAGGTGCAGTCGCGTCTCGAAAAAGCATTCGTCATCGTTCGTGATTACAAACAGATGAAGGGTGTGGTTCACGATTCCATCAGGGCTAATCGAAAGTCTGCATCCAAAAATGCGCCACCTGCACTTCTAGAAACACGGGAGTTATTGGAGTGGTTGTTGTTGGATAATTTCGTGTTTTTCGGGGTAGAGCGATGGTCTGTGAACTCTTCCTCGGCGAACTCTTTAAAGTTGGGCATCCACTCTGAGGAGCCCCTCGACAAAGATCTGTTGGACAAAGCCTGTTCAGAACTTGTTAGCGAAGATCGACCGCTGGGGCAGTTGTTTTCATTCAAAGGATTCGGTGAATCATTGGTTCATCGCAAAGGAAAGATCGATCACTTCCTTCTTTTAGAGGAGGGCGATGGTGGGCAAGACCAATTTGTTCACATTTGGGGGCTCTTCACCTTCAAAGCTCTTCAGGTTCCCGGAGACAGGATTCCATTTGTCAGAGGAAAACTCGATGACGTCGTTTCGCAACATCCATTTCCTCGAGGAGGATTGCGATTCAAATCGTATCAGACGGCATTCAATTCGATTCCGGTTGAGTTTTTGTTTGAAGCTGGCGTAAGCGAAATTGAAGGAGTGATCCAAGCGATTCATTACGTGGAGAGATCGAGAGAAATTCACGGGCACATGGTGATGGATGAAGATCGCCGTAAAGGGCTTTACTTTTTGATTACCCCCCGAGAAGGCTACTCCGAAGAACAGCGAGCAGGTATCGAATCGATTTTGGTGGAGAGCACCGGTGCAAACTACTCGGATTCTAGATTTCACGTCGGCAAGCATGGAACGGTTTTGCTTTCATTTTTCCTGACAGCGACTGAGGAGCTGCTTGAAACAGAAGAGGATGAGATCCAAGAGAAGGTGAAGTTGCTCACAGGGACTTGGTCGGAAAGATTTCATCGTCACCTTGAGTCGATGACGGAGATCGAATCAGAAGATCTCTTCATGAGATACCGAGATGCTTTTCCACGGGAATACCAGATTTTACATTCACCGGATGAGGCGTTCCTTGATATCTCATGTCTGGAGCGTGTGCGGGGTGATTCAGGCCCGGATGTGACTTTTAGCCTCTTTCGAAATGAGGAGGACGTATCCCGGAACTCCGCAAGGATCCGCATCTACCAGAGAAAAAATCTCTTACTGTCTAAAACTCTGCCAATTCTTGACAATTTTGGTGTCAGCATTGTTGATCAGATTTCTTTTAAAATCAGGCCCAATAATGGCGAAGTCTTTACCGTTGATACTTTTCAAGTTCATGGCGTTTACGAAGACGATCACCCGCTGATCCGCCACAAAGAAGAGTTCCTTGAAGCATTGCAGGCCATTTTTGTAAACCAATCGAGTAGTGATGGTCTAGACCGACTCGTTATCGAAGCGGGGCTGAATTACAGAGACGTAGATTTGATCCGAAATCAGCTCCACTACATGCACCAGTTGGGCCTTTCAACGACGGTCGCTTTTGCCTCGACTACATTGTGCCAGCATTCACAGATCACCAAAAAGCTACTGGAATATTATTCGATTCGTTTCGATCACCGACATGGTCTTGATATTGAATCGAGGAAGTCGCGCTCATTGGAGCTCTATGACGAAATCCAGCGAGGATTGATCGAAGTCCTTTCCAGTGCACAGGATCAATTCCTTCGAAAGATCGTTGAGGTATTCAGGGCGACTCTTAGGACCACTCGATACATTGAATTCGATTTTGCACTGCAGGTTTACAAGTACCAATCTGCCTTACTACCTTTCGGTCCTCAGCCTCGACCTTGGAGAGAAATTTACGTTCATCATCCTGAAGTTGAAGGTGTTCATCTTCGAGGAGGGCCTTTGGCCAGAGGGGGGCTGCGTTGGTCAGATCGTGTGACCGATTTCCGAACCGAGGTCTATGGTCTTCAACAAACCCAAATGGTTAAAAATGTTCTCATCGTTCCAGTGGGCGCAAAAGGTGGATTCATTTTACGTAAACCTGCGACCGGTAGGCAGGAAAGAAGAGAGCAGGCTGATCGAGTCTATCGCACTTTCATCAAGGGCCTTCTAAAGGTGACGGACAACGTCATCGAAGGGGAGGTTGTTCATCCTGAGAATATGATCTGTTGGGATGGAGAAGATCCTTACTTGGTGGTTGCTGCCGACAAGGGGACTGCCCACTTGTCTGATACAGCTAATGAGATTTCTGAAGAGCATGACTTCTGGTTGGATGACGCATTTGCTTCAGGTGGAAAACATGGTTACGACCACAAAGAGTTGGCCATCACTGCAAAGGGAGCATGGGAAGAAGCAAAGATCCATTTCCGCAGACTAGGTCTGAGATATGAAGAAGAGCCCTACTCGGTCGTCGGAATTGGCGACATGAGTGGAGATGTATTCGGAAATGGAATGTTGTTGGCCGAAAAAGGTAAGTTACTCGCAGCTTTTAACCACCTGCATATTTTCATTGACCCGAATCCTGATCTGGAAGCTTCATACCAAGAACGCTTACGTTTGTTCAACTTGGAAAGATCGAATTGGTCCGATTACAACCAAGATTTGATATCTCAAGGCGGCGGGATCTTCGACAGAACTCAAAAAACCATCGATCTTCCAGAGGTCTCACGGGAGTTGCTTCAGCTGCCTCCCGGTGATTCATTTACTCCAGAGCAAATCATTCAGGCAATTCTGAAGCTACCGACGGACATGATTTTTAATGGCGGCATAGGGACGTACATTCGAGCAGATTCCGAGAGGGATCAAGATGTTGGAGATCCTGCAAACTCAGCTTGCCGAATCCCAGCCTCTGCCGTTAAGACGAGAATGATCGTCGAGGGAGGCAATCTGGGTGTAACTCCGGAAGGCCGAATCCAGGTCTCACGTCAGGGGACTCTGATCAATGCCGACTTTGTGGATAACTCTGGGGGTGTGGATTGCTCTGACCATGAAGTCAATCTCAAGACTCTCTTAGCACAAGAAGTTCGATCTGGCCGTCTCGATTTTGCTGGCCGCAATCAGCAGCTCGAAGAGGTTCAGAGTGAAGTTTGTGAGTTGGTTCTCGACAATAATCGTGAACAGGGAATGTTGATCGGGCTCGATGAAATTCGAAGTCATTTAGATCCGTTTTCCTTCGAGAGAACGATTTCGGTTTTGGAAGACAGGGATATTCTCAACAGGTCGGAGCAGTTCTTGCCGACTCCTGAAGAGATTGCCAAACGTCATGCAGAAGGCCAAGCGTTGACGAGGCCAGAACTTGCCGTCATCGCTGCTCACGCAAAGATGGACGTTTATAGGCGGCTTCTCAAGCAACCAGTGGGGCGTATCGATGAAGAGAGATTACTCTTCGAATATTTCCCGGTAGCAATTCGAGAGAAGTTTCCTGATGCCATTTGTCAGCATCAGCTTCGGCGAGAGATCGCAATGACGGTGGTGACCAATCGGGTCATCAATAGGGCAGGGTCTTCATTCTTCTTCGATATGGAGCGGGAGACTGGCAGATCTGTTGGGCACGTTGCACAAGCATATCTCGTTGCAGACGATCTCGTTGGTGCCGAGGAAATGCGTCAAGCAATTTACGGACTGACAAATGTCGAAGCTGAAAAAGCCGACCAAGCATTAGTAAGAATCGAAGAATGCTTGAGAAGGGCTGCTGCTTGGCTCTTGAGTACTCATGATGACGATCGACTTCAAAGGATTCAGTCCTTGATTTCAGAGGGGGTTAGCCCTCTTGAGGAATACGAAGAATCCATCCCTTCTTGCCTAGCAGGGCCAGAGCAGGATCGTTTCCAAGCATATGTTGATGAGGCCGTCCTCTCCGGTTTCCCGGAAGAATTGGCTTACAGGCTTGCTAAGTTCGAGTATTTGACCGCCGGAGTCCGAATCCTTGACGTGAGTAACACCTTTGGACTCAAGGTGGATCATGTTGCCAGAGTTTACTACTTGCTTGGAAATGAGAGTGGACTGCATCCTCTCGTTCGTAAGTGTGACGAATCGATACTATCGGGACGCTGGGATTCCCTTTCTATGAGGATTTTGAGGAACACGATTCTCGATGGATTATGGGCGTTAGTCGCACGGATCTGTGAGTCTGATCCGGATTCAGCATCACCTCGTTGGATCGAGGAGAGCATCGATAACTTGAGATCAAGACCCAGTTTCAGAGCCTTGGAGTCCGATATTCGCAGAATCGGTTCTGAGGAGTTAAGTATCGCTTCAGTCCAGGTATTGAGTGTCCGCTTCCGTAGATTGGTCGAATAGGGGATCCCCTTGGCGAATAATTCCCGAGCAGTAACCAAGGTGCTTTGGGTAACCCTGCTGGCGAATTTAATTATCTCATTTTGTAAGCTAGCTTTTGGAATCATGAGCGGATTCATTTCCGTCATCGCCGATGGTTATCATTCTCTATTGGATGCTTCGTCTAACGTAGTGGGGCTAATTGGGATAAAGGTCTCCTCGGCTCCTCCAGATGAAGACCACCCTTATGGGCATCAAAAATTTGAAATCTTTTCGGCGATGGGAATCGCGCTCCTGCTATTTTTAGCCGCCTTCAATATTCTGGGTGCAGCGATGGAAAGGTGGGACTCAACTGAGATCCCAGAATCTTTGCCAATCGGGTACCTGGTATTGGGTGTGACTTTGGTGGTGACATTTGTTTTACAACGCTGGCAGAAGCTAAAGGCCGCTGAATTATCCAGTGTGATATTGCATGCCGATAGTGAGCACACTCGTTCAGATCTACTTGCGACCATTGGTGCTCTTGCAGCGCTGGTCTCAGTAGATCTTGGATTCCACGAAATGGATACCGTCGTTGCTCTCTTGATCGGGTTGGCGATTGCACGGGCTGGGATACAGATTGCGCTGCAATCTGCGGGAATATTGGCAGATAAGGCTCCTCTCTCAGCAGAGGAGATTAGTGAGAGAGCTCTCGAGTTTTCAGAAGTTAAGAAAGTCCATGACGTTCGAAGTCGAGGATTTGGCAGCGGTATCTTTGTCGATTTGAGCATTCAATTAGATCCGGATCTCAGTTTGGACGCCGCCCATGAAATCGCTCACAAAGTTGAAGATCGAATCCGCGAAGAAATCCCTGAGGTCCACGATGTCGTCATTCATGTGGAACCATTTGTGATTGAATCCTGATCTCGTTTGAGGTCAGAAAACCAATCTTAGCAACCACCACACATAAAGGCCCATCAAGAGAAGGCCATATGTACGGATCGCTAATCTTCCCTTGATCAACCACCCTGTTAACCCCAATGAAAAGGTCATGATTGCCATCACCAGTAAATCGGTGCTCAGTTCTTCGATGCTGAGAGGTAAGGGAGCCACGACAGTTGCAGCACCTATGATTCCCAGGGTGTTGAAAATGTTGGACCCCAGAATATTGCCGAGTGCGATACCTGTGGATCCTTTGCGAAGTGCTGCGATTGAAGCGAACAATTCAGGTGCACCTGTTCCCGCAGCAACCACTGTGAGGCCGACAACTGTTTCGCTGATTCCCAGTAGGATTGCCAAATCACTAGCCCCGGATACTAAAAAATCAGCACCTAGCCATAGCCCGACCATGCCAAATGCCAACTTCAAGTACGACTTCAGCGCGTTCTCATCAGAGAGGAACTCGTCAATCTCTCCGCTCGAACCTTGAGCTCTGCCACGTAAGAAATTCATGACTAGCAGTGCGATAAAGATGAACAGCAAGAACCCTCCTTGCTGGATCGTCATAACAGCCACACCTTCATCGTTTTGAATAAGCAACAAGAGGGATAAGAACCCGAGGGTCACAAGTGCGAGAATATTAATCTCTGCTCTTCCTCCCACGAGTCCTCGTTGGTCTTTCCATAGGAAGATCAACCCAAGAACCGCGCCAATATTGAATATATTGCTGCCGATCACATTTCCGAGAGTTAATCCTGAGCTTCCTTCGAGTTGGGCAATAACTGCAACCACTAATTCTGGAAGTGAAGTACCCGCAGCGACCACTGTCGTTCCCATGAAGATGGGTGAGAGCTTCCAGCGGGTTCCCAGATTGACGGCTGCATTGATGAGCCAATCACCTGCAATCAGTAATAGAAACAGGCCAGCTACTAAATGAGCACTAGCAATGATCCATTCCAATGTGACCTCTTAAAATGGAGAGAACAGAATACTGAAGAATGAAGTGACGGGTTCTTGCTCGCGTAAATCTTCTGTGGAATCGCGCAGTAACGTCAGTGTTTCACGTGCATCATTGAATAGGCTTGGGTCCTTGATGAGGCTATGCAGGGTTCCCGGCCCTTCGTTGATGTCTGTGGTGATGCTTCGCATTGCAATGAGGGAGGCTTCTAAATCGTCACCCATCGATTCGCTGTGGATGAGTCTCGCTAAGGGGCCAGTGCCAGTTGGGCCCAATTGGGTAGCTGCGCTTTTTAGTTCTTTCATAGCGTCGTTAAACAGCGCAAAGAACTCCGGGTCATTGATCGCTTTACCCAATAAGCCCCGTGACTCAGCGATGGCGTCGCTAAATTCTGCTAAATCGGCGAATGCGTTTTCTAAGTTGTTTCGGGTCTCTTCGTCTTTCAGGAGTAGGCCCACGGTTCCTTCTCCTGCTTCAATACTTTTGAGGCTGCTATTGACCTGGGCGAGGATGTTATTGAACTCGGTTTGCTGAGCGGAATCCTGTAGGAGAAGAGATCCAAGAATCCCTTTTCCTTCTCTAAGGTCGCTCGTGATCACTTCCAGATTTTCAACAGTTTCGAGAAACTGCTCCTTTGCCGTATTGCTGGTGAGGAGCCCTCCGAAAATTCCATCCCCGTCTTCTAATTTATTAAGCAGGCTCGCAAGTGAAGACAGGCCTTCTTCGATACTCCCACGGGTATTATTCAAGAGATCTCCGACTTCCCCGAGGACGTCACCCCCTGCTTCTCCTCGGAGGTTGTCGGTGGCAACGAGGTCACCAGATCCGGGGTTGTAACGAAGATATGTACCTCCTAGTGCGCTCGCCGGAAGTATTTTGAATTCATATCCTTCTCTCGGTTCCAAGTCTTGAGAGAGCTTCAACGTTGCGACTGCAAGTTCGCGTTGAGGATCGAGGACGATTTTGTCGACGATTCCAGATCGAAGACCTCGAACTCGTACCGGGTCACCTGCCTTCATGCCGGAGACATCTTCGAATCCGACTGAAAGAGTCATCGCCGATCCGGAGGGATATTCCTGCAGTAGGAATGTCAATGATCCAACCAGTGTTAGGGCGACGAGAAAAATGATCCCTACGATAAAGTCCCTAGTCATGAGACCTCATTTCTATCTTCTGCTGCATCTGATCCACCATCGAGCGTGCCGTGTGTGAGAGGGCCAGTGACTTCCCCCTCCAAAAATTGTCTCACAGCTGGATTCTTCGAATTTCGAATCTCATCGACAGTGCCTAAGGCTTGAATTTTTCCTTCATGGAGCATTGCGATTCTGTCTGCTACTTCAAATGCGGAATTCATGTCGTGGGTAACGAGAACTTGAGTGATCCCCGTCGACTTCAATTGATTGACCAGTTGGTTGATGATGCTCGAGGAGATTGGATCAAGGCCTGAGGTCGGTTCGTCATGAAGTACTACCTGTGGGTCACATACCAATGCCCTTGCCAGGCCTGCTCTTTTTCGCATCCCTCCGGAGATCTCGCCGGGGAATTTGTCACCATGGCTATCGAGTTCCACCTCTCGAAGAACCCGCTGGACTCTCTCTTCAATCTCATTTGCAGATACCCCTAAAGTTTCTATTAGGGGAAGAGCAACATTCTCTTTCACGGTTAGCCAGTTGAGGAGGGCACCATCTTGAAACAGGTAACCGACCTTTTTGCGAACCTCAGTCAGGATTGAAGGGTTTTGCGAACTGACGTCTTTTCCCAGGACCTCAACTTTTCCATGATCAGGTTGCATTAGACCGACGATGTGCCTGAGGGTGACACTCTTACCTGTTCCTGACCTCCCCAATAACACCAGTGTTTCACCCTCTTCTACGGAGAGGCTCAGCTCTGAGAGGATCTTACGGCCAGATAGAGTTTTGGTGACATTATCAAGTCGGATCATGACAAGTATAACCAAGAGAGGTAGTAACCGAGGATGATGACCAATAGGAAGCTGATGACGACCGCTCGACGTGCTGCTTCACCAACCCCTGTAGCGCCGCCTCGGGTCAAGAGCCCTTGAGTCGCACCGACCGTTGCAATGGTGACTCCAAACACCACTGATTTGATCAACCCAATATGAACATCTCCTAATTTCAAATTTTCGAGGGCATCATTTGAAAATGCGATCCATGTGACGCCGAAGTTGTTTGCGGCAACGATGCTGGCCCCAAGAATTCCTATGAATGCTGCGATGATCGTCATCACAGGGGTGACAAGGGTCAGCGCAACCAGCCTTGGTAGTACCAGAAACTTGATCGGGGAGATGGACATGATCTCCAGAGCATCGATCTCTTCTGAAACCTTCATCGTGCCGATCTCTGCTGCGATTCCGCTTCCAAGGCTGGCAGTGAGGATGAGCGCGGTCATAAAGGGGCCCATTTCGCGGATCATCGATATGGCAACGATACGACCGATGAGGTTTTCCTGGCCCAATGAGGCGAGAGAGTCTCCACCATTCAATGCCAAAATCATGCCGGTGAAGAGTGCAACGACAGCCGTAACCGTGAAAGATCCGACGCTATAAGTGAACATGAGGTTCAGGCAATCCCTCATGCGTCTGCGATTCAGCAGATGGGGAATGGTCAGCATCGTTTTGCCGAGCAAAACGAGACCGTACCCAGTGGATTCGGCACTTCGACCCAGGAATCTTCCCAGGGCTTCAACTGCGCCAGTCATCTCGCTCCATTCCCCACAAACCGGACTTCCTCTAGGCGGAAGAGGCTTGATATCCCCCCAGTGGGATCGGTGATCCCGCTGTTTCTAGAATGGAATGTACAGGAGACGCCACCGGGTGTCATCTGATCGCGGGTCCGCTTCCTTGGCCAGGAGGCCACCAAGGAGAGAAAATTCGAGATTTGAGCTTCTATTCTTTGACGTTAGAAGGCCCCAAAGGAGTTCAAAGTCCCAGCCCTGATCGTCGTATTTCCAACGAGCCAATTGGGTTGATCGGCCGTGGGACCAGCCGAAGCCCCGTGGAGCATCGAAGGGGAGAAGGGCAGGGAATGAGCCTTTCGTCTCTCCTTCAGAATCGGTGCCCCAACGGGCTAGGGGCCATA
Organism: Planctomycetia bacterium TMED53; assembly: GCA_002167285.1. Classification (GTDB taxonomy): domain Bacteria; phylum Planctomycetota; class UBA8108; order UBA1146; family UBA1146; genus UBA12191. The sequence continues at coordinate 13,043 of NHDG01000064.1, forward strand.
GCAGGCGATTAGAGGTCTCCAACTTCCCTGATTTGGAATCGTCGATGGATCTCCAAAATGGGAAAAATCTGCGAACTTCCCGTTTTCGATCTCCCGCATTTTGAGATTCCCACTGGTATAGAGGCCAAAGGGTAAAGCCTCGCGATAATCCAGGTTGATCGTGGAATCCCCAGAATGGGTATAGTTCAACCCTATTCCACTGCCCGTCGAGTGTTCCGATGGTCCATGGTAGAAGGGTCCAACTTGAGACATTGTTTCGAGAATCGTGTTCTTCATACCAAAATGGGAAAGCGACCGAGCGAAGAAGGCGATCATCGCTTTTAATTTCGCCATAGAAGGGCCAAAGCCACCACGAATGGATGGGGTTATCCGTATCGAGCCGACTCATCTTTTCATTCCAAAATGGCCACATGATGGTTCGGGACTGATCTCGTATACGGCCATCCATGGTGTATCCGGTGGACTCGCCATAAAAAGGGAACACACGCCAGCCCTTGCGTAGAGGGCCATCATCAAGTCCCGCAATTGGAAAGAGGTAGTGCTCTGATATTTGGCTGCGATCCTGCAGTCTTGCCCAAAGTGGGAACATCAGGTAATCGATTCGGTCTTTACCGAGCAAGCCTTTAATCGTTCCACCAAATGGACCCAGTGCCAGATAGTCACCCTCCTTAGGGTCTGATCCCCAAAGGATCAGAGGCAATAGAAAACCGTCGATATCCCAGCGTCCGTCGGCGTGTCTGTATGCTGAACGGTGGTAAAGCGGGATGATCCAAGTTTGGTTTTCATCCGGTTCCGAGCGATCCATATAGAGAGGCCAGAGGATGCGGGTTTCGCTGAGATTGGTGCTCTTGGCACTTGAGTAAAATGGCCAAAAATGGCGTGATTGAAGTACTTCTCCATCTGGAAGATTTTCTTGGCGCTCGATGTAAAAGGGGGGGAGTCCTCGATCTCCATCGACAGGAGTCGTGCAGCCTCCTATCAAGGAAAGGGCTACAATCAATTTAGTTAAGATCCAGAATTGATCGGAACTCACGACTTCCCCAGTCATTCCCATTTGTAGCGACCGAGCTACAAATGGCTCCCCAGTCTTCCTTGAGTGAACCAGCTACTTATCGAACCCGTTACTTATCGAACCCGTTACTTATCGAACCAGTCGGATCGGTAACAGTAGATCTGGGCAGCAGCCTTCCCACAACCGATCCATCACTTTATGAAGCACCATTCCCGGAGTCAGCCCTAAATACTTGGTCGCACCGGTTCCGGTATCGTCGTCAGTGATGGCGATACCTATGCGCATTTTGAGCCCCGGCCACGGATTGGAACCGAAATCCTGCCTTTGAGCCAGAATCGATGTCCAGGGAATCGTCATCTCGTAGACGACACCCAAATTGTCGGGTCTTCGCAGCACTACGTGATCTCCCTCAGGTTCGTCTTCTTCATCGTCTTCGGGGAAGGGAGGCGCTTCTCCCCCCTCGGCACCTTCAGGTTCTTCTTCTTCTGGATCAGGTTGAGGACGGGGAGGAACGAATGCGAGGGTTAATACCTGGTCATCGGAGCGAGGTGTTTGTCCACCATCTCCAAGTGTGTCGAGTACTAGGAGAAGGCAATCACCCTTCCATGTCTTTGAATCTCTGTCATGGACTGTGACATTGTCGTCGGCGACTTCGACGGCGATGTGTAGGCCAGATTCAGTCCAACCCATAAACATCTTTCCAGAGAGATCCCCTCGATCTTGCCAGGGAATATTGATCTCACCGATTCCTTGGAGTGCTCTAACGAAACGGGGCTGCTCTAGGGCGATTCCTGAAGAGGTATTCCACGGCTCAGAGAGAGATCCGTCGATCAGCGGCTCAACTGGAAGAAATGGAACTTCGACTTCGTTTTTGTTGATCTTCCCACGAAGTCTTTCCAGTGCTTCCAGATGCCAGCTGGCACTTCTCTTATCGATCAGTGAAGTTTGTGTATCCTGAATTGCAGATTCACGTTGGGATATTTCCACTTCGAGAAGCTGTTCAGCGGTTGCTGAAGATTCCCGGTCAGAGGAGAAATCCGTAGCGAAAAATTGCTGCAATGCAGACCAATCGACTTCATCAGATTTTCCAGGTTGCCGCGCTCGAAATGCTACCGTGCCTCGAGCTGAAACGGTGACCAGATGATCGCCGATAATCGCTGCATGATGCATTCGACCTAGGGGGCGAGTGGTTCTCGGGATAATCTCGATACCATTGCGATTCAGCAGAGGAGTTCCTGTAAATCGATCCAGGATCGAGAGCTCTCCGCGAATGCGATCGACGACCAGTAGCCATGCACCATGCTCTACCAAATTGACGGCATCGTAAGCTGGGACGAGGTCTCGTTTCCACAGCTGTTCCGGTTCCGGAAGGTTCACCAGTGGATTACTCCCGGGAACCTTGAAGCAAATCAAGCTTCGATTGGTGAACCCTTCACAAACCAATAAGACTTCTGACCCCATCGGTTTCACAGAGATCACTCGGCGAGAATCTTGAGGAAGCTTTTTTTGCCACAGTCGTTTTCCATTTTCGAGTGATAGACCCCAAAGGGTCGGGTCCGATTCTGTCCAATAATGCTGGGCGATGAGCTGAGTAGAGTCCGCAGCCAGATACAAATTCGAAAGGCCAGAAGGTAATTGCTGAGTCCACAAGATGGTTGTATCCGAAGCGTGCTTTGTAACCGAGCCGCCCTCCGTCGCGTAGATCCAGCCGTCTTTGGTGAAGAAGGGGGCATTGGCGAGTCCAGGCACCTCACCTTCGAGATCCCAACCTTTGATGAGATCACCAGATTTGAGATCTCTGACTTCGACCCTATCGGGTATTGAGTAACCGCATAGGATTTGATCCGCCTGAATAGTAGGGGTGTCGATCAGTAGACCTGGGAGGTTGACAGCCCAAAGAACTTCGCCGCTCTTTGGGTTGAGACGAAGCATTCGATGAGATTCAGTGATTGCGACGATGGTGGAACCCGCACTTGCGCAGTGGATCCACGACTTCATCGATACATCTACACCATCCACAATTGGAGGGCTCTTACGCCACAGAAGCCTTCCTGATTCGAGATCGAGCAGGAAAATGGAACTTTTGTTCCACAGGAGTGCTCCTTGAGAATCGAGGTGAAGAAGCTTTAGAGATTGCTTGTTTCGGTCGAGGAAGATTCCTCCCGAAACAGAAGGGGGAGGTTGCTCGAGGTCGAATTTCCACAGAGATAATCCGTCGAGACTCTCCATCATTCTTGCGCCGGTCAGAGTGAGTACCAGATAACGCAGATCATTTTCGAGGCCTGGAAATTCAAAGAGCGGATGAACCGTCGTCGATCTCAATTGATCCAGCTCTAATCTACTACTCCAAGCCAGCTCGAGGGGAAGACCGGGAACAGGCCTGATGTCAACTTCAAGGGATTCAGTTTGATCCTTGAGAGTGTCCAGTCGTTCACCCAGTGTTGTGGTGATTGTTTTCTCACCTAATGTTCGCGTCAGAACCCGGTCTCCATGCTCTCTCTGCAGAGATTCGATTTCTCTGAGAGCTTTACGCCTCTGACCTTGTTCACGCAGAACTTCGACTTTGCGGAGGCGCGCGACCAAAGATTCGTCAGTCTCGGGTTCTCTGAGAACGAGGAGGTTCAACTGTTGAAGACAAGATTCGAGATCTTGCGCTCTGTAATAGGCTTCCGCAGCTCTCAAGCGGGCAACTCTACCAGTAGGGCAACCGGGACGTAGGGTCGCCAAAGCCCGCCAGGCGCCGGGATCATCGCTCACAAATCGATCGAGATCATTGCGGGCGCGATTCTCCCTCATTTGGATCCGGTCTTCCGATCCATTTTCCTGATCCAATGCCAGTAATAGCCCTGAGAATGCCGCTTCCGCGTTGACGGTACGCCCTCCCTCAAGAGCGACTTGAAAGTCCCTGAGTAGCGAGCCAGGCTCTGCCAACATCAGTTGACAGATGGTGTCAGCGGTCTCGAACTCTTTCCGATTCCAAGCCCCTAAAGCTCTTTCCCAAGCCACGCGCAATCGAAGCCTGCTCGAATTTTCGGCGCTGATCAGTGAGACCTCGGCAGATTTACGGACGTTGGTGGGCAGATCGAGGTCATTTCGATCTAGGATCCAGCGCAGTTGATTTCGTGAGCGTAAATTATGCGGACTGCGACCATTCAACTCTGATACGAGCCCTGTAAGCAGTGAGAAATCGAAGTTGTGCTCCATCAGTTGGGATAGATTGGCTGAATCCCAAAAACCTCTTTCAGGGGTCAGCTGCTGATATTGATCGGACCACCATTCGAGACTTGACGCTGTTTGAACTGCAATTCCGTCGCGGCAAAATTGGATGCTTTGAGGAGGTGTCACCCAAGCAGTGTGCGAAACCCATCTCCCAGCCGGATTAATGACTGACAATACTTCGGAGGTGGCAATCAGCGAATTCCCCGATTCGAGCATCGTGATCGCGATCGGAGTCGGAAGTTTGTCGGCAGGCCAACGGTGCTGCCACTCCATTCGAGGTCTTCCGTTGCGAAGAGAGGAAATCATCCAAGAGTGAATGACGCCTTCAGCGGTGACGATGACGCAGCGTTGACCAGTCTTTGAAATGCACCATAAGGCACCCTCGGGGAGAGGAAGCCCATTGAGAATTTGGCCATCCGTTGCCGAGATTCGACTTAATCGTGCAGAACCGGGAACGTGGTGAAACAGTTGCCCTTGTCGATATTCTAGCTGAGAGCGATCGGGGGAATTGAACTGTAACTGGTCCTTCAAGCCGACTGGACCTTCTGGTTGGAGTTCCCGTGCCCATAGGATCGCACCATCCATTTCACGGACTGCCATGACGGTTCCGCGACCAGAGTTCCAAAAGATTCTACCTTGTCGATAGATAGGAGTGCCGCTCCAGCTTTGGAGTGCGAGCCAGGTCGCTCCTGTAGACTCTCCTAAGGATCGCACCCATGAGACTTTTCCGTTGCGCTCTATCCTTGAGATGAAGGCTTCCACACGATTTTGTGTATAGCGTTGTGTGACAACGACAAAGCCGCCTGGAACCGCAATAGGCTCCGATAAATGACACCAGCGCATTTTTCCGGAAGGGGCTCCGATGATCTGCTCATAGCCGATCTTCCACAGTGATTGACCACTTAGGGAATCATAGCCTTGAAGTGCGTTTGTGGAGGAGACTGCAAGGACGTCCGTGGATAACGCGGGTCTTCGGTTTTGGAAACCGATTTCTGCAGCGCTCTGATCTTCTTCGAGGAGTAGATCACTCTTCCACAGCAGATCACCGGTATCCTGATTTCTGGAACTGATTTCACTTCCAGATTGAATCCACAAGTGCGTCCCAGAGCTGAGAACCCTGCTGATAGCATGCTGTTTTTGCCAGGGTTCGATCGCTGGGGTGGAATCGTTGTCGGTTAAATTCGGCTCTTCTTCGAGGAGGATGGGGTGCGTTTTTGTGAGATTGATATCGGATAGCGTTGCCAATCTCTGGGAAGATGGAAGAAAAGAACCCCAAGGTGAATCACTATTTGCTTTCAGTAGCTGGAAGTGACCAAAATCGCCGCGTTCGAGTGCGGAATGGCCTAGAGCATCTATCCATTCTGTTCCGATCAAATCCGCAGAAAGATCGAGAAGTTGGCGAGTCCGGCGACGATCGACGGTCGGGTCGAAACCGGGTGGGGGGGGCTCTTCAAACCTCGACCTTAATGAAAGTTTGAGTTCGGAACGAATCTCTTCAGCGATTTCTTGCGGTAGAGATTGAAGGACCAGTTGTAGGTAAGGTCCGGCTCCGACGTGATATCCATCTCCGATCGGGAAGCAGCCGCCCGGATCTCCATCAAAAATACGATCAGCAAGTTTTGTGAGAGCGGGTTTCAACTCTAAGGAATCGGGATCGAGTTTCGCCTCCTCGATTTCACGGGCGAGTCGATCAAAGTCAGGGGATCTGGGAGGAATCCAAGGCTCGTTTTGGGCAATTGCAGGCATACACAAGGTAGCAGCAAGCACCAAAGTCAAAAGGCAAAGAGAGACTGTTCGAAGCGAGAAAGGGGCCAACAAGGAGCCTCCTGCGGGGCCTGGGTCCCTTTGCTTTTAATGGATAGCTGTGGGAGGCTCAACCCGTCGTCGTCGAGGTCGATCCACTCTTGGCACAGATGTGTGCCACTGCAATGTCTCCAAACTCGCGAATTTGGCTTTTCCAGAGCTCTCGATTGCTGCTACCGGGGCGATCAGGAACTGCCAGCAGGCCTTCGAGGCGGCCGAAGAGGAAGAGAGGAAAGAGCAGCAGCTTTTGGGCTGGGGGAAGGAGACCAGCCCTCTCCACTTCTCGACAAGTCTCTCCGGGATCGGGGAAACTCCGGCAAGAAAGCGATTCCAGTTCCGCATCGATTTCGGACCTGTGGCTGTAAAAGGGATAAAGACGATCATCTCTTCTTAAGAAGAGAGCCATGTCATCGCAGCAAAGCTCCTTGAGGAGATTTTCGCGCCATATTTGGAACGGGGTCTTGGCGATGGATCTTAGCCAACGATGAGCCGCCGGCTTGTTAGTCTGGTTTGTCGAATTTCGGTTCAGCTCTTCGAGTTGGTGGTGAGCCTTCTGTAATTCACCTTGCAGTTTCAAATTAGTACCGCGAAGGCGGCGCCTCTCTGCTGCTTGGGAAACGATCATCTTGAGATCCCTGTCGAGATCTACGACCGGTTTTTCGATATATGAGTATGCTCCCAATCTCATCGCATCGAGCGCACTCTCCAAAGTCGCAGATCCGGAAGCCAGAATCACTTCCACTTCAGGGGCACACGTCTTTACTGCTCGAAGTAGTTCGATTCCATCCATTCGAGGCATTCTGAGATCAGCGATGATGACATCTGGCTCATGGTTCTTCACCGATTCAAGGCCATCGACTCCATCTTTTGCAGTCGTAACTTTGAATCCTTCAGTCTGTAGATAAATTTGAAAGCTTTCCCTGACAAAGGGATCATCTTCAACAACTAGAACTTCGATTTGGGGAAACCACTCAGGATTCACTGTAATTCCCCTTGCCAATGATCGGTCACGTCGAGCGGGTGAATTTCTTCACTGCCTAGTTGGGCCATGGCATCCGGAAGGACAATACGGAATTTCGCACCCTTGCCTGGGGCGGTATCGAGTTTAATCATTCCACCGGCACCATCGATGATGCGTTGAACAACATAGAGACCCAGGCCACTACCCTTATCAGATTCCTTTGTTGAGTAGAGAGGATCGAAGGCGAGGCGTGCGACCTCTTGTGTCATTCCCGGACCGTCGTCTGTGAAGTTCAGTTCGATTCCACCCTCAGCCAATGCTTGACCCTGAATAGTGATTTTTCCGCCATGACCGGCTTCATTCATCGCATCCGCTGCGTTCAGAGAAAGATTCATGACCACTTGTCGAAGTGCTGTGGAATCTCCGGCGAGATGCAGATCGGTAGGAATTTGGATTTCTGTGGTGATCTGGGCATC